>JAJPJM010000003.1 GCA_021324235.1 Verrucomicrobiota bacterium
ACCGTCACGTCGCTGTTGGTATCACCAAACCGGCGCACGGTGAACGTGGCGATCTTGGGACCGCAGTTGGTGAAGTACCGGCACACCGCCGTGGGCCACGCAGCCCAAGTCGGCGGGGAATTGGTTTCGCCCGGCCAGACCCAGCAATTGGTGCCTTCAATCGCCACCGGATCGGTCGCTACGATGCTCACGATCGGCGGCCGGTTGGTGGGCGGCGGCAATGGCGGCAGAATGGTGATGTTGACCGGAGGCGCGGAGGTGGTCGAAGCGCCGCCGTTGTCCGTGGCCACCGCCGTCAGAGGATAAATGCCGATCGGCGCGTTGCTCCAGACCAGGAAAAACAGATTGGTCGGGAAAATGGGTGGCACCGGTTCGGTGCTGGTCGCACCGGCGGCGACCGGAACCGGGATGTGCTGGCCGAAGCCGAGGCTGTTGGTCCCGGCAAAAAATTCAACGGAAGCCACCGAGCCGTCCGGGTCATTGGCAAACGCAAAAAGCGGAAGATCGATGGGCGCATGAAACACAGAGCCGTTGGCCGGACTGATCATTCTCACCACGGGCGGAAGGTTGGTGGGTGGACCTTGCAGGACCGTAATGTCAACCGGCGCGGACGTGGTCGAGGCGCCATCGTTGTCACTGGCCACCACCGTGAGGGGATAATTGCCGGGTGATGGATTGAGCCAGTTGAGCAGGTAAACCAACCCGACCACTCCGTTAACCCCCGGAGGGTCCAGAACGACCTTGACCCCCTGGCCGAGATCATTCGTGCCGGCGAAAAATTCGGCGTTGGTGACGGAGCCGTCCAGATCCACGGCCCTGGCCAAAATCAGGATATTGGTCGGCGTATAAAACAAGGCGCCGTCGTTGGGCGTGATGATATTCACGATCGGTGGAAGGTTGGTCACGCCATTGCTTTTCACATACACCACTGCCACGCTGGGTGAGCCGATTGCATAATTGACGGGGTTCAGCAGCGGTGAATTTGTCAGTTGCAGGACCACGGTCCGGGCGACGCTCGATGGCGTGTTGGTGAGCGGCGTGATAACGATGGTGTTGGAAGTCGCGCCCGCAGCGATCTCGACCAGATGCGGCGGAATCGGCGCGTAATCCACGCCGTTGGACGCCGTGCCGCCGAGGTCGTACCACACGTTCAAGGTCGCGTTCGTGTTGCCCGCCCGGAACACGGTGAACACACCGGAATTGGTCGAGGTTGCAACCGGTTCGGTCGCCTGGACGGTGATCACAGGAACGAGATTGGAATCAATGGTTTGGGCGAAAACCCCGCCGCCGCCTGTCAACAGGGCAAGAAACACAACCGAAAACGGCCCGCCTTTCAACCAGGAACACAACGTTTTCATACACGATCCTTTCCGCTTCAGAACCAACTTCGATTCGATGACTCCTTTACTGGCTTATAATCGCGATAATAGTACCTTTTATCGGGTCGTCAAGCGAAAGTTGGTAACATCGGGTGACACGCCGGTCCGCCCGTCGCGGGGCTCCGGAAATCAGGGGTGGACCATGCTTTTTTTTTCGCCGGGTTCCGGTCGGTTTTTGGATGCGGCCGGGGAAAATTTCCGCCGGTCCGGCAAATGGGTATTGCTTAGCCAGATTGGATTTACTAGCGTCCAACGTGTCTTGCGCCTGTTTACGGAATAAACAGAAATGACCAACACCGGCAAAAAAATCGGCCTGGCAGTCGTCGGGTGTGGTTATTGGGGGCCGCATCTCATGCGCAACTTTTCCGATCAGACGGACGGCGATTTGCGCTGGCTGGTGGATCAAGACCCTCAACGGCTCGAGCGTTGCGGGGAACGATATCCGCAGGCGCGGACCGCGTCCAATCTGTCCAAAGTGCTGGCCGATCCGAAGCTGCAGGCGGTGGCCCTGGCCACGCCCGTGAGCACCCATTACCCGCTGGCCAAACGGTGCCTCCTGGCAGGCAAGCATGTGCTCATTGAAAAGCCGATGGCGCAGACCGTTTCAGAATGCGAAGAGTTGATTGCGCTGGCGGACCAGAAGGGGCTGACGCTGATGGTGGATCATACTTTCATTTTCACCGGGGCGGTGCGGAAAATTCGCGAGTTGATCGCCACCGGCGAGCTGGGGCGGATTTATTACTTCGATTCGGTGAGGGTCAATCTGGGATTGTTCCAGCACGATGTGAACGTGATTTGGGATCTGGCACCGCATGACTTGAGCATCATGGATTACGTGCTGCCGCAAAAGCCGACCGAGGTTTCGGCCCACGGAGCCTGCCATGTGGCCGGAAGCAGTGTCGAAAACATCGCCTATCTCACGTTGAAATTCGATGACACGACGCTCGCACATTTTCATGTAAACTGGCTGGCCCCGGCAAAAATTCGGCGCATCATCATCGGGGGCAGCAAGAAAATGCTCGTCTATGACGACTTAAGTCCCGACGAACGCATCAAAATCTATGACAAGGGACTCGTGCTGAAAGACCGGTCGGTGGCGGATTCCCATCAGATTCTGGCCGGCTACCGCACCGGCGATCTGTACACGCCCCATATCGACTCCACCGAGGCGTTGCGGCGCGAAACGAGGCATTTTCTGGATTGCATCCGGGAACGCCATGCCCCGGAATCGGACGGACCGGCCGGATTGCGCATTGTTAAAATTCTTGCCGCCGCGCAGGAAAGTCTGGCGACCAGCGGGAGTTGGATCACGTTATGAAACGTCAGGGAATTACCCCGAAGGCTGTGCCCGGTCGGGCCGCAACCGTCTGTCCTTGCGTCAACCGTTTCGGCCGCGCTCCCGGAGGCGGGTTGCTCGCGAGGGCCGGACGCATCCTCCGCCTCGACCTGCCCGACGACGTCGTCGTTGTGGAAAATCCGGCATCCATGATCAATCCATGAATCTCACCAGTCAGAAAATCCTGGTGGCCGGTGGCGCCGGCTTCATCGGTTCGCATCTGGTTGAATACCTGATCGAACGCGGACTGACGGTCGTGGTGTTGGACAATTTTCGAAACGGCAGCCGTGCCAATCTGGCCGCGGTTGCCGGGTCGCCGCAGTTGGAAATCATTGAGGGCGACATTACGGACGCGGCGACGTGCCGGCGCGTGTCCCAGGACATCGGCGTGGTTTTCCACCTGGCCTGCTTGGGGGTGCGTCATTCGTTGCATAACCCGCTGGAGAATCATCAGGTCAATGCGCTGGGAACCTTGCATATGCTGGAGGCCGCCCGCGCCGCGAAAGTCCGGCGGTTCGTGTATGTATCCACCTCGGAAGTCTACGGCCGGGCAATGGATTTTCCGATTCGTGAAACCACGGCCACCTGGCCATTGACCGTTTATGGCGGCAGCAAACTGGCGGGCGAACATTACACCCGCGCCTATTTTGAAGGTTTCAAGGTGCCGACGGTGTGTGTTCGCCCCTTTAACAATTATGGACCGCGCTCGCATTTTGCCGGTGACACCGGAGAAGTGATTCCCCGTTTCATGCTGCGCGCGCTGTCGGGTCTGCCGCCGGTGATTTTCGGGAATGGATCGTACTTCCGTGATTTTTTATTTGTCCGGGACTGCGTGGAGACCCTGGTGAAGATTGCCGAATGTGACGCCCTGGTGGGCGGGCTGGTCAATCTGGGTTACGGCGAGGAAACCCGCGTGGACGAACTGGCAAAACTGGTGCTCGAAATCACCGGGCGGGTGGATTTGAAACCCACTTATGAAGCGGATCGCCCCGCGGATATTCCCCGGCTCTGGGTGGACACCGCCAGGTTAAGATCCGCCATTGTTTTCAAACCACAAACCAGTTTGCGCGACGGGTTGCGGGTGACCCTGGATCATTTCCGCAAACTGCACCAGGCGAATCCGCGCTGTCTGGAACAGATGACCGCGCGCAACTGGGAGGTGTGAAATGCAAACCATCCCGCTGGCCAAACCGGAACTGGGCGAGGCGGAAATTGCGCTGGTCACCGAAACCATCCACAGCGGCTGGATCACCCAGGGACCGCGCGTGGCCGAATTTGAAAACGCCCTGGCCCGGACGGTGGGCGCGCGCCACGGCATTGCCGTTTCCTCCTGCACCGCGGCCTTGCATCTCGCCTTGAAAATCCTGGGGGTCGGTCCGGGCGACGAAGTCATCCTGTCCCCGCATAGTTTCATCGCCTCGGCCAACGCGGTCCGTTATTGCGGAGCGAAACCGGTGTTTGTGGACATTGATCCCGCGACGTTGAACATGGCGCCCGGGAAAATTCCCGAAGCCATCACCGCGCGCACCCGGGCCATCATGGTGATCCATCAAGTGGGGCGGCCGGCCGACCTGGAAGCCATCAGCGCCATCGCGAAAGGCCACGGACTGCCCCTGCTCGAAGACGCGGCCTGTGCGCTCGGCAGCGAGTATCACGGCCAGCCGATCGGTTCCAATGGCTTTTCCCCGCTGGTTTGCTTCAGTTTCCATCCGCGAAAAATCATCAGCACGGGCGATGGCGGAATGGTCATGACGAACAATGACGAATGGAACACGCGGTTGCGGCGATTGCGCCAGCACGGCATGTCGGTCAATGACCGGGAACGCCATCAGGCCGCCACCGTCGTGACCGAAGAGTATTTGGAGCTGGGATATAATTACCGGCTGACCGATATTCAAGCCGCGTTGGGATTGGCCCAACTTGGGCGTCTGGCGGGAATCATTCAGCGTCGGCGGGCGCTGGCCGCGCACTATGATCTCGAGCTGGCGCGCATTCAAAAACTTGAACTGTTCCGTGAACCCGGGGATTCCCGCTGGAACCACCAGACCTATCTGGTGCGGCTGCGGGAGGCCACCGCGAGTACGCGCGACCGGCTCATGCAACAACTGCTGGATGCGGGCATTGCGACGCGGCGCGGCATCATGTGCTCGCATCGCGAAGCGGCTTATGCGGACCGGTCGCCGCGCCATGCGCTGGCTCATTCCGAGGCGGCGCAGGACTATGCTATTCTGGTGCCGATCTACGCGCAAATGACAGAAGCCGAACAGGACCAGGTGGTCCAAGCCTTGCGCCGCGAGGTGGTGCGATGAACGACTTCGGGACGGCCGCACGCAAGCTGCTCTCGATCGTGACGCCGGC
>JAJPJM010000083.1 GCA_021324235.1 Verrucomicrobiota bacterium
TGCACCTTGCTGAGATAATTGCGCCCGCCGTCGAATTCATCGAACGGAATCCGCAGTCGCCAGATGTAACTGTGCCCGACGCCGGTGATGGCCTCCTCGCCCAACGCCTTCGTGCCACTGTAAAAACTGCACGGCGGATCGCGAAAGGTGAAATTCGGCGGGTCGGTTTCGGTGAAACCGTGAATGGCGTCCGGGGATTGTTCGACCAGGGAACGCAGGTCGGGCCGGGTCAAATCCTTTTCCGCGTGCGTCCGGCCGTTCAGCGTCACCCGGGCGCCGGAAAAAACGCACCCTGATGAAACGTGCCCCCACGGTATGGCGGAAACCGCGCAGGCGTGGGCAATGGTTTGCGGCAACAATGCGTTTCCCGCCAGCGTATCGGCTTTGGCCACCTCACAGGCATCCACATTCGGCTTGCCGGTGTAACCGGCGACATTGACGAGAAACTCCGGCCGGTTTTTCTTCAAAAATTCCAACAACACCTCAAACCGGTTATAATCCACTTCCTTTCGCGAGAGCAGGGCGAAGGGCCGTTGGCGTCGCTGCAGTTCGCGCACAAACGCTTCACCGATATAGCCGGATGCACCGAGGAGCAGGATCATGCCATTTGTGATTGATGATTGATGATTGATGATTGACCAGCCAATCGGGAGCAGATTTGTAGGTGATGCGGCGCAGAAATCGTAAATCGTAAATCGTAAATCATAAATTATTTTGCAGCCGTTTGGCCTCCGCCACCACTTCATTCAGATAAACACGGTATTCACAATTCGGCATCTGGCCCGCGAGTTCCTCCAGTTGGGTCAGTTTGAGAAAACCAGCACGGAACGCGGCTTCCTCCGGACATCCAATCTTGATACCCGTCCGCTTCTCAATCGCCTGCACATAAGCCGAAGCATCATGCAGGCTGCTGCTGGTGCCGGCATCCAGCCAGGCAAAACCGCGGCTGAGCCGGTGTACGCGCAGTTGCCCGCGCTGCAAATACACAACGTTCAAGTCGGAGATTTCCAATTCGCCGCGCGCGGAAGGCTTCAGGGACTTGGCCAGGGACACCACCTGATTGTCATAAAGATAGAGGCCCGGCACCGCGTAGTCGCTCTTCGGTCGTTTCGGTTTTTCCTCGATGGAAATGGCCCGGCCCGCGCCGTCAAATTCAACCACTCCATAGCGCTCCGGGTCATGGACGTGATAGCCAAAAATCATGGCACCGCCCGTAAATTCGGCAATCTTGCGATAAAACACGTCACTGCCGTAAAAAATATTGTCCCCCAGAATCAGGGCCACGTTGTCCCGGCCGACAAAGGATTCGGCAATCAGAAAGGCCTGGGCGATCCCCTGGGGTTTCGGCTGTTCGCGGTATTCGAGGGAAACCCCAAACCGGCTGCCGTCACCGAGCATTTGCTTGAAACGCGGCAGGTCATGCGGTGTGGAAATGAGGCACACCTCGCGAATGCCGCCCTCGATGAGCGTCGTCAGCGGGTAATAAACCATCGGCTTGTCATAGACCGGCTGGAGCTGCTTGCTCGCCACCAGCGTCAGCGGATAAAGCCTTGACCCGGCGCCGCCGGCGAGAATGATGCCTTTCATTGGTCCAAACCTAGTGATTTTCCAGCGTGATGAAAAGTCGAAGTTAGTGAATAAAAAACTGCGTTCAAGATGAACGCAGTCGTGACGTGAAAATCCATCATCAACCTGCCACCGCGCCCGCCGCGGCGGCTTTCTGGTTGAATACCAGTTTGTCGTTGCCCACCGTGACAAGGATCGCTTCGCCTTCGTGCAGGCTGCCTTTGAGGATTTCCTCGGCCAGCGGGTCTTCCAGGAAACGTTCCACCGACCGGCGCATCGGCCGCGCGCCGTACTGCGGATCGTAACCTTTCTCGACCAGAAAATCCTTCGCCTTGTCATCCAGTTCCAGCCGGAGGTTCTTGCGACGCAGCCGCGCCAGCACCTTTTCCACCTCCAGACCGAGAATCTGGATGAGGTCGGGCTTGGTGAACGACCGGAAGACGATCACGTCGTCGAGCCGGTTCAGAAACTCGGGTCGGAAGGTCTTTTTCGATTCGTCGAGGATTTTCTCGCGCATCTTTTCGTAGCTGCTCTCGTCGGTGATGGGCGAAAAGCCGAGCGTGGACTGACGGCGAATCAAATCCGAGCCGACATTCGAGGTCATCAACACGATGGTGTTGCGGAAATTCACCACGCGGCCCACGTTGTCCGTCAGTTTCCCCTCTTCGAGAATCTGCAACAGCATGTTCCACACGTCCGGATGCGCCTTTTCGATTTCATCGAACAGCACCACGGAATAGGGGTTGCGCCGCACCTTTTCGGTGAGCTGGCCGCCCTCCTCGTAACCGACGTAACCGGGCGGCGACCCGATGAGCCGCGAGACATTGAACTTTTCCATGTATTCGCTCATGTCGAGGTGCACGAGCGACTTGGAATCGCCAAACATCTGTTCGGCCATGGTCTTGGCCAGCAGGGTCTTGCCCACCCCGGTCGGGCCGAGCAACAGGAATGTGCCGATGGGCCGGCGCGGGTCCTTCAAATCCGCGCGCGACCGGCGCAATGCCTTGCAAATCGCGGATACGGCTTCGCGCTGGCCGACGACGACCTTCTCCATTTCCTGCTCCACCGTCAGCAGCCGTTGCATCTCGCCCTGCTCCATCCGTTGCAGCGGAATCCCCGTCCATTTGGAAACCACATGTAAAATGTCTTCCTCGTCCACGACCACGTGTTTCTCTTCGCGGGCGGCGCGCCAATCGCGCAACTGGGCCTCCAGTTTTTCCTTGGCCTGCTTTTCCTTGTCGCGCATTTGCGCCGCACCTTCGAAATCCTGGTTCTTGATGGCCCGTTCCTTCTTCGTCTTGATCTCCTCGATCTCGGCTTCCATCGCCTTGATTTCCGGCGGGCGCGTCATCGTGCCGATGCGCGCGCGGGAACCGGCTTCGTCCAGCACGTCAATCGCCTTGTCCGGCAGGAACCGGTCGGTGATGTAACGGTCGGACAGTTTCACGGAAGCCTCCACCGCTTTTTCGGTAAACTCGGCCTTGTGGTGCTCCTCGTATTTGTGCCGGAGCCCCTTCAAAATCAAAATTGCCTCGTCAATCGACGGCGCCTCGACCTTTACCGCCTGAAAGCGGCGTTCGAGCGCGGCGTCCTTCTCAATGTATTTGCGATATTCGTTGAGCGTCGTGGCGCCGACGCATTGCATCTCGCCCCGGCTCAACGCCGGCTTGATGATGTTCGAGGCATCCATGGTGCCTTCCGCCGAACCGGCGCCCACAATGGTGTGCAGCTCGTCAATGAACAGGATGATGTTTTTCGCGCGCCGGATTTCATCCATCACCGCCTTGATGCGCTCTTCAAACTGGCCGCGGTATTTCGTGCCCGCCACCATGAGCGCCAGATCGAGGGTGACGACCCGCTTGTCGCGCAACAGGTCCGGCACGTTGCCCTTGGCAATTTCCTGCGCCAGCCCTTCGACGATGGCCGTCTTGCCGACGCCGGCTTCACCGAGCAGCACCGGATTGTTTTTGGTGCGGCGGCAAAGAATTTGAATGACGCGTTCGATTTCTTCCTTGCGTCCGATCACCGGGTCCATGTCGCCCTTGCGCGCGATTTCCGTAAGGTCGCGCCCAAAAGCCTTGAGGGCGGGCGTTTTGATTTCACCCTTCTTCTCCACCGGCCCTTTTTCGCCACCTTCGGGGATGGACGATTCCTCGCCCGTGAAATTGGGATCCAGTTCCTTCAAAATTTCCTGACGCGTCTGTTCGATGTCCACGTCGAGGCTCCGCAGGATTTGCGCGGCCACGCCGTCACCCTCGCGCAACAGGCCGAGCAGAATGTGCTCCGTGCCGATGTAGGTATGATTCAGGTTTTTGGCCTCCCGCTTGGCCAGGTCCAGGACCTTCTTGACGCGCGGCGTGTAGGGAATGTTGCCGATCATCTTCTGGTCCGGGCCGGTGCCGACCCGCTTCTCGACTTCCATGCGGACGGTCTCGAGGTCGAGGCCCATTTTCTGAAGGACATTCACCGCCACGCCCTGGCCCAATTTAATCAGGCCGAGCAATAAATGCTCGGTGCCGAGGAAGTTGTGGTTGAACCGGTCAGCTTCCTTCCGCGCCAGCGCCAGCACCTGTTGTGCGCGCGGCGTAAAATTGCTCATAGCCTCATCGCTCATACTCGCTTTATATTGCTATAAATTCGCGGGTTTGTCCAATCCCGACCCGCCCTTTTTTGCGTTTGGCCGGCTGACGTGTTTCAACCGGTCACGCAGCATGTCTGCACGTAGCAAGTCGCGTTCCTCAGCCGACAGTTTATCGGAAAATTGTTTCTGCAAATGCGCCGGCTGCGTCACGATGAACAGTTCATCCACCGCCGAACGTTCCTCGGCCGGAAACAGCCCCAAATCCACGCCCAACCGCATCAAGGACAGCAAATTCATGGTTTCCTTGGACGAAATACTGTGCGCGTTGGCCAGAATGCCATAGGCGCGGCCAATATGGTTGAAGACCACCTTCGGCTTCTTCTCCAGCAGGGTTTGCCGCGCATTTTCCTCATGCTCGATGATTTGGGACAAAACCTTGTCCAGCCGCTCGACAATGCTCGACTCGCTTTCACCGAGCGTCATTTGATTGGAAACCTGAAAGACGTTGCCGAGCGCTTCCGTGCCCTCGCCATAAAGCCCGCGCACGGCCAGACCGAGCTTGTTGACGGATTGAATGATGGGATTGATCTGCTCGGCCAGGACCAGGCCCGGCAGATGCAACATCGCGCTCACCCGTACGGCCGTGCCCAGATTCGTCGGGCAGGCCGTCAAATAACCCAGGTCATTGTTGAAGGCGTAATCGAGTTTTTTCTCCAGCTCGGAATCCAGATGGTCAATCGCGCTCCACGCCTGCCGCAATTGCAGGCCCGGACGCAGTGCCTGCATCCGCAGGTGGTCCTCCTCATTGATCATCACGCAGAAACTTTCCTCGCGGTTGAAAACCAGGCCGCTGCCCGAACCTTTCGCGGCGTGTTCGCGGCTGATCAGATGGCGCTCCACCAGGATTTGTTTGTCGAGGGCGGTAAGGTTGTCCATCACGTCGGAAAAGGCATCCTTCATTTCCGGCAGGCTCTCCACCGCCGGCCGGATCGTCTCCAGCACCTTCAGCCGCTCCGGCTTTTTGGCCCAGCCGGGAAACGCCGCGTCCTTCAAATTGCGCGCCAGCCGGACCCGGCTCGACATCACAATCCGGTCATGCGGACCATGCCGGCGCGCCGTCTCGGCGGGAGAAATGAGAAATTCGTCCAATTTCATTTTACATCTGTCTCAAAAATTTTCAGGAAGGGACGGCTCGCCGGGCACGTCCCTGCCAGTTCCATCCTACGTCACACTCAAACCCGTTCCGCGCGGCGTCACCTGCTTGATTTCATCGCGCAATTGGGCGGCCTGTTCAAAATTTTCGTCCTCAATGGCCTTGGCCAGTTTCTTTTGCAGTAATTTGAGGCGGTCGGACTGTTCGCGGGTGGCGCGCAGCGCCTCCGGCACCTTGCCGGCATGGTGGGTGCCCTTGTGCATCGACTTCAGCAATCCTTCCAGGCCCTCGGCGAAGGTCTTATAACATTCCGAGCACCCGAGCCGGCCTGATTTCTTGAAATCCGCCTGTGAAAAACCGCAGCGCGGGCATTTCGTTTCCACGCCGCCGGCGGACTGCTCAATTTCCTGCGACGCGCCCAGTCCGAGCATCAAATCCGCGGGCGCAAAGGACGGATCATTCACGCCCTTGGCCTTGGCACATTCCTCGCACAAATCCAGTTTCTGTGCCTTGTCACCCACGATCTGGGTGATATGCACCGTCGCCGGTTTTTCTTTGCAGATGGAGCACAACATGGTTCCGTCAAATGCTAAATGGTTAAACTGACACACCGCCGCCCTGGCCAACGCCCCCTCAACAATACATCAGATTTTCGTTTGCGTCACTTGTATATCAGCTCACCGGAGTTCTTCGTCAAGACGCGGTATTCTTCCTCCAGCTTGCGCGTGATCGGACCCGGTTTGCCCGCGCCAATGACCCGGCCGTCAATCTTCACCACCGGCACGATTTCCGCGCCCGTGCCGGTCAGAAAACACTCGTCCGCGTTGAACAAATCGTAACGCGTCAGGTTGGGTTCGGACACCGTCAATCCCTCCTCCTCGGCCAGTTCCATGACCACCCCCCGGGTGATGCCGTACAGCGCGCCCGCCGAGAGCGGGGGCGTGAGCAGCGCGCCCTTTTTCACAATGAACAAATTGTCGCCGGTGCATTCGGCCACAAAACCCTCCGCGTTCAACATCACCGCCTCCTCGCAACCGGCCTGGTTCGCTTCGATTTTGGCGAGGATGTTATTGAGATAATTCAGCGATTTGATGGCCGGATTCAGCGCGCTGTGCAAATTGCGCACCGTCGGCACGGTGACAATTTCCATGCCCTTTTGATACAGCGCCGGCGGATACAACTGGATCTTGTCCGCGATGATGATGACCGATGGATTTTTGCAGCGGTTCGGACTCAAACCGAGCGTGCCCACCCCGCGCGTCACCACGAGCCGGATGTAACCGTCGCGGATTTTATTGATCCGGCAGGCTTCGACCACCGCGTGCATGAGGTGCGCGTGTGACATCGGGATGTGGAGCAGGATCGCCTTGGCCGAGCAGAACAGCCGGTCAATATGCTCGCGCAATTTGAACACCCGGCCGTGGTAGGCGCGAATGCCTTCAAAGACCCCATCGCCATAAAGCAGGCCGTGGTCGAAGACCGAAATCTTCGCCGCGCGCCCGTCGTAATATTTGCCGTCGATAAAAACTTTCATGAACCCGTGCAGCTTACGGGAACAACCGCACCGGGGAAAGTGAA
>JAJPJM010000064.1 GCA_021324235.1 Verrucomicrobiota bacterium
GCGCAGAATTATTTTTCCGCCCGGGAATACGGCAAGGCCGAGGCCGATTATCAGCAAATTTTGCGGCAGGACGAGAACAACGGACTGGCCCTGGCCAACCTGGCCCAGATCGAGCTGGAGGAAAACAAGCTGGACGACGCGGACAAGCACATCCAGGCGGCCCTGGCGCAGAGTCCGAACGACGCCTACAACCTGACGGTCCTCGGCCGGATCCGGTTCAGCGAGGCGCGCTATGACGAGGCGCTGGACGCGTTGAGCCGCGCATCGAAGCTCGATCCGCAAAATCCGGACATAGAAAATTACCTCGGGGTGACGCTGGCGCAAAAGGGATTGCGCGCCCAGGCGGAAACGGCGTTGCGCCGGGCCGTGCAACTGGATCCCAATTACGGCGCCGCGCACAACAATCTGGCGGTGATTTATCTCACCCAGCAGCCGCCCATGGTCGAACTGGCGCGCTGGCATTATGAAAAGGCGCTCGCCGCCGGCCAGCCCCGCAACCCGGCCCTCGAGAAAATGCTGACCGAAAAGGGCGCACCGGTGAATCCCTAAGGGGCCGTTGAAGGGAACTCTGCAAAACCGGCGTAGCGGCTTTCGGCAGATAGCCGCATTCATTAATTTGCAAAAGTTTCCGGCGCTCTGCCGAGTCGCCGCTACGATCGCCCTGGAGGTTTTTGGAAGTTCCGTGAATTGTTGACGTCGCCGGCCATCCATTTATCCATCAATCCCATAATCCATTGCTTGCCATGATTCGCCAGCTTTCCCACGAACTGACCATCGCTACGCGCCAGCGCGGCTTGCATGAGTTCACCCGCGACGTTGAGGCGTGGGTGGAGCGGAACCAATTCAAGGAAGGATTGCTGACGCTTCACCTGCAACACACCTCGGCTTCGCTGTTGATCCAGGAAAACGCCAGCCCGGACGTGCGGCGTGATTTGGAGGCGTTTTTCAAACGGCTCGTGCCCGACGGCGACCCGCTGTTTGAGCACACATTGGAAGGAGACGACGACATGCCGGCGCATATCCGGACGGCGCTCACCACGGTAAATCTGGGCATACCGGTGCGCCAGGGTCGGCTGGCGCTGGGCACGTGGCAGGGGATTTACCTGTGGGAACACCGTGTTCAGGGGCAGGCGCGGCGCGTGGTGCTGCATTTCCTGGGCGAATAGACTGGCCAAGCGCGGCGTCTGATGGCAGGTTGCGCGGCATGAAATTTTCATGGTTCGCCGTCCTGACGGCGCTGATGATCAGCCTGGTTTGGCACAGTCGCGGGCAAACAAACGGGTCGGATTTTACCTTTGCCGGCCCGGAAATCTTCCCGATTGACCAGCAAATCGCCCTCCTGCACGCGGCGGATTTGGACGGCGACGGGTTGAATGACCTCATTGTGGCCAACAATCTGCGTTCCAAAATCAATCTGCTCTACAACCTGACCGGCAAAACCAATCTCCCCGCCGCGGCCAGTCCGGCGCTGACGCAGGACATCAACCAACTGCCGCCCGGCTCGCGTTTTCGCATCGATTCCATTCCCGTGGATGAACACATCAGCGCGATGGTGGTGGCCGACCTCAACGGCGACGGCCGGCCCGACATTGCCTTTTACGGCGACGGCAAGGACCTCGAAGTCATTTACAACCAGGGAACCAACGGCTGGAGCGACCCGGAACGCTGGCACATCGACAATGGTCGGACGGATGCCAATGCGTTGACCGACGGCGACCTGAACGGCGACGGACGCACGGACCTGGTATTGCTCGGTGACAACGGCGCGGTGTACTTTTTGCCGCAACTGGCGGATCACACGCTCGGTGAACCGCAAAAAATTCCCTACTCGGGCGCGCCGGAGGCCGCACAAGTTGTGGATGTCAACGGCGACGGGCGAAAGGATTTGCTGCTGGTGGATTGGGACAGCTCCACGCCGTTCCGTTTCCGGCTGCAAAGCGCTTCCGGCCAGCTGGGCCCGGAGATTTATTTCAAGTCGCCGCCCATCCGTTCGTATTGCGCGGACACGCTGGACGGCACCGCGAAAAACTACGTGGTCACCATCGCCCAGAATTCCGGCCGGGCGGAGGTCTCGCAATTCATCCGCAAGCCGGCCGAGCCCCTGTCCGGCGCCTTTCGCCAGGGCCAATTCCAGATTTTGCCGTTGACCAAGACGGATGCGGCGCAGCGCGGCATATTGTGGGCCGATGTCAATGGCGATGGCCGTCCGGATTTGCTGGTGGCCCAGCCGGACAGCGGGCAAATCTCCGTTTACCTGCAACAGGCCGATGGTTCACTGGCCGAACCGCAGACGTTTCCGACCCTGGCCGGGGTAAGCCAGTTGGCGGCGGCGGATTGGAACGCCGACGGCAAGGCGGAAATTTTTCTATTGAGCCAGGCTGAGAATGCGGTGGGAATAACGCAGTTCGACAAGAACGGGCGGCTGCCATTCCCGACGCTCCTGCCCATCGACGGCAAACCGCTGGTGATGACGGTGGGTATATTGAAAGCCGGCGCCAAGCCGGTCTTGGCGATGATTGTGGACCAGAACGGGCAGCGTTTTCTGGTGATTCGCACGGCGGACGGCAAGGTCCGGACCCAAAAGCTGAGTGAGACCTTCACCTCGAATCCCGTCGCCATGGCGGTTCAGGATGTGAATCAGGATGGGCGGCCGGATCTGGTGGTGCTGATCCCCTACGAGAAAATCAAGGTCCTGTTGCAGAAACCGGGCGGGGATTTTGACGAGGAGGACGTGGACCCGCCCGGCGGGGCCATCGACCGGCCCTGGCTGGCCTCGGTGGATGTGGACGGCGATGGCCGGCAGGAGTTGTTGTTGCCGCAAAAGAATTTTGTGCGCGCGGTCGTGCTGGAAAAGAAAATGCAAACCCTGGGTTCGACCAACCAGCCGGATTGGGTGTTTCGCGTCAAGGACCAGATCAACGGTTCGTGGAGCGATTCGCGCATTGTCGGCGCCACGGTGTTGCCCAACGGCACGAACACGACCCCTTCCGTTTTTATGCTCGACGCGGAACACGGGTGTTTGACGTTGTGCGAGCGGGACGCCGCCGGAGTCTGGCAGATCAAACGCAACGTGGATTTGCCGGTGGCCGATTTCACCGGTTTGCAATCGGTGGCCCTGGGCGGCGCGGACCTGCACAGCATCGCGTTTCTGGGCCAGAATGCCGTCGCCTGGATGCCGTTGGGGGGCGATGTCTGGGACCTGGAGGCGCTCGATGGTTATGACACCCCGATCAAGGACGGCTATCTGAATGACGTGACGGCGGGTGATTTAAACAACGACGGCCACAAGGAACTGGTGTTTTTGGAGACGGCCCAAAATTATCTCGATATTGTCAACTTCACCGCGCAGCACAAGCTGGTACCGGCCGTTCGCTGGCAGGTTTTTGAGCAACACACCTTCCGGGGAGCGACGGACGCCCTGCCGGAACCGCGCGAAGCGCTGGTGGCGAATGTGACCGGCGGCAAGAAAAGCGATTTGATCGTGGTGGTGCACGACCGGATTCTGGTCTATCCGCGGCAGTGACTTTACTGTCTTAACTGCGGCGGACGGGGGCTGAAAAATTTGAAGGTCAGGCCGTCCGCGGTGGTGCTGCCGCTGTACACGGTGAAGTAAAAGTATTTGGCCACCTGATCATAATCGGGCAGCAGTGAGAAATCCAGCCAGTCGCCCAGGTTACCGCCCCACAGACCCATCAACAGATTGCCTTCGCCGGACAGGGAATCGGGACTGTTTTTCAGGGCGGTGAACAATGCCCGCATCTGCTCCCCCTGGTTTTCGTAGCCAAACAAACCATTGCCGGTGCCACCGACGTGCTGGGCGGCCTCCGCCAGGCCGTCTTTCTCGCGCAAGGGTTTGACGTGGCTTTCAGCGCTTCGCAGATAATCTTCAATCATCGAGGCGCTCCCCGAAAGGGCGACATAACCGCCGCTGGCCGTGCAATAGAGCGCGCGCGCGGCGGGGGTTGCAGTTCCCGAGGCGGCTGCGGGGCGCAGGGGAATGGCATAGATTTTTCGGCCCAGAAAATCGCGGGTGGGGGGCGCATTTTCCTGCGAACCGCCAAGCCCCATGACACTTTTCACGGCCAAGGCGGCTTGATCGGGATGCGACGCGGCAAAAATGAAGATGGACGGCGCCTGGTTCAGGTCCGCCAGGGTCGTCCCCACCGGTTTTTTCTGGTAGCTGATCCAATCATCGCCCAGATTGCCGATCAGGTTCTTGCGAATGTCAAAATCCGGGTCCTGTTGTTGGGCGCTGGAATTGGCGATGTCGAGGAACGAATTAAGGCTGGCGAGCGCCACGGGTGAAACGTCGCCGAGCATTTTCAGGAGCGTGGCCCACGATTGCTGGCCGTCCGCGCGCCAGCGCCAGAACTTCACGGCGTCCGCGGGCACAAACGGTGGCGGATTGGCGTCCTTCTGGTTCGCGCTGATTATCCTGATGAGTCCCTGACGGGTCGCCTCCGGAGCGGAGATGAAGAAGTCGGCCTCCACGCCGTCGCGCGACTGGCGGCAACTGAAGCTGATGCTTTTCAGGCCGGTAAAGCCGGACGCGCCGAGGATTTTTTTCCACGGGATGGCCGGCATGGGACTGGGGGCGTCGGGATTCGACCCCGCTTCCGGCAGGTGAACCAGCGCGTCGAAAAAGGTTTTGGCATTGAACCAGCCGTAATACAACGGCGCGCCGTGAAATTGCGAAAGCCGGTCCGCGGCGAAAAGGGGATTATCATTCAGGGAAGGATTGGAACCGCCGGTCAGCCGCGCGGCCACGGTGTCAACGTCCGCCCGGGAATTACCGGCGATCAACAGCGACGCAAACTGCCCGACGAACAGTTTGCCGGGCGGCGGGGGCGGCGGGTTTTCCCTGCCCAGTTCCTGAACCGGCTGGCTGGTGGGGAAAATTTTGGCCAGCACCCCGGGGACATCGTTGCTGGAAAGCGTTATCACCGAAAAATCAATGCCATGCAGGGTTTCCGTCTGGAGCGGTTTGCCCGCGGCCGTCCATTTTTTGCGGAGGCCGGCGAGGTTGGTTCTGAGCACATCGCTCTGGTTCCGGGTATCGAGCAGCAACAGGATGCCGGGGTTGACGTTGTTGCTGCCGTTCCAGCCGTTCTGCGTGAGGGCCAGCGCGAACTGGCCCTGCGGCAGACCGGCAAAGTCACCCAGTTTCACGCCCAGATCCCGTTCCAGCGGGGCGACGAATTCCGCGTCCCATTTGGCGACAAACTTGTCGTGAAACGGTTTCATGGCCGGATCGCTCCAAAATAGCCACTGAGGCGATTGATGGCTGGCGGCACGCAACGCCGTGCAGTCCGGGGCGGCCAGCACGAACAGGGCATCCGCCGGCAACAGGTTTTCCACGGGGGGAATCGCCGCCCACGTTGAGGCGACCGCCGTCAGACCCAGAAACGCGGCCAGAAACAGTCGGAGGAGTTTTGATTTCATCTACTCGGCAGACTTGTGACTGGTGGTACCGGGTGGTTCAAGATACCGATAAGGCGTATTGGGATTGTCGGTGGAATAGGCAAAGGCGTCGCGGTGGTCCAGAAAGTTTTTTACGAGCTCGACCGGGATGGCGAAACCCAGACCCTCGCCAAACATGATTTTCATGTTCGTCACGCCGATGACATTGCCGGCCATGTCAAACAACGGGCCGCCGCTGTTGCCGGGGTTGATTTGCGCGGTGGTTTGCAGGTACAGCTCGCCCTCCAGTTCGCGCGTCTTGGTGCTCAGAATGCCCTCGGTTACCGTGCGTTCCAGCCCCATCGGACTGCCGATGGCGAAAACCGGGTCGCCCACGACCAGCGCGTCGGAATTGCCCAGCGTGATGTATTTGAACTTCGGCGCGTTCTTGTCTTCAATTTTCAGCAGCGCCAGGTCGTGAAATTTGTTGATGGCCACAATCCGCACCTTTTTGTAAGACTCGCGATCGAGCTGGCCGTCCACCTGCCGGTACACTTCGACGGTGATTTCCGTCTCGCCCTCGATGACGTGAAAATTGGTGATCAGGTAACCGTCCGCGTTGATGAAAAATCCCGAACCCAGTCCGCTGGGGGTGCGCACCTGCACGACGGCCTCGCCGATCTGTTTGACCAGGTCGCGCACGTCGCTCACGGTGGCGGTGCGTCCTCCGTCGGTGTTGTAAAATTGCGCGGGGGCATTGGCATTGAGCAGCGGGTTGGCGGCGCCCGCCAGCCGGTTCAGCGGGTTGGCGGCCTGCGAGATGTTGACAATGGCGCTGCGCGGCACGACCAGGACCGTGTAACCCACGTCCACGACCACGGCGTCCGGCTTTTCAATGAGGATTTTGCCGGTCACGGCGCCGTTGCCCTTGAGTTGGAGGGTGTCGGCGAAGGCGACGTTCAGACCACAGAAAATCAGGGCCGACCAAACCAACTGTTTAGGCAACGACATTTCTGAAAACTACTGCAATGGCGGCGGTTTGACAAGCGAGCGGGCCCGGATTTCGGCTAAAATAACCATTGCTACTTCCGGAAGATGGGTTATGCTCAAAACCCTTTTCGCCGGCAGGGCGAAGGGAAACGGCCCTGAATTTCCACCTTCGAGTGAAGGCGGAGGCCGCAACAACATCAAACTTAATCCCGTGTTCCGCGGGATGCCTTGAAAGGCGGCACGGCTGCAATATTCAAGGTCTCAACCAAAGGAAATTTGTGCTTAGCATTGGCATCAAAGAATTATTGGAGTCGGGTGTCCACTTCGGACATCAGACGCGGCGTTGGAACCCCAAGATGAAACCGTTCATCTTCGACGCGCGCAACGGCATTCACATCATTGATCTCAGCAAGACGCTCACGCAACTCGAAGCGGCGTGCGACTTCCTGTCCGCGACGGTCCGCAAGGGCGGGAAGGTGGTTTTTGTGGGCACCAAAAAGCAGGCGCAGCAATGCGTCAAGGAAACCGCCCGGGAATGCAACCAGTTTTACGTGACCGAACGCTGGCTCGGCGGCACGCTCACGAATTTCAACACCATCAAACGCTCCATCGGGCGCCTCAAGGAAATCGAGAAAATGGACGCCGACGGCTCGCTGGCCAATTATGGCAAGCAGGAACAGGCGGTCATCCGCCGCGAAGCCAGCCGGCTGCAAAAGTATTTTGACGGCATCCGCGCGATGGACCGGATTCCCGCCGCGATGTTTGTCGTGGACATCAAGCGCGAACACAACGCCGTGGCCGAGGCGCGCAAGCTCAACGTGCCCATCATCGCGCTGGTGGACACGAATTGCGATCCCGACCAGGTGGATTTTCCCATCGCGGCGAATGACGACGCCATCCGTTCCGTGCGCATGATTCTGGCCACGATTGGCCAGATCATCACGCAGGCGGGCGCCGAATTCGAAGCCAAGCACGCGCGCCGGCCCGCGCCGGAAGAGACCGTTCCGGCCGAAGCCCCGCCGCCGGCGGCGATGGCGGCGCCGGCTGAAACCACTCCCACCCCGGCGGCTTGATTGCCGCGGTGGCCGACTCCCAACCTTCAACTTTTGACCCATTGATATGGCTGAAATTAATGCTGCTGACGTTGCCAAGCTCCGGGAAATGACCGGGGCGGGCATGATGGATTGCAAACGGGCGCTCGTCGAAGCCAGGGGCGACCTCGCTGCGGCCGTCGAAATTCTACGCAAAAAGGGCCAGGCGACCGCCGCCGTCAAATCGGCGCGCGACGCCAAGGAGGGCGCGATTGCCCAATACATCGCGCCGAACGGAAAACTGGGCGTGCTGGTGGAAGTGAACAGCGAGACGGACTTTGTGGCGCGCAACGACACCTTTCGGGCATTTTGCGACGAGGCAGCCAGGCGCTACGCGACGGAGGCCAGTCCCAATCTCGATGCGGAACGCGAGGCGATGGTCGCCAAAATCCGGGAGAACATAAAAATCGCCCGCCACGCAAAGATGGAGGTCAAGGGCAACGGGTTGATTGCCGGGTACATTCATACTGGCGCCAAAGTGGGCGTGCTGGTGGAGGTCGGTGCGGGCAAGGCGGAGACCGAGACGCGGGATGAATTCAAGCAACTCGTCAGGGATATCACGCTGCAAATCGCGGCGGGGCATCCCCACGCCGTTTCCCGCGAACAAGTCCCGGCGGACGTCATTGCCAAGGAACGCGAAATCGCCGCGCAATCCGACCGTTTGAAAGGCAAACCGGCGCAGGCAATGGAGAAAATCCTGCAAGGCGTTCTGGACAAGTTTTACCAGACCTACTGTCTGGTGGACCAGGGGTTCGTGAAGCGGAATTCCGAAGTGAGCGTCAAGGAACATGTGGCCCAAACGGCCAAGCAGCTGGGTGACGAAATCACCATCCGCCGGTTCGTGCGGTTTCAAGTCGGCGAAAGCGCGTAAGAATTCCTGAAATAAGAATTGCGAGGCGTCCAGCAATGGACGCCTTTCCGTTTTGGTTAGTACTGTATCAGTTTGATACGGCGCAAACCAAAGAGTAGCGCGCCCAACGCGATCAAGCACAATGTGTTTGGTTCGGGAACGGATGAAGGTGAAAATTGGATGTCATCCAGAAAGAAAATTTCGTTATTCACATGGGGGGTTTCTCCGAAAACGGTAAAAGACAATTGTGCGGTTTGATTCGCCCACTGGCTGACCTCTGCACCATAAAGAGTGTAGTTTGGGCCACTCCCGAGAACAGTCAGAGACAATGTCTGGCCGCCGAGCATGACCGCGAAAGCGCCCGATGAATCGAACCAGTTGTTTGCTTTGAACTGAAGCGATTTCGTCCAAAAGGGAACTAATCCGGTCTGGGATAGGATCACGTCGGATGGTACAAGCCCAGTTTGTGTATATCCAAGTCCCGATTCAAGGATAGCAGTATAATTGCCCTCAATTACGTCACTGGACAAAAACGAAGAATTTTGGTCAAAAATACCGATACCGGCGCTGTCAAGGAAAAGATTATTGTAAAGGGCATTGGTTCCAAGTAACCCCCCTACGATAGTTTGAGTCCATCCTGGAAAAGCTGAAGCGAATTGAATACTGCCGTATGCGTTTCCTGGCACTGGAACGAGCGTTGCCGACTCAAAGTCCAAATCTTGAAAATCCTGCCCTGATGTCGTTCGAGAAAGAGTAAGTGAAACCACAACCAACCAACCTATGGAACGAAGTTTCATGGGACAGTCCATCGTGAACCGCATACACATCTTCAGACATAATCTAATCAAAATCAAGCCGTGAGTTGCACAATTTCTTCTTAACTCCGAATGTGGTCTGCAGTTCTGATCTGCCCCAAAGTTGGTTTTACGCCCGCTCCCGCTTTGGTTTGACGATTCACCGGCGGGCTGCTAAAAGTTCCGCGCGATGTTTCAGGCACCTCCATCCCGATGACGACCACCCGGCGCCCCAAATTTTCCCGCATTCTGCTCAAATTGAGCGGCGAGGCGCTCGGCGGCAAAAGCGGTGGCG
The DNA here is from genome assembly GCA_021324235.1 of Verrucomicrobiota bacterium. GTDB lineage: Bacteria > Verrucomicrobiota > Verrucomicrobiia > Limisphaerales > UBA11358 > UBA11358. Next base: position 9,421 of record JAJPJM010000064.1, read on the forward strand.
GCATTTGTCCGGAGGGGGTCCACCACATGGCGGAGCAAATCCGCGAGGTGCGCGACCTGGGGGTGCAGGTGGTGGTCGTGGTTGGAGGGGGAAACATTTTCCGCGGACTTTCGGGCAGCGAACACGGCATCGAGCGCGCCACGGGTGATTACATGGGCATGCTGGCGACCGTCATCAACGCGCTCGCCTTGCAGGACGCGCTGGAAAAACTCGGCGCTCCCACACGCGTGCAAAGCGCCATCGCCATGTCGCAGGTCGCCGAGCCCTTCATCCGCCGCCGGGCGGTGCGGCATCTGGAAAAGGGCCGGGTGGTCATTTTCGGCGGCGGCACGGGCAACCCGTATTTTTCCACTGATACGGCCGCCGCGTTGCGCGCCAATGAAATCGGGGCGGAGGTTGTTTTGAAGGCGACGAAGGTGGATGGCGTTTTTGACAGCGACCCCAAGAAAAACTCCCGGGCCAAACGCTTTGAGCAAATTACGTATCTGGAAGCGTTGCAAAAGCAGCTCAAGGTGATGGATTCAACGGCGTTTTCGCTTTGCATGGACAACAAGATGCCCATCATCATTTTTGATTTTTCCCAGCCGCACAACCTGCGCCGCGTGGTGCTGGGCGAAAAAGTGGGCACCCTGGTGACCGGGTGATTCGGAGGCGAGGCGATCGGAGGCATTTCCCGGGTTGCAATTTTCCTGAAAAAGGCGGAAGGATGTGCCATGAGATTCGCCTCTCGCCAGGATGCGGGGCGTCGATTGGGGGAACACCTGTGCCAGCAGGGCATCGCGGTGGATCTGGTGCTGGGATTGCCGCGCGGCGGTGTGGCCGTGGCTGCCGAAGTGGCGCACCGCTTGCACCGGCCACTGGACGTCCTGGTGGTCCGCAAGATCGGGCATCCGTGGCACCGTGAATTTGCCGTGGGAGCACTGGCGGAACCCGACGTCATCATTTTTGACGAAACCACCCTGGCGGAGGTTCCCGTGCCGCGTGCCAAACTGGACAAAGTGGTGGCTGAGGAGATGGCCCGCTTGCGCGAGTATCGTTCCCTCTTTCACGGTTCCGATTTGCCGGTTCTCCGGGACAAGGGGATATTGCTCGTGGACGACGGTCTGGCGACGGGCGCGACGGCCGAGGCGGCGGTGCGCTCCGCCCGGCGCCAGGGCGCGTGCCGGGTGACGATGGCCACGCCCGTGGCCTCGACGAGCGCGGTCGAACGATTACGGCGTGTGGCGGACGAAGTGGTGACGTTGCTGGTGGATGCCGGTTTTGAAGCGGTGTGCCAATACTATGACGAATTTTCCCAGACCACGGATGAAGAGGTCCTCGAGTTGTTGCACGCCGCCGCGCTGCGCCGGGACTGAACCCGCCACCAGTGCCGGGTAAGCCACATGCCTGAACTTCCCGAAGTTGAAGTGCTCGTGCGCCATCTGCGTCCATCGTTGCGCGGCAAAACCATCCGTGGTGTCAACGTCCGACGCGCGAAGGTCCTGAAGCCGACTTCGCCGCGACAATTTCAACAGGCCCTGCTGGGCGCAACCTTCACCGGTTTGTTGCGTCGCGGAAAATATCTGCTGTTTCAACTTGAGGGCGGAACCACGGGCAAACGGGTGAAGTTGCTCGGCCACCTGGGCATGACGGGGCGGATGTTTCTCGCCCGCAAGCGCGAACGCCTGCCTGTCCACGCAGCAGTGGTTTTCGATTTGGGCAAAGAGAATTTCATTTACGAGGACCCGCGCTATTTCGGCCGTCTGACCCTGGATGTCTCGGCGGTGGAAAAATTGGGGCCGGAGCCTTTGGGTGGTGATTTTCAACCGGCGGCGTTTGCCCGGGCGTTGAAACGTTCCCGACAGCCGATCAAGGTCAAGTTGCTGGATCAAACGGTGGTGGCCGGTGTGGGCAACATCTACGCCAGCGAAGCGCTCTTTCGGGCGCGGCTTTCACCGAAGCGGGCGGCGAACCGGTTGAACCCGGAACAAATCCAACGGTTGTGGCGCGGGATTCGCGAAGTGCTGGCCGGGGCCATTCGCCGGGGGAGCACCGTGCCGTTGAATTTTGGCGGAGGCAAATCGGACGGGCTTTTTTATTTTGGCCGATCGCCGGAGGCACCGGATTTTTACGAGGAGGAGCTGCGGGTCTATGACCGGGAGGGCTGGCCCTGCCGGAAATGCGGCCACCCGATCAGGCACCTGACGCAAGCGGCGCGGAGCACGTATTATTGTCCGCAATGCCAGCGCGGGTGACGGGCAGGGAACCGGGTGGAATCCGTTTGACGCCCCATTCGCCGGTCTGTAAATTTAATCCCCTTTGGATTCCAGAGTAGCTCAATGGTAGAGCAATCGGCTGTTAACCGATGGGTTGTAGGTTCGAGCCCTACCTCTGGAGCCAATCTGATTTAATTTCCACGTACGGGTTTACCTCCTCCAAAATCCCAGAGGCAAATTCCAGGTCGGTCAATTGGCCCTGATGCGATAGAACCGGTTGCTGGAGGAAACCGGGTCGGTGATGGTCTGGAGTATGTCGTTCCCGCCAACGGGACCGCCAAGATTTGACCAGCCTGAGTCCGTCACCGCGTTCTTATATTGCAGTTGATACGAATGCCAGGACTCGCTGGGGAAGGAAACGGCGATGTTTGTCCCGGTAAGATCCAGACCCGCGCTGGCGGAAAATGCCGGGTTCAGCCACAGATAGTTCGCGTAGGCCGTCCCGAACGAAGGACCGACCGTGCCACCCGCACCGTTGATAATGTGATTGATCTGGCTGGTGCCGCTCCCGGATGTATTCCCGGTGATATAAACATCCATCATGTCATGCACATTGACCTGCTGATTGGTCGGCGTTTCGATGGTATTGAAGCAACTGATGTTGGTCGAGTTGCTGAACACCGCATAAACGCCAAGCCCATAGGCCTGATGGCTGGTGACCGTGTTTGCGACTTTGTAGGACGCGTAACCATTCACACCGGGGGCTTCGGACCAGGCGCTTTGGGAAGGCGGGTCATACGGCAGTTCGGACTGGTAAAAATAAACCCGTCCCCAGTTGCCGTTCCACACGGTCTGATACTGCTGATGATGCTCCACGAAAAGGCCAAAAATGGTGACGTGGTTGCCATTCACCACCAAACCGCTCTGGCTCGGATTTCCGGTCCAGTAGGGCTTTGAACCGGCGCCGTGATCCGCCCGCCAGAGCCAGAGATTGTCCCCTATGACATTGTTGGCATTGATCGTCACGCAATTCGTTGTTGTCCCGACGAACTGCCCGCCCACCCGGCTGCAAATGTCGTATAGACAAATGGGGTCTGCCGAATGATCCACGGAACCGGCAACAGTCCCCACCTCCAACAATGAAGGCGATGCGGTGGCCCCGGCATCGAAAATAATCCCGGACACCTTCACGCCATCCACATCCGAGATCACCATGGCGGGATTCGAGTTGGTCGGGATGAGCGTCGGGTATCCGAGTCCCATGACAATGGTATCCGGCTGCGTCACCAGAATGCTGTTCGTCAACCGATATATACCGGGGGTCAAAATCAGGTTCATTCCTGCATTCAGCGCGGCATTGATGCTGGCGGCATTGTCCACGCCCGGTTGCGCCAGATAAAACTGGCTGAGGGGGATGGAAACTCCGGGCGTCGGGCCGTTTGCCCACGTGGTTCCCAAGCTGTTGGTTTCAAGTCCGGGCACCATGACAAAAAAATTGGTGTTGCTGTCAACATACAGATAGGGCTTTTCCCGGATCAAAGGCGTGTTGGTAATGACCGTGTAGGGCGTGCCGGGCCAGGTTCCCGAAGGCGGATTGGATACTCCGACAAACACCATGTTCCAAACGGCCCCGGACCAGCTGGCCCAGACATCATTTCTGGAGAACCACTGTTGCTGGGTGACGGGATAGACCGAGACATCAATTTTGGAATCGGCCAGGAAGCCGCCGCTGGAATAAGCCCCATTGTCAAAATCCGAGAGAAACAGGGAGCCCTTTACATGCATGCGACGAAACCAGGTTCCTTGGGACACGGCCCATTGGCTGAAAGTGCCGCTGTTGGTCGGGAACACAGCCAGATTCTCGGCGGCCATCCAGAAATTGCAGGTGGCGTTGTGATTCGGCAGGAAGCCATGAGAGTCCAGCAAACCGTTGATGGTGACGTTGTCGGGTGACTGTCCCAAACCGAGCACCTGCATGTAGTAGCCCATATTGACGGCGACATTGTAGGTTCCGGGTTGGAACAGAATACAGTAACGATTGGCGTCGAACTGGCTCGCATTCACATCCGACTGCAGGGCGAACAGATAATTTAGATTGCTCTGAATCGTTGCCATGGACATCGAAGGATTGTAGACGAAGACGTTCGGACCAAAATTGGGAGGCGTCTGCGCTTCGGAATTCAGGCAGGGCAGGAACAGGTCCAAGGCGAGGGCGATGACAAAACAATAAAATTTAAGACAACGAATGTGATGCATAAAATGCTGCGCTTGAACAACAATCGATGCCGGGACCGGCGGCAAGGAATTTGGTTGTAAATGGGTATGTAGTATAAAATATCACATCCGAACCATAAGCGTCAATTTCCAAATATATCTGCCAGGACTGTTTTTGCGCGTGTAGCACCGGATAAGACAACAACCCGTTCGTTTATTGCAGCTTGCCGCCGGAGCAGGCTTTGTCCTGGAAATTGGCGTAAAACCAGTGCCGAACTGTTCCGCTGAGCGCTTCAACCAGTCGGTCGTCTCGGCCAGAGAAATAGAAACCTCAACATGCGCAGCCGGGCGCAAGGCTCGCGTCGGGGGGGCATAGGACCGACGAACTGACGCAAACTGCACTGACCGGGGGAGCCAACTGCATCAAGCCGGTAATCGGATCCCGACGGCAATTGATTTAATGATGTGCGCGCGGTCAAAAATGACGCGGCTGTTTTCCTCATCCAGCCAGAGTATATTTTGCCGTCGCTCTCTGCCGTCGGCAAATGCAATTGTCAGAAACGGTGCGGATGCGAGCTGATACACAACCGGCACCTGGCAATAAGTGAACGCGAGCGAGTCGTTTTTGAGCCGGAGTTTCCGCACATCACCGGCCACATCGAAATAGGTGAATGTGGCGGGAGTTGAAAGAAATTCCTCCTTGCGCAACAACTGTGGCTCAAAATGAATGCGGCCCTCACGAATACTTACGCCCAATTCACCAAACCGGCACAGGATGTCTTCCTTCACCTGTCCGGTCAGCCCCGGCTGGCGGGCGCCGCCTTCCGCCGGTGTATGCGAATATGGGTCCATGGGAAATGCCCCATAAACCTCCGGAGTTTTGTAATCACCGATTCCCGCACAGATGTCGTAATAGAATTCAGCCAGCCGCTTTGAGATCCGCGGCGACACGCCCGTCTGGAGTGCGCGGAAAAAGGTTTCCTGGACGGCCAGGCGGAGTTTGGAAACCATGTGCCAGTAAATGCAGCCCAATCCCTCGTAGCCGAAGAAGGTGCCGGAACGCCCCGTGAAGGACTCATGATCAAAGAGCCGTTCGAACAAATCCAGCACCTTGGCCGTGTCCCTTTTTACCAGTCTTGCGTAACCGCCGGCGGCAAGTTCCGTCAGGATACGGCTGAGGTCGCGGGCGTTGGTGATGGCGCCGTTGAAATGAACTCGTCCGGCAATGTCACGCTGGATGAGTTGATGGTTGCCGTCAGCCAGTAATTTTCGAAGCAACATCGACCGGTTAATTTCCCTCGTGGGAACATTATTTCTTTCGACGAAAGCTGGAAGCCGCCGGTTGGGATAAAGCAGGTAACTGTGCTGATCGGCGCGGTACATCGAACTGTGCTTGAGTGCGGTGAGCACTTCCAATGATTCTTCAGCCGGGAGATGGCCGGAACTGAGCACGGCAACCTGGCCTTCCAGCATTTCATAAAGACGACGAATGGGGAGCTGAGTCCGGTTTTCGAACCGTACGAGATTGTAGGCGTGGAAAAGCCCATCGGGCCGGCGATTCGACCGGATGGAATGGTTGATCCACTCCAACGCCAGGTCCAAAAATTGAATCAATTTTTGGCCCGCGATCGGGATTTTGCGATCAGACAAACCGTGTCGGTACAGGCGCTGGCGATATTTGCTACCGGCGCGGCCCAGGTCGTCGAGCACGCGATGGCGCTGACCGGCGGTAAATGTCCCCGCGAGCAGCGGGCGATGCCGTTCAAAAATCCGATTTAACGCGCCGAGAAATTCGGAAACCGGTGTCGAAAGGCGAAACCGGCCATCCGCCTGTCCCTGGAGGAGTTCACGGCAGAACGTCAGGTGTCGGCGCAGGTAATACAGCGTGACCATGGAGGCGCCGTTGCCGACGAGGGCATTATTGGCGTCGTTCCATTCCGGTCGCTGTGTGTTTAACCAGATGCCGGCTTCGGGGATAAAATTTGAAAGCTTGGCCAACACCGGAACCAGCAGCTTCTCGGTCAGATTGACCAGGCGCACCTGTCCCCGCCCATCCCACACCAGCTTGCCATCCGCGCCGACGGCGCGGACCCGTTGCCGGACGAGCGCTTCCATCTGTGGATCGAAAACGACGGTGTCCTTCGGGTTCGCCAAAAGCGCGTCGTAGGGCTTGATCCGGTACGGGATATTGGCGTAGGCGAAGATGTCGCGCGTGAGGAAATCTTGCAAGGTGGCTGGATCGTGCCGGTTCAGGATCTCCAGAAGCTTCAGGAGGTAAATGATCTGGTGGTCACCCCAGTAGCCGATGTAGGACCAGGGGTCGTGCGGATCCACGGTTTCCCAATCAATTCCGTTCCGTGTGATGCGATAGGGATTATAGCCGTCGGCGGTCGAGGCATTGAGGAAACGGCAGATCATGCCGGAAACAAAGCCCGGGAAAGAGACTGCCAATGCCTCCCAATTTTGAAAAATATCCCGCCAGTTCCCCTCATAATTGAGGATGCGCGTGCCATCCGCGTTCCGGGTGGTAATGGAAAAACGATTCCACGGCCGGGTTGGATCTCCATGCCGGCGGCTGAAGGTGAGCGGCAGATATTCGCGACCAAGACGTTCCAGCTGCGGATCGCCGGTGGCAGCGGCAGCGGTCACCATTTCGCCATAGTGCGCCGGCCTTGGGAGCCGGCGAAAAAATGAGGCGTGCCGGACAGCAACCTTTCTGTCCGCCCGGGTGACGAAGGCCAGCAAATCATCCGGATCGAGATTGTAACCGTCGTTAAAAATCCCGCCGCGCATCACGTTGAACAATGTGTTGCTGTAATGGCGGGCGTTGCTCAGCGGACGCGCCGTTTTTTGCAGGCCGTCGGCGGCGCTCACGATGCGCTCCAGTTCCCGGGTGCCATGGTCGATGTCCGCGTGGACCCGTTTTTCCAGGCGCGCAGGTATGCGCAGCAACCGGTTGAGGGCAACCACCTCCGATGAGCTTTGGCCAACATCCGCCGCGAGCAGCCAATCCACCGTTTGGCCGCGCTGCAGATTCATCGTGGTCTGGACGAAATAAGCCCCGCGTTCGCCGCGTATGTCGGTTTCGTTCCGAAGCGGCAGGCCGTGACGAAAGCGGTCGAGCTGCAGGGAGGACAACAAGGTCATCCGGCGCTTGAGGCCGAGCGACCAGACGGTGGTGGCGCGCAGCGCCTCGGCCGGTTCGGGACGATCCACCGGTATGGCACTAAGGCGGAACAAACCGAGGCCGGTTCCGGAAATCAACTCGCTCCGCTTGTAGGCGTCGAGCAACGTGCTGTATTCCAGATTGAATTGACTGCCGGTGCCACAGGGCATCAGGTTTTGTAGGCCGTCCAGCAATTCGATTCGCGCACTGCCCGGCCCGAAATGGGTCAGCCACGCCCGGCGAATAAAGCCAAAGCGATTGCTGTTAAACCAGCCGTAACGAAAGGTGAGTGAGAGGTCCTCATTGATTTCCTCAAAGATCAATCGGTTGCCCTGGAAATTCTTGTAGAGATTCCGCCGGGTCCGATAAATACCCTGGCCGCGCTCCGAAAACGGTTCCCAGATTTGCTCCGTGCCCCGCTGGACGATGAGAATGGTTTTGCTTCCCGTGACTTCCACCATGTCGCGGATTTTGTCGTCGGTGTAATAGGGGAACAGCGCCAGGTCGGCATTACGGCGGCCGGCGGAGAGTGCGCCGTTGCTGGAAACGAACATCCAATGATCGGCCTCGCTGACCACGGTCATGAAAAAGGGCCGCATGCGATCGTAATTGGCAATCCGGTAAAACTCCCCGCCTTCCAGCGTGACTTGTTCGCCGAGGACCGGATTCGGGTTGGAGCGAAGCGGATTCCTGCCAAGGTGCAGTTTGGGTTTCATGTCGGTTGCGAATCTACCGGGCTTATCAATCAGGCACCAGAGTTCATCTCAAAATGGATGGGACGACACGCCGGTCACCGGAGGTCAATTGACGGATGGTCCTTTTTCTCTCCGCGCATCCAGCTCCTTCTTCATCAAATCGGTGGTCTTCGAATCGATATTGTAAAAAAACATGAACACGGCGCAGGACATATAGAGCATCCCCGGAATCACGGAAACCAGCAATTTGATTCCGGTCAGCGCCGATTGGGTTTGTATGGCATTGGGGACGTAGTTAAAAACCGTCAGGAGCCAGCCGGCGATGGCCGCACCAATGCCCCAGCCGGCTTTTTGCGCGAACGTCGCAGCTGAAAAATACAGGCCGGTGGCCCTTTGCCCGCTTTTCCATTCCGAATAGTCCGCGGAATCGGCGATCATGGTCCAAAGCAGGGGAACCGCGGGGGCATAGGCCATTTTTGCGCAGATATTCAACACATAGATGGTGATCAGGCTTTTCTCTCCGGGCAGGTAGAGCGAGATAAAGAAAATGCCCGAGATCAGGGAGCTGCCCATGAAGACATTTTTATTGCCAAATCTTCGGGCCAGGGGTTTTGAAAACGGCAAGGCAACAATCAGGGCGATCGTACCGACGACGTTGAACAACTGAACGCTGTCCTCCCTGCCGATGTAGTATTTGAAATAATAGGCGATTGCCGCGTTTTGCATGGCAAACATCACAAAGGAAACAATGCCGACAATGGCCAGGATGATCCAGGGCCGGTTCTTGAACAGACCCTTGATGTCCCCCTTGATCGAGCCTTCCAGTGATTTTAACGGCTGCACCCTTTCCCTGGTCGTCATGAAGGTGATGAAAAAGAAGACGACGCTCAGGCAGCCAAACAGGATCAGGGTGCGTTGATAGCCCATCGCCTCGTTGCCGCCCCCAAAATATTTTGCAATCGTCAACGCCAACCCGGTGACCACCAGCTGGCCGACAAAGGCGCATATGAAACGATACTGGTTGACGCCCACGCGCTCGTAGGTGTCCGGGGTCATCACCGCTGCCAGTGAAGAATAGGGCAGATTAACCGCCGCATAGGCGGTCATGAGCAGCGCGTAGGTGGCGCAGGCATAAATAATTTTGCCCGTCATTCCGAAATCCGGGGTGGTAAAGGTCAGAATCGCGAGGACGGCATAGGGAATGGCCCCAAACAAAATATACGGCCGGAATTTGCCCCACCGGGTTTGGGTGCGGTCCGAAATGATGCCGATGACCGGGTCAATCCCCATGTCCCAGAACCGGGCGATCAGCATGATGGTGCCGGCCGCCTTCGCCGGAATCCCGTAAACGTCCGTGTAAAAAATAAGCAGCCAGAAGCCGACCATGTCCCACACAAAATGGGATGCGGTGTCGCCCAGCCCATAGCCCAATTTCTCCTTGAATGACAAACGTTCGGACGCCGGTCTTCCGAAGGCGGCGGCTTCGGCGGGCCCGAATCCGGTGGCGGACGTGGATTCATGGGAATTCATTTCAAAGTTTGTATTATTTGGATTCGTCGTCGACGTCAACAGCAGCGCGCGTGTTTTCGTCGGAACCGCTCACATAAAATGGAATATTGGCGTAACCGGCGCGGCCTTTGCCATCGAAGGCATATACATACAACCGGTAAGCGCCCGGCTCGGATGGGGCTTCAAGCGTTACCTCGCTTTTCTGCGGGCCGGCTATTCCGCCCGGTACCTTTTCGGGTATGGATTCAACATCGCCGCCGACTTTGCGCTCCTTGCTTTCTTTCATCACTTCCCACGAATAGGTGAGGGGATTGTGGTCGGGGTCGCTCGCCTGCACTCTCGCCGCATAGGCCTGGCCCGGCTTCAACCGGACATTTTGGTAGGCGGTCTTACCGTCCAGCCACATTCCCTCAAGCGAGGGGCTGCGATGGGCAGGCCACGCGCCGGTCCAGAAATATTGCATGGTGTCAATGGCCGCGGTTTCCTCGCCGGTTTTGAGAAACATGCCATACCAGGTGGGAGTCCGTTCCTGTTTCTGTCCCCAGAAGAAAACATAGGAGCCGAGGCACAGCTTTTGATCGGAGGCGATTACCTTTTCAAAACGCATCTGGTAAAGACCGGCCTTGATGGTGCTGTTGTCCTCAATGGGCGCGCCCCAGGCGGTTTTGGGACATTCCCAATGACCGGTTGCCCCCCATTCGCTGACGAGGTAAGGCTTGTCCCAGCCCGCCTGCTTCAAATATTGCGGCAGGTTGATGATGTCGCGATACATTTGGAACGAGATGAAATCCAGATCCGGCGCGCGGGTTTTGACCAGATTCACCGTTTCCGGATCGAAGCCGGCCAGGGTCGTGGTGGTCGGATGATTGGGGTCAATCCGGTGAATCGCCCGGGAAAGGTCATTGACGGCATCCCAAACCTTTGGATTCTTTTCGAAATTGAGTTCGTTGCCGATGACCCAGATCAGCAAGGCGGGGTGGTCTTTATACTGTCTCACCTGGCCGGTCAACAACGCGAACTGCCTGGCCACGGCGTTGGTGTCGTTGTAATCGAAACCGCGCCGTTCGTGATCCACGTCCAAACCCATCGCAACATACAAGCCGTTGGTCAAGGCCCGGTTCAAAACCGTCTCTCCCGAATCGCGGCCATTGTCGGTGCTCCACGTGCGGAATGAATTGCCACCGCATTCCTTTAGTTTTTCGATCGGGCCGAATTCGATGCCGGCCCCCTTGATGTAGAAAGGCTCGTGGTCGACATATAGTTGCCAGTGGCCATCCACACAGCGGACTTCCACCCGGGCCGGGTCGGGACCCATGGGCTTGACGGTGGATTGTGCCGGACAACTGCCGGTCGCCAGAGCGCCGGCCAAAAGCGCCAGCAACCATGGCATCGGGATAATATTGCGATTCATAAATTTCGTTCTTTCGACGGACGCTCCGGGCGCACGAGCAGATGTTCCAGTTCCTCCAGCGATTTGCCCTTGGTTTCGGGGATAAACAATAAAACGAAAAGCAAAGCGGCGGCGGCCATCAATCCATAGCCCAAAAAAGTTCCCGCCGGGCCAAAGTGGGACAATTCCCACGGGAAAATAAATGTGACGCTGGCGCTGACGGCCGCATTCCAGAACCCGGCGATGGAAATGGCCACGCCACGGTATTGGTTGGGAAAAATTTCCGACAACAACACCCACATCACCGGCCCCAGCGAAATGGCAAAGGAAGCGACGAAGCCGATGATGGCAAACAATACGACCGACGCGTGAATGTGCAGTCCGGCAGTAACCAGCGTATCGTGATATGGCTTGAGCCGGTCGGCGCCAAATTGTGTTTCCAGGTCGGTCATGAATTCCTTCTCGGTGGCGAAAACAGCCTTGTCTGAGTTTTTCAAGTCGCTAATCAGGCCGGCGGAAACGTAATTGTCCTGGAGAATGGCAAACGACTTTTCGGTCAATTGGTAATTGGAGGCATGAAACGCCCAACTGCAAGCCAGCAACGAGACCGCCATGCCGATTGCGCCGATGGCCAGAAGCGGTTTGCGCCCAAGACGATCGACAAACAGGATGGCGACGAAGGTCATGCCCAGATTGACAAGGCCAACCAGCACGGCCTGCCAGAACGCGGCGTGGATGCCGCCGCCCGCCTGCGTGAAAATCGTCGGCAGATAATAGAAAACGGCGTTGATGCCGGTGATCTGCTGGAAAAATGCAATCATTAGCGCTATGAAAAGAACAAAGCTCATTCTCCGGCTGAGAAGCGCTTTGACGCCGACTTGAGGTTTCTTTTCCTGAAAGCTCGTCCGGATGCTGTTTAACTCGTCCTCCAGGTTCTCATCGCCGCGCACTTTTAACAGAATTTCGCGGGCGTGCTGCTCGCGTCCCTGCCCGAACAGCCAGCGGGGGCTTTCCGGCACGACAAAGAGCAGAAGGAAATACAGGGTCGCCGGAACGGCATCCATGCCCAGCATCCAGCGCCAGTTGTTCTGCCCGACATTGACCAGAAAATAGTTGGAGAAAAAGGACGCTGAAATGCCCAGTACAATCATGAGTTGGTTAAGCGAGACCAGGCTCCCCCGCCATTTCGCCGGCGCGATTTCGGCGATATACACCGGCGCAATGAGAATGGCGCCACCGACGGCCACCCCGCCGAATACCCGCGCGCCAACAAAGACCGGAAAGTGAATCGTCAGCGCCGAGACCAGCGCGGTTGCCACAAAAAGAACCGCCGTGGCGAGCAAGACCTTTTTCCGCCCGAACCGGTCGCTGAAAAAACCCGCGACGGCGGTGCCGCCTAAAACGCCCCAGCCGAGACAACTGACTGCCAGGCCGAGCAGAACGTCGCCGCGATCACCACTCAGGCTGAAATATTTCTGAATGAACGGCACGGTGCCGGAAATAACCGTGGCGTCAAAACCCCAGACAAAACCGCCCAAGGCCACAATCAGTGCCGTGGAAATGGTGAATCGTTTGGCTTGTTTCATAAAGGTTATTGTGCCGCTGACTTGCATTGCTTTGTCGGCAGTTGTTCTGGTTGCCTGCCAGATGAAACCTCAAGTTATTGCCTGAGATTGAGAGTGCGTGACCTGATACAGTGTTGTAATATTAAAGTTGACAAGTCAAGCATTGTATAGTAAAAAAGCTGAGTTAACCACTGAATATGGCATATTGATTTTGCTGTCAGTAGGCATGTTACAGTAAAACGAATGCCATACATAATTTCAACGGAATCTTGATTTTGGCTCCCCCAGCACTATGACGCGCCGATTGATTTCCACGATCTTGCCCGGCTGGTTTGCAGGCATAACTGTTTTGGTTGGAACGTGGGGAGCAGCTCGAAGCTCGGCCGCCGATTTTACCTCCGAGCCGGTTACCGTCTATGTGACGGCCAGGAATACGGGCCAGCGACTGGTCAGAACTGGCGAACTCCATTTTGCCGATTTGCTGCAGCCCACCGAGAAGCAAGAGAGCATCTTTGTGGATCCTTCCAAGGAGTTCCAGACCGTGCTGGGTATTGGCGGGGCCCTGACTGACGCGGCGGCGGAAACGTTTTATAAACTGCCTGCGGACAAACAGCAGGAAATCTTGACGGCCTATTTTGATCCGCGAAAGGGCATTGGTTATTCCCTGGGGCGCACGTCCATTCACAGCTGCGATTTTTCCAGCGAAAGTTACACCTACGTCACGAACAACGACACGACCCTGGCCAGCTTCAACATCGGTCACGATCTGAAATATCGCATCCCCTTTATCAAGCAAGTGATGGCAACGGCCGGCAAGGACTTCACTCTTTTTGCCAGTCCGTGGAGTCCGCCGGCGTGGATGAAGGATAACAATGACATGTTGCACGGGGGTAAATTAAAGCCGGAATTTTACGACGCGTGGGCCAGATACTATGTCAAGTTCATCAAAGCCTATGCCCAGGCGGGCGTTCCGATCTGGGGCTTGACGGTGCAGAATGAACCGATGGCGGTGCAGCCCTGGGAATCGTGCCTTTACACGGCCGAGGAGGAGCGCGATTTTGTGAAGAATTTCCTGGGCCCCACCATGGTCGAAAACGGCCTCAAAGATAAGAAAATTTTGATTTGGGACCACAACCGAAGCATAATGTATGAGCGTGCCGAAGCGGTTTTGGACGATCCTAAAGCCGCCCAATACGTCTGGGGCGTGGCTTTTCACTGGTACGTGGGCAATTACTTTGAAAACGTAAAACGGGTGCAGGAGGCCTTTCCCAAAACTCATCTGTTGTTCACCGAAGGTTGCAACGGGCCGTTTGACGCGGCCCACATCCATGAATGGCAATGGGGGGAAAAGTACGGCATTTCGATGATTAATGACTTCAACAGCGGCGCCGTGGGCTGGACGGATTGGAACGTCTTGTTGGACCAGAAGGGCGGGCCGAATCATGTCCAAAACTATTGCTTCGCCCCGATTCATGCCAATACCGGGACGGGAGAGCTGACTTACATGAGTTCCTACTATTACCTCGGTCATTTTTCAAAATTCATCCGGCCGGGAGCGCGTCGGATTATCAGCTCTTCCACGGATGACGACTTGTTGACGACCGCTTTTTTGAACAAGGATGGCCGGATTGCGGTGATTGTGATGAATCCTTCGGAGACAGAGCAGCCCTTTTACCTCTGGATCGGAGGGAAGGCGGCGCAAACCAGCAGTCCCGCGCACTCCATCATGACCCTGGTGATTTAATCGTTCCCAAATCGCCACGATGAAAGTACCCCCACATCAGATTGCCCCGGCCCGGAACAATCCTCTGCGTTCTTTAACGTGGGCGATGATAAGCCTATTGGGGCTGCTGGGTTGTGGAACGATGACCGTCCATGCCGGCTGGAAGCTCATTTGGAGTGACGAATTTAATGGCGCTTTGATTGACACGAATCATTGGAAATTCGAAACCGGAAATCATCGTGGCTGGGGGAATCACGAATTGGAGTATTACACCGGTCGCCCCGAAAATGCCTATGTCAGCAACGGACTCCTCCACATCGTGGCCCGAAGGGAATCGACGAATGGATTTTACTACACCTCGGCTCGAATGAAGACCGAGGGACTATTTGCCGAAAAGTATGGGCGGTTTGAATTCCGCGCCAAATTTCCTGCGGGCCAGGGTTTTTGGCCGGCCTTTTGGCTGATGCCTGAGCACTCGCCTTACGGAGGCTGGCCGGCCTGCGGAGAAATTGATATTGTTGAGAACAAGGGGAATTATCCGGCGGTCGTGCAGGGGACCATTCACTATGCCGACCCTCAAGGTGGATATCTTCATTCCTCGGGCCTTTACACATTCCTTCAGAATGACGGAGTCACCAACTTACACACCTATGGATTGGTTTGGACGACCAATTCAATCCAGTGGTTTGTGGACGGCAAACTCTATCAAACGCAGGACCGGTGGACCACGGTGACGGCTCCCTATCCGGCTCCATTTGATCAACCATTTTATATCATCATGAATCTGGCTGTCGGCGGTGACTACGGCGGCAACCCTGACCCGAACACCGTTTTCCCCGGCGAAATACAGGTGGATTACGTACGGGTTTACGGGGAGATCAGGCCGTGAAAACTTCACATAAAAGGACTATATTATGCCGGTTGGGAGAGTACCGAATGGTTGGCCGCCGGCCCGATGAGAGATTAGGTCACGAATAACCAAATGAGAATTATGAAAATGCCCTGTGCTCCCGCTTCATTGCGTTGCCTCAAGCGATTGATGCTCGTTTCGGCCATTACCGCAGCCTTGTCGGTCAAGGTGTTGGGCGCCACCAATCTGCTCACTAATCCGGGGTTTGAGTCTGGAAACCTCACCGGTTGGACGACCTTTGGTAATACCATTGGCAATGCTTCCGTCCAGTCCGGTGGCGCCCATAGTGGAGCCTACTATTTCAAGTCTTACGGTCAGTTTATTGGAGCCACCAATTACTCGGGCGTCTTTCAAGACAATCCTTCGGCCCCAGGCAACACCTATACGGCTGATGGGTGGGCCTATACCGCCTCCAGCGATGGTGGTGGCCTTCACGGGCAGGACACGATCTGGGTTGAAGTGAGTTTTCGTGATGCCTCATATAATGCCCTGGCTCTCTACCGGTCGGCTGTCGTAACCAGCAATAATCTGGCCGGCTTTGGCGGGGTGAACCAATGGTTCGATTTGCAGATTACAAACCAATGTTCCTTTTCAAATCCTTCGGCACAGATCCTGTTACCCGGCACCGTCGCCAACACCGTGACCAACCTGGTGGCTCCGCCGGGCACGGTTTACGTGCGCTATCAAGTCGTTTTTGCGCAGGGACCGGACAACGCCAATGCCTCGATGTATTTCGATGACCTCACGCTCAACCAAACCGGCGGAACGGTGGTGGTTCCTCCCGTCTTGCAAACGAATATTGTCTGGGACGATGAATTCAACCAGCCGGACGGCAGTTCGCCGGACCCGACCAAGTGGGGTTATGACACCGGGGCCGGTGGCTGGGGCAACAACGAACTCGAAACCTATACGACGACCAATGCCCGGGTTCAAGGCGGCCAGCTGGTAATTGAAGCTGACCGGTTAATCTCCGGCGGGGTAACAAATTACACTTCTACCCGGATGCTGACCAAAGGCAAATGGTCATGGACTTACGGCCGCATGGAGGCGCGCATTAAAATCCCGCGAGGACAGGGAATCTGGCCCGCATTCTGGATGCTGGGCACGAACATAGACTCGGTTGGCTGGCCGACCTGTGGCGAGATTGACATCATGGAAAACATCGGCAAAACCAGCGATCAGGGCACCGATCACGGAACGATTCACGGCCCACAGGGCGGCGGGGATTACAACGGTGGCTCCGGGGTTGGCGGTACCTATACGCTGCCCAGCGGAGCTCTGGCCGACAACTTCCACATTTACGCCATAGAGTGGACACCCAACCAGATCAAATGGTTCCTGGACAGCAATCAGTTTTTCACGGCGACGCCTTCCAGCCTGCCTGGCGGCGCAACGTGGGTCTTCACGCAGCCGCAATTCTTCATAC
>JAJPJM010000098.1 GCA_021324235.1 Verrucomicrobiota bacterium
CACGGCCCACCGTGGTTTTGTAAAATCCGCCCGACTTCGAGTTGAAGGCCGTCATCGCGCGCGTGCCGTTGATGCCCACCAGCCAGTCGGCCTCCGACCGGCTGAACGCCGCGTCGGCCAGCGGCAGCATGGCCTCATCCTCGCGCAAGCGCTCAAAACCTTCGCGGATCGCCGCCGGCGTCATGGATTGCAACCAGAGGCGTTTGATGGGCTGCTTCGCCTTTGTGAATTTGACGATGTTGCGGAAAATCAATTCGCCCTCGCGCCCGGCGTCGCAGGCGTTGATGAGCGCGTCCACGTCGGCGCGCTTGATCAGCTTTTTCAGGACCCGCAACCGCGGCTCGCTTTTCTCGATCGGCAGCAGGTCAAAGTGCGGCGGGATGACGGGCAGGCATTTAAAGGTCCACTTGCCGCGCGCCGCCTCGACCCCTTCCGGCGGAACGATGGTGAGCAGATGGCCGACGGCCGACGAGACGACGTACTGGTCGCTCTCGAAGTAATCTTCAACTTTCTTAAACCCGCCGAGCGCCTTGGCGATGTCGCTGGCGACCGACGGTTTCTCTGCAATGATCAGTGACTTGCCCATTTGTTGCGCCGCAAACTCGCGGAGAAAATCTCCTTTGTCAACATCCGCGCGATTGACGCCTGACAAAAAATGGGACAGAAAATTGTTTTTACCTCCCGCCCGGGAAACTTTCTCAAGCTTTATGACGGCAATTGACAGAAACAATTGGTTATGCCGACAATGACCAAAATCCAAACCGGATGACGATGCCAGACAAAGCCATTTCAACCGATTCGTTGCTTCAGGAAACGCGCACCTTTCCGCCGCCGCCGGAGATCCTGAAACGCGCGCACCTCAAGGCTGCGCAATACCATGCCCTGTATGAACGCGCGATCCGCGAACCAGACGCCTTCTGGCTGGAACAGGCGGATACGCTGGATTGGTTCAAAAAACCCACCGTCGCGCGAAAATTCACCTGGAACACCGATGCGCGAATCATCCGGCACACCTGGTTCGAGAACGGCCGGCTTAACGTGACTGTCAACTGCCTCGACCGCCATTTGAAATCCAACGTGCGCGATAAAATCGCCATTGTCTGGCAGGGTGAACCGGAGGAAGAGGTGAAAAAAATCACCTACGCGGAATTGCACGCGGAAGTCTGCAAATTCGCGAATGCCTTGAAATCGCTGGGCGTTCGGAAGGGCGACCGGGTGGCGATCTACATGCCGATGGTCCCTGAGGCCACCATCGCGCTGCTCGCCTGTGCGCGCATCGGCGCGATCCATTCGGTCGTCTTCGGCGGGTTCAGCGCGGATTCGCTGGCCGACCGCATCAACGACTCGACCTGCAAGGTGCTTATCACCGCCAATGTTTCGTTGCGCGGCGGCAAAAGCATCCCCCTCAAGGCCATCGCCGACGAGGCCTTGCAGAAAACCCCGAGCATTGAAAAAGTCGTGGTCATCAAACGCAACGACGAGCTGTGCCATTTTGATTCCAACCGCGACGTCTGGTATCACGAACTGATGGCAAAGGCCTCCGCGGATTGTCCGCCGGAAACGATGAACGCCGAGGATTTGCTGTTCATCCTTTACACCTCCGGCTCGACCGGCAAACCCAAGGGCGTCGTTCACAGCACCGCCGGTTACCTGCTCTGGGCGGCGTTGACGCATAAATACGTGTTCGATATTCACGACGACGACATTTACTTCTGCACGGCGGACATCGGCTGGGTGACCGGCCACAGCTACGTTGTCTATGGGCCGTTGTGCAATGGCGCGACGACATTGATGTTCGAAGGTGTGCCAACCTGGCCGGACGCCGGGCGGTTCTGGAAAATTGTGGAGAAGTTCAAAGTCACCGCATTTTACACCGCCCCGACGGCGATCCGCGCGCTCATCCGGCTCGGCGATGAATGGCCGAACAAATACAACCTGGATTCCTTGCGCGTGCTCGGCTCCGTCGGCGAACCCATCAATCCGGAAGCGTGGATGTGGTATCATACGCACATCGGCAAAGGCCGATGCCCGATTTCCGACACGTGGTGGCAGACGGAGACCGGCGGATTCATGATTACGCCCCTGCCCGGCGTGCACACCCTCAAACCCGGCAGCGCGAACCGTCCATTCCCGGGCGTAGAGCCGGTCGTGCTACGTGATGACAGCACGGAATGCGCACCGAACGAGGGCGGCAAGCTGTGCATCAAAAAGCCGTGGCCCGGCATAATGCGCACGACCTGGGGCGACCATGACCGGTTCATCAACACCTATTTCACCACCTACAAGAACATGTATTTCACCGGCGACGGCTGTCGCGTTGACGCCGACGGCGATTACTGGCTGATGGGCCGCGTGGATGACGTGGTAAACGTCTCCGGCCATCGCATTGGCACGGCGGAAGTCGAGAGCGCACTCGTCAGCCATCCGAAGGTGGCTGAAGCGGCCGTCGCCCCCATGCCGCACGACATCAAAGGCCAGGCGCTCTACGCCTTTGTGACCTTAAAAGATGGCATCGCCGAAAGTGAAGAATTGAAGAAGGAACTCGCGCAGCACGTCCGCAAGGAAATCGGCGCGATTGCCGTGCCCGATAAAATCCAATTCGCGCCCGGCCTGCCCAAAACGCGTTCAGGAAAAATCATGCGCCGCATCCTGCGCAAGATTGCCGAGAACCAGACCGACCAGATCGGCGACATCACCACGCTGGCCGATTCGGCGGTGGTGGAGGCTTTGGTCAAAGGGAAGCAATAATTTGACCTGGGACGGCCGCGAACCGCGACTTGCGAACGTTCACCAAGATACTACAATCAACGCCGATGAAACTTGCTCTGGCAGTTTTGGTTTATGTGCTGATTGGCGTCGTTTTGGGCGCGGGCATCATGCTGACGGTCGCCGGCAAACCATGGTTCCTGATTGCTGCCGTCATCGCCTACGTGGTTGCGTTCGGCAAAATCGGCTGCATGACCCATTGAACTTCGGAGATGGGAGATAGGAGTTGGGAGTTCAAAGCTGGAATTCCCCATCTGCCAACTGCCGTCTCCCGGCTTCTATCGTTGCGGCACGGGAAATCGCTGCTGCATCGCACCCTGAATTTGTGACCACGGAGAGCAATTGATTCCCTTCACCCCCGCCGCCACACCGGTCGCATAAGCAGTCGAGGCCGAAGTCCCCTGCACCACATAAGCCTGACTGCCGAGATAGACCACACTCGTCCCCGGCAACGCCATGTCCACAAAACTCCCGTAGTCGGCGTACGAAGCCAGTTGCCCCGGAGCCCCCAGGGCGGTCACCGCGTTGACACCGGGAATCGCCGCCGGATAAGTCGGCATGGTGCCGGACTGGTTGCCCGCCGCCGCGAAAACCATGATCCCCTGGGCGAGCGCCTGCTGGATCACGTCGTCCAGGACGGCGCTGTCGGTCGCGCCGCCCAGGCTCAGGTTGAGCACGGTCGCGCCGTTGTTGAC
>JAJPJM010000145.1 GCA_021324235.1 Verrucomicrobiota bacterium
AGCGCGTCGCGCATGGCTTCGGGCGAGGAAAATTTTCCCGTGCCCAGAATCAGGCGCGATCGGAATTCACGTCCGGCGATGGTCAATGGCTGGTTCATTGATGATTTACGATTGGCGATTTACGCGGATTTACGGCCACACAAATCGAAACGACATCCCGACAATCTAATAAAAAACGGCGGCTTGTCGAGGCGGGAAGAGGCAATGGTAGGGTGGGCAGTCCCTTGCCCGCCGCACGTCCGAATGTAAAAGGGCGGCGCGCACGGAGTGACGCGCCCTACCGTTTCTACTTGGTGACGGCGACGTGGTCGAATAGTGCGGAATTGAGTTCCGCGTTGTTGTGTGCGGTGACGGCGAGACCGGCGTAAACGGTCCGGCCCATCGGGACCGCAATACGGTCCACCAGTTTCCAATCATGGCCATCCTTCGAAACGTAACCGGTGAACATGTCGCCGGCACGGACCAGTCGCACCCAGCACGGAACGCTGGCCGGCGGACCGTCGGTGTTCCAGGTGAGTTCACCGGTCTTCACGCGCCGTTGGAAGGCCGAGCCGCCGCTGGCGGTGACGACCATTAAAGCATCTTTGGCACCGGGCGAGAAACTCTCCCGAAACATAACGCCCGCCTTGGCCCACGGATCGGTGTATTGGATCGAAACAACGCGCGCGACGATTTGCCCGTCACCGGTCAGGGGCGTGCCGGCGAAGTGGCAGCCGTCGGCGGTATCCCAAATATCGCTGCCGGAGCCGATGAGGTTGAACCGGTCGTTCAAAAAACTGGCGTCACCGGCCAGACCGACTTTGCCAATGTCCGCATGCGTCCAACCCGGCGGCAGCGATGTCGCCACCGGCGACAGGGAACCAATCCATTCGGCGATGGTGGAAACGGCCTGCTGGTCCACCGTGTTTCTGGCCAGCGGCGGCATCTGCAGGTCGCCGACCACGCTGATGCGATGAAAGAGCACGGATTTGGACGTGTCTCCGGGCACGACGATTTTTGCGCCGGGAATCCTGAGCGGATTGGCGACCGGGCCGTTGAGGATGGCCTGTTTTTCGAGCGGCGTGTCAAAGCGCGTGTCAAAAAAAGCCTCGGCGCCACCGGGCCGGTGACATTGCGCGCAATTGGCATCGAGATAGGAACGGGCGCGGAGCTCGACGGACGCGGCCGTATCCGTCAGGGCGACCAGTTTGGCGAACCGGGGAATGTCGCTTTCATCCAGTTTCATGTCGAAGAGGCCGATGTGGTTCCAGGTACGGAGTTGATTGTCGGTGACGCCGGTCGGGTACTCGAAATCGCCGTTGAGCTGGCGGGTTTTGACACCGAGCACGCCGCCGGACACGGGCGTATGACAGGTCAGGCAATCCTGCCGTCCGGGATAAAACCAGCGCTGAGTGCGCGTCCCGCCGGCAGTTTTGATGGTGATGTTCTCGGTCAGCCCTGATGTCACCAGGTCCGCGTCACTGTGATCGGCGCGCCATTTGTAGCTGGCGCCATAGACCGCGCCGTTCGTGTCACGGACGAGCAGGCGGGTTTCGAGCCGCTGCCGGATTTGGGGATTGGTGTCGTCCACGGGCAGCTCAAAATTTTTCACAAACACGGTGCCGGCCGGGAAGGTCCATTCGCCATTCGGCGCGAAATGAATGGTCGCGCCGGCCGGCAGCGCCATCCAGCGCGTCTTCACCGCGCCGTCCGACCAGAGCGGGGTGTTGACGTTGTAAGGGACCAGGCCCGGTTCGGGTGTGAGCTGGGCCAGATCGCGGAACACACCGGTCTGCGAGAGGAATTTGGGAAAGGGATGGCTCGGTGGCGGCGGTCCGCCGCGGGCCAGGGTGAAAATGCGCCCGCCAATGCTGCTCATCTGGCAAAAATAAATTTCGCCGGCCGCATCCACGCCGAACGACGAAAGCCCGGTGTAATCGGAACCGGAATTCGGCCCGGTGCCCTTGGGCATGACGCACAGGACGTTCTTTTTGACAGGCGTGGTGGTTTCGTCCATCGCCCAGATCGTCCGCATGACGTTGTCGCCGAAGATGTATTTGCCACCCAGATCGGCGGCAAATTTTTTACCGCGATAGACATAACCGCCGATGACCGCGCGCCCGTCGGTGTGCGGATAATCCAGCACCGGCCCGCGGCTGATACCGATGTAGGTGGATGGCATTTTGCCCAACGTGCCTTCACAGTAATTCCACTGGAAATTCAAGCCGGACTCGCCCGGCTCAATCACGTCCACCTCTTCCCGCGCGCTTTCGCCGACGTCCCCGATATAAATCCGGCCCGTGACCGGATCATAGGTCATGCGATGCGGACTGCGCAGGCCGAGGCAGAAAAATTCCTCAAAAACGTTGGATTGGCCGACGAACGGATTGTCGTTAGGGATGAAATAATGCGCCGTCCGGCCGTTGACCGGCTGGCGGGGAATCGGATGGCTGATGGAACCGCCGCGGCAATTCACGTCAACTCGGAATACGCCGGAGAACAGGGTTTTGTCGATGATCTGGTCGTTCTCGCCGTTGGCGCTGTCACCGTCGGTCCAGTACAAAAACCCGTTTTTGGGATGAAAGAACATGCCGCCGCCGTGATGCCAGATCGTGTCGCATTTGAGGTCCACGAACACGACTTCCGATCCCGGAACGGCCACGCCGTTCGGATCCAGGGTGAAGCGTGACAGCCGGTCGTGATAATTACCGGTGGAAGGCGGGCGGGTGGTCGGGCTGCCGGCGACCGTGCCGGGCGGGCACCAGGTGTAATAGACAAAAACGTAATGGTTCGTCGCAAAGCCCGGATGAAATGCCACGCCCAGCAGACCGGAATCGTCCCAACCCTGGCATTGGTTGCTGAGGTCGAGCACGAGTTTTTTATGCGTTACGCCCGGATTATTTTCAAAGGTCCAGATACGGCCTTCGCGTTCCCAGACGCACAGCTCATCCGTACCCGGCACGAACGTGAGGCCGACGGCGTTGGTGAACAGCAGGTTTGGAAAGGCCGCCACCGCCGACCAGTCGCCCGAAATGCCCGGGGCGGTTTCCGGCATCGTGCCGTTCAGAAATGGTCCGATGGCCGGGCGCGAGTCCAGGCCGTAGGGTTTGGCGCTGGTGGAAAAACCAAGGCACAGAAACAACACGAAGGCAAAGAACCATTTGCCACTCGCTGGAGGAATCAAGCACAGCCTTTTCACGAATTAAAAGCAGCCACATGATTCTCCGTCCCCGCCGCGGCGTCAAATTTTTAGTGTGCATTTTGCGCGCGCGAATTTAGCTTGGACACATGTTTCGTCCCTGCATCGACCTGCATGAAGGCAAAGTGAAGCAAATCGTGGGCGGCTCGCTCGGCGAGGCTGCCTGCTTGCGGACAAATTTTGTCTCCGAGAAACCCGCCGCGTGGTTCGCCGAACTCTATAAACGGGATGGTCTCACCGGCGGTCACGTCATCATGCTCGGGCCCGGCAATGAAACCGAAGCGCGCGCGGCCCTGTCGGCATTTCCGGGCGGACTCCAGGTCGGCGGCGGCATTAACGCGGAAAACGCACGCACCTGGCTCGATGCCGGCGCGTCCCACGTCATCGCCACCAGTTGGGTTTTTCGCGAAGGCCGCGTGGATGAAGGCCGGCTGGCCGAATTGGTCAAGGCCGTCGGCCCGTCGCGGCTGGTTCTGGATTTGAGCTGCCGCCGGCGGGACGGGAATTATTTCGTTGTCACCGACCGCTGGCAAAAATTTACGGAGTTGACCCTCTCATCGGAGACGCTCCAAAAGCTTGCCCGGAGGTGCGCGGAATTTCTGATTCACGCGGTGGACGTGGAAGGTTTATGCCGCGGCATCGACCGGGAGCTGGTGGAGAAACTCGGTCAATGGACACCCCTGCCCACCACCTACGCCGGTGGTGCGAATGCGCTGGGCGATTTGGAGGCGGTCACCCGACTGGGGCAGGGGAAAGTGGACCTGACCATCGGTTCGGCATTGGACATCTTTGGCGGTCACGGCGTACGTTACGCTGAGGCCGTCGCATTCAACCGCCGGGCGCGGCCGGCGCCGCCGCCATGATTATTTGGCCTCTTCAATTTTAGAGGCCTCCATCATTTCCTTTCCATCCTTTTCGGAAACCGTGCCGGTGACCGTCACTTTTTCACCGTCATTCTGGCAAATGTTGGGGTGGAAGTCCGTGGCCACCTTGTTTTCGGTCAGAAAATAGTTGACCGTCTTGCCGTCCTTTTCAACCTGAAGCACATCCTGGCAGGTCGGGGTGATGTGCAATTTGCATTTGCCGCAGACCATCGAGCCGCTGATGGTGACGGGTGCGCTCGCATCATCGGCGGACAAGCGCGCCGCGCCGACGGCCAGCAGCAGTCCGGCCGCGAGGGTCAATGTCAGTGGGGAATGTTTCATAGGTTTGTTTATAGTTTCCAGTTATCGAACTTAAGACAACCCGGACGGGGTTTTCATTCAAGCAAATAAAACGGAAATTAATGTGTCGGTGGCGGCGTGGCGAACAGTTCGGCGATGACGACTTGAAATTCAGGAATCAGGGTGTCGCCGAGAACTTCGCTTCCGGCCAGAATGCCCTTCAACGCCACTCCCCATTCCGTGCAGTGATAAATCTCCACGTTGTCGTAACGGGGATCCACCATCCAGAGCCGCGGCACGCGGATGTCCTCGTAGAGCTGCTTCTTGATGACGGTGTCAGCCTGATGATCGTCTCGGCTGATGATTTCCGCGGCGAGCCAGAGTTTGCCGGTGGCCACGGTGACGAGGGCCAGATCGGGGCAGATCGCCGTCGTGCGGGAAACGTTGATTTTCGTGCGCGGCGCCAGCAATTGCGTGGCGGGCAGATTCGCCACGCTGGCGGTCATTAACCGGTGCAAGCGGTCACAAATCATTTCGTGCCGCGTTCCCGGGGCGGAACGCGGCAGGGTCTCACCGCTCAAAACTTCCTCATACGGCCGGCTCATTTCGCCAAAGCAAACCAGCGATTGGCGAGGTCGGCAAGCAGCCTTTTTCATTCAAATCAAGGCTTGCCAAGCACGCCGGGGGGCGCTAAGCTCTGCGCTCTTTTGAATAATTTATGGCAGTAAAAATTCGCATGAAACGTGTCGGGACCAAGAATGCCCCGGTGTTTCGCATTGTGGTGGCTGACGGTCGCAGTCCGCGCGATGGCAAGTTCATCGAGGAAATCGGCACCTATCAGCCGTTGAAGAAGGGCGACAATTTTTCGCTGAACCT
>JAJPJM010000062.1 GCA_021324235.1 Verrucomicrobiota bacterium
CCGCTGGGGCCGCCGGAGATATAGACCGTGTCGCCGGCTTTGACGCCGGTGATGTTCGACAGCGCCTTCCAGGCCGTCGCCCACGACGTCCCGGTGCCGGACGCACCCACCGTGCTGTCCACGTACCAGGTCGCTGCCGTAGCCTTCACGGCCAATGTCATCAGAAGGAACAGGCCCGGCAAATATTTTATGTTAAATCCAAACTTCATAGTTTTAGTGCAGACCCGACGTTGGTTTCATCGTCGGCTGCCAGCCAGCGCCTCCTTGAACAGTCCGGAAAGACCACTCAAAAGGCGCTGGCGGTTCCACCCCACCTCCTTGGCGTCGTGGAATTCGTCAAAACCAATACCGAATGCCGATGCCGCCCGTGACTTCACCGCGCACGAACGGCGCGACGTCAATGGCCGGTGCAACTTCCGCAAAAATATCCACGGGAATGTCGTCGAACATGTACGAGAGCCCCACCGGCGCACGCAGGCCGACTTGATTGTCTTCGTTGCCATGGCGGAACCTCGCCAGCACACCGGCGCCGAAATACAGCGGCAACTGGCCTTGAGGCACAGGAATCAAATGAAACTGATGCCACAGAAGGTCGCTGTGCAGGTACAAATCGGTGTCATCACGAGACGACCAGCCGATGGCCCCATCCACGGCCATGGTGTCGTTGAGCCAATACTTTAAATCCGCACCAATGGGTTCACCAAAGGTGACACCGGCGCCGAATTTACCAGCGTGATCGTTGTAACGGCCGTAATCGCCCGGCGGCATGGTCGAGGCGGCGGCGGTGGAGTTGGTGTTGGTGGCGACCGAATCTGCCGCCCGGGAGGCCAGGCCCAATAACACCGCCAATAATCCTGTCATCCATCTCTTTTTCATACGCATTTGATCTGGCTGTTCTCGTGGCTTTCACCTGTGGGGCTCGGAAGAAAGCGCTCCGGTGATTACAATGATGATGTCCGGTTGGCGCGTTTCTCCGCCCGAAATGTTTTATGGCCGAAAATCGGCGCCTAATTTTGATTCGTGCCCGCCGGGGTATTTGTATCCATCACGCCGGAGTTGGTCGTGGTACTGCTGGGGGCCATTTCATTGGCGGGGGCGCTGTTGGACGCCCCGCTCATGGCGGGTGTGTTGGTATCGGTGGAACCCGGCGCCGATTCACTCGCCGGCGGATTGGCGGAACCCGATTGGTTTCCCGTGGAATTGTTTCCGCAACCGGCAAGAAACAATAAAGCAATCAGTGGAATAATTTTTTTCATGAGCTTTAATCCTTTCGTTTGATGGATGTCATGACGCCGGAGTTGCCGGGTGGCCGGCCCATGGCGGGCCGAATACCTTGTCATCACCAGCGACCGTGACTGTTAATGTCATTTGCATTATTCCGTTTCGTTCTATTGCAGTGTTCTGTTTTAACTTGAACAACTTTCCGCGTCCTGACGCTGCGCTCCTTGCGATTTTTTATCGCGCGGCGAGCCATTGCTCAGTCTTGCCGCTTATTAGGCAAGTTCCATGCCTCGCGGGAAAACAACGCTAAATGGGGGGTTTCGGAGTAAAGTCTCAATGCGCCGGGCCGGCGATTGGCAGGTTGGCAACCACTGATGGAATAAATCCTGCCAGCTCCGGACGGGCCGGGCACCTATTTATTCCGCTCCTCGCGCCGGGGATCCAATCCAAACTGAATCAGCCGCTCCCGGATTTTCATCCGGCTGACGCCCAGCCAGCGGGCGGCCTTGGATTGATTACCCTGTGCCAGCTGGATGGCCTGCTTGAACAGTTCGGGTTCCAAATCTGCGATCATGCGCGCATAGGCGTCCTGGAGGTCGCCGCTTTGGGCGCGATTGAGCAGTTCGGCGATGTAAACCGCATGGGTTTGTTGGTTGGATTCCGTTGGTATCCGGGTTTTGGCCAGCACGCGCTGCGCGTGATCCAGGCTGATGCCGAAGGGCCGTGCCAGGAGCAGGGCCTGGCGGACGACGTTTTCCAGCTCACGGACATTGCCGGGCCACGGCTGGCTTTGCAGGAATGAAATGGCCTCGGGCTGGATGGAGGGGGAATCCAGGCCAAGTTCCTTGCCGTAGCGATGGATAAAATATTTGACCAATTCCGAAATATCCTCGGTGCGCTGGCTCAGGGGGGGCAGGCTGATGGTCACGACGCTCAAGCGGTAGAACAAATCTTCACGGAATTCCTTTTCCCGGATGGCGGTCTCCAGGTCCCGGTGGGTGGCGGCCAGCACCCTGACGTCCACGGGAATATCGGTTTCACTGCCGAGTCGCTGGATGCTGCGTTCCTGGAGGACGCGCAACAGCTTGCCCTGGGTGCTGGGATTCAAGTCGCCAATCTCGTCGAGGAAGATGGTTCCGCCATGCGCCTGTTCGAAACGGCCGATCCGGCGGCCCTGCGCGCCGGTGAACGCGCCGCGTTCATAACCAAACAATTCGCTCTCCAGCAACGTGTCCGGGATGGCGGCGCAATTAACGGCAATGAAAGGTTTGTCCACGCGATCGCTGTGTTGATAAATGGCGCGTGCGATCAGTTCCTTGCCCGTGCCGGTGGCGCCCCGGATCAGCACGGTGGCGGGTGTGGCGGCGACGCGGCCGATTTCCTTATAGATTGCCTGCATGGCACGGCTTTGGCCAATGATGGCCGAGCGATTCATGCGGGCTTCGCCCATGGCCACCGGCTCGGACATCAACCGGCTGCTGGCGACGGCGGAGGCGACCAGGTCCAGCAACTCATCGGCTTCGAAGGGCTTGAGCAGATAATCACAGGCGCCGAGCTTGGTGGCTTCGATGGCGGTTTCGGTCGTGCCATGCGCGGTCATCAGGATGATGGGTTGCTTTGGTTTGGCGGCGTGCAGCTGGGCCACCAGGTCCAATCCCCCCAGGCCGGGAAGTCGCAAGTCGGTGATGACCACGCTGTATTGTTCCCGGCAGGCCTGTTCCAGGCCGGTATCGCCCCGGCCGGCAATTTCCACGTCATAGTCCTCTTCGCGCAACACCTTTTGCAGGGAGGAAGCCGTGCTGACGTTGTCCTCGATCAACAAAATTCTAGGCTTCATGTTCACTGACTCGTGGTAGCACGATGGAGAACGTGGTGCCATGGTTGAGCTGGGTTTGGTAACGGAGTTCGCCGCCGTGTTTCTCGACAATGCGCGCCGCGATGGGCAGGCCGAGTCCCGTTCCGCCTTCCTTGGTGGTGAAGAATGGATCAAACAGGCGTTTCTGGGCCTCAACTGAGATTCCCCGGCCCGTGTCAGTTACTTCCATGACCGCGAGACTGCCCGTGCCGTTGCGTGCCCGCAAGGTGATTACGCCGTCATGGCCGATGCTATCGGCTGAATTCTGAATCAAGTTAATCAGGACCTGCTTGATTTGCTGCGTGCCTGCGCGTACCCAGACCGATCCGGATGTTTCCAGATTCAACTCAATTGAAGCCTTTTTCAGCTGTGGCTTCAGCAGACCATGCACTTCCTCCAAAATGCGCTGTGTGGGAATGGCCACGAGTTCCGGCTCGGAGGGGCGCGCGAATTGAAGGAAATCCTTGACGATCCGCTCCAAACGGCTGATTTCATCGCCAATTACGACCGCATCTTCATTGTCGGCCATGTTGGCCGGCAGCGATTTTTTAAGACTGTAAAGGCGGAATTTAATCGCCGTCAGCGGATTGCGGATTTCGTGTGCGACGCCGGCCGCCAGTGCGCCCAGGGAGGCGAGCTTTTCCTGCCGCACAATGGTGGCCTGGCTTTCGGTCAACTGAAGGCGGAGCGGTGCGATCGCGCCGCGGTAAACCAGAACGGCCAGCCAGGCGATCAGCAACAGCAACAGCGCCACCGAGAGTTTGAGCAGCCGCTGGAAGGTGGCCAGAGTCCGGTTCGATTCCTGAAGAAAGTTGTCAAAAGCCGAACTCTGGTCGCGGATGAACGCGTCGCACAAATCCAGCAGATGTTCCGATTGTTGCTGGACTTTTTCGTAGCTGGTGGGGAAGGCAACGGCCTTTGATTCCAGGAAACCGAGCTTGGCTGCAAGCAAGTTGGTGCTGTCCGTCAGATAGCCGTCATAAGCGCCGCCGACCCGCTTGAAGAATTCGCGTTCCAGGGGTGTGACGGCATTGTTCTGGTTTGCCTTGAACCATTGGGTCAATGCCTGTGAGTTTTTCTGGAACTGATCATAATCGGCGGGTTCACCGCGAAGACGATAGCGGAGCAGGCTGTCGTTCAATCGCTGGATTTCCCCTTTCATGTGAACGGCCAGATAGAAATCCTTGGCTTTGAGCCCGTCAAACTCACGCTGCAAATGATCCACCCGTTCCCAGGTGGTGCGACTTACCCAGATGACCAGGATGGAACCCAGCAGGGCGGTCAGGATAAGGCCCGCCAGCCGCAACCTGGTGGCCGGCGTGGGGTTGGCACGCGGCGTGCCACCGGTGGCAGGAATTGTTTCACCTGTCGGTTTCATTTTCGTGCGGATTGCCTTCAAATTCATGAATTTCGGCTGAAAAACACCGAATGCCCATATTGGCATAGCAACCGCTAGTCCATTCACAAGCGTAGCATCAAATTTAAGGCAAACCAACCATAACCTGAAATCCCGAAATAATGAAAACGCAAATCGCAGTCGGGTCTTACTTTGCTTCGTCCTTTTCGGTATGCCCACCGGTAGTGTGGGCAAATGAAAGCAACAGCAATGAAAGTAACAGCGACGGCAACCGGAGTTCCCTGCCAGCGCCCAATCCGCAATTACGACCAATGTCTGCCCCGAAGGGTTGGGTCCCCGCCCGCTATAAGAATTCCGGATTGCCATCTTCCTTAAAAGACTGGCTTTCTTCCAAGGCGGCCGTGTTGATTAGCTAAGCGGTGCCGGGAAATCGGAAATTCCACTCAAGTGGGATGGGTCAGCCCGGGCCTTTTGTGCACAGTTTGAATTAATGGCGCGGCGTGCGGCCTGGATCCGGATTGAACCAGACTTCGCAAACTGGTGATTCTTTTACGCAAACTGGTGTTGCGTAACTTCCTCTATCATGGAAGGTTTGCGTTAGAAGTGTTACTCCTCCAACCAAATAGACCGAAATTCCGGCTGGTTTTCACGCTTGCGATTTGCGGAATGGCTTTTCCGGTTTTAGGGGATTATCCGCTTATTTATCACAAATATTCGGCGGACCCGACGGGGCTCGAATACAATGGCCGGCTCTATCTGTATTGTTCCAACGATACCGACAACAACACCAATGGTCCCTACAGCATGCACTCGATCACCTGCATTTCGACGGATGATCTTAAAAATTGGACCGACCATGGCGAGGTTTTGCAGGTGCCGCAGGATGCTGCCTGGGCGACCTATTCCTGGGCGCCGTCGGTAATTACCAACAACGGTTTGTTTTACATGTATTTTGCAAACAACGCCAGCGGCATTGGCGTGGCGACCAGCAGTGTCCCGACGGGGCCCTTCAAGGACGCCAAGGGAGGGTATTTGATCAACTCCAGCACGCCGGGAGCCTTCACGACCAACCAGTGGTATTTTGATCCGGATGTCTTCATTGATAGCAACAACGTCTACCTGTATTTTGGCGGTCAAGTTCCCACCAACGCCCGGGTCATCCTGCTGAACTCCAATATGACCAGTATCTCCGGTTCAGCCAGCCCGATGTCGGCGCAGAATTTCTTCGAGGCGTCCTATATGCACAAGTATGGCAACTCGTATTATTATTCATATTCGGCCGGTTCAACGATTCAATATGAAATGAGTTCCAATCCCATTTCCGGTTTTAGTTTCGCCGGAACGGTGTTGCCCAATCCGCCCTACGACTATTTTAACAACAATCATCATTCGTTTTTTACTTATTTGGGGGTCTGGTATTGCGCTTATCACAATCGCTACCTCGCCACGTTAAATGGAATACCGACCGGCTTTAAGCGCAATGTCTGCCTGGACAGGTTGTATTACTATACAAACGGTATATTTCAAGGCCGCATGCAGCAGGTTGTCTGCACCAGCAACGGGTTGCCCCAGCTGAAATATCTCAATCCGTACAATCAGGTGGAGGCCGAGACCATGGCCCAGGACAGCGGGATTACCACGGAGGTTTGCAGTGAGGGTGGCATGGACGTGGGCGCCATCACCAATGGCTCCTGGACCAGGCTCACGGGCGTGGATTTCGGCGGTGGTGCCGCCACCTTTTATGCGCGGGTTGCCAGCGCCGGGAGCGGCGGTAACATCGAACTGCACCTCGACAGCCTCACCGGCACGCTGATTGGCACCTGTCCGGTAATGCCCACAGGCGGTTGGCAGACCTGGACGACGGCGTCTTGCAGCGTAAGCGGGGCCTCGGGCGTGCACGACCTGTATTTAACATTCACTGGCGGCGCCGGCAGCCTGTTCAGCTTTAACTGGTGGCAAATGCAACAGGGAAGTCCGTTGCAAATCACCGGTGCGACTTACAATGTCGATACGAACTCCATGACCCTGGTCTGGAATTCGACTCCGCCCGCGTCATTTACGACGTACACGCTGCAAAAGAAAAACTCCCTGAGTGATCCAGGCTGGACGACGGTGGCCACCGGCATTCCTTCCGGCGGTATTACCACGACAAATATTGACAGTTCCGCCGACGGCGACGCTGCCTTCTATCGCATCTCAACACCGTGATGGTCCGGGCATGCGTTGGCAGCCACCGGCCGGCGAGGCTTGGAATATTGTTTCCGGCGACGGTTCTGCCTATCCTTTGGGACTGTGAACTCCGCAACATCAACGAAACCAGCGGTCGCAAACAAATCAGGAAGCCGGCCCGGTGTTTCCAAACCCACTTCCCAGCGGATTCCTACAATTGCGCTTCTCGTTGAGTCGTCGCGGGCTTCGGGCCGGGCATTGTTATGTGGCATCGCAAAATGCGCGCATCACTACGGGCCCTGGTCTTTTTATTGGGAACCGGGCGGATTGGAGAAGGCCTGGCCAAAACTGAAGGCGTTGGGCGTGGATGGGATCATTTTGCGGGACGTGGACAAGCTGGAGGAAGTTCTGGCCCTGGGCATTCCGGCGGTCGTCATCGGACACAGCAAAACCGAGGTGCCCAACCTGGTCAATGTGGTTACCGATTCATCGGCCATCGGCCAGATCGGAGCTGACCATTTGCAGCAGTACGGTTTCAAACATTTTGCCTACTGCGGCTATGGAACCGCGCCCTTCTCGGATTTGCGCCAGGCATCCTTCAGCCGATGCCTTCGCAAAGCCGGTTTTGAAGTCCAGACCCATATGGCGTCTCCGCTGGCATCGAGTCCATGGCGCGAAGAGCGCCGCCGGATGGCCGCGTGGCTGCGATCCCTGCCCAAACCGGTGGGAGTGATGGCCTGCAACGACGATTGCGGCCGACAGGTCATTGAAGCCTGTAAATTGGCAAACCTGGCGGTGCCCGACAGCGTCGGAGTCCTGGGCGCGGACAATGACGAAGTGGTTTGCGGTCTTTCGGATCCGCCCTTGTCCAGCGTGGCCATCAACTTCGAACGCGCCGGTTACGAGGCCGCCGCCGTGTTGTTTCGGCTCCTGCGACAAAGGCGGGGAGTACCGTCAAACATCATCGTGCGCGCCACTCACGTCGTCGCCCGCCACTCGACGGATATTGCCGCTGCCACCGATCCCCACGTGACCAAGGCGCTGCAGTTTATTCGCGACCATGCCCGGGAAAGCGTGACGGTGGCGGAGGTGTTTCAAGCCGCGGGCCTCTCGCGCCGCGCTTTGGAAGTGAAATTCCGACGGGAACTCGGCTGCCCCATCCGCAAATATATCTGCCGGGTGCGAACCGACCAGATTGTCCGGCTGCTCGTGGAGACGGATTTGCCGGTTGGCCGGATTGCCGAGAGCCTTGGTTTTCCCGACGTTCAACATTTTGCCCGTTACTTCCGCGCCGACCGGCACATCAGCCCCCTGGCGTTTCGCCGCAGTTACGGGAAAAGGGCGGGCTGATGGATTTCCGGCCCGTCGTTTCTTCCGTTGCCTTGAGGCGGGTTCTGCCCTTTGCGCTTTTTGGCGATTTTTATTCGCAACATGGCGTTTATATGCTGTCATCGTGGCGATATTCTGGGTACATAAACAGCATCTGACCGGCTGATAATCGCGGTCGGCGTGTGCCTTTGTGGATTTTCCGTGTTGGTTGCCCCTGTCCGGCAGCGGGCTCACCAGCCACTAAATATATGATTGATTTAAAACGGTTTGAGATTTGGTTCGTCACCGGCAGCCAGCATCTTTACGGGCCTGAGACACTGAAACAAGTTGCCACCGACTCCCGCGAAATTGCCGCGGGCTTGAACAACGCCGGTTCGATCCCGACCAAAATCATTTTCAAACCGGTCCTTAAAACGCCGGCGGAGGTGTCCGCGCTTTGTGAAGAAGCCAACCAGACCACCCATTGCATCGGTCTGGTGACATGGTGCCATACCTTTTCGCCATCCAAGATGTGGATTAACGGTCTCAAATTGCTGCGGAAACCAATCCTGCATTTGCACACGCAGTACAACCGCGACATTCCGTGGTCGTCCATTGACATGGATTTCATGAATCTCCATCAGGCCGCCCACGGTGACCGCGAGCACGGTTTCATCATGAGCCGGATGCGGTTGAACCGGAAGGTCGTCGCCGGTTACTGGCAGGAGACCGTCGTTCAGCAGCAAATCGGCGCCTGGTGCCGGGCGGCGGCGGCGTGGCACGACTGGCAGGGCGCAGTTTTTTGCCGGTTCGGCGACAACATGCGCGAGGTGGCGGTCACGGAGGGAGACAAGGTCGCCGCGCAGATCAAATTCGGCTACTCGGTCAATGGCTATGGCGTGGGTGATCTGGTGAAACATGTCAACGCCGTGACGGGGACGCAAATCAAGGCCCTGTTGAAGGAATACGAAGCCAGCTATGAAATCTCATCCGCGCTGCGCAAGGATGAAAAGCAGCAGGCTTCATTGCGGGAAGCCGCGCGCATCGAGGCGGGTCTGCGCACCTTTCTGAAGGGGGGTGGTTTCAAGGGGTTCACAACCACGTTCGAAGATTTGCATGGGCTGGCGCAATTGCCCGGGGTGTCCGCCCAGCGGTTGATGGCCGAAGGTTACGGCTTCGCCGCCGAAGGCGATTGGAAAACCTGCGCCTTGGTTCGTGCCATGAAGGTGATGTCCATTGGATTGAAAGGCGGCACCTCGTTCATGGAGGACTACACCTATCATTTGAATTCCAGGGGCATGAAAGTGCTCGGCGCACACATGCTGGAAATCTGTCCGAGCATCGCCCAGGACAAACCGTCGCTGCAGGTCCATCCGTTGGGGATCGGCGGAAAGGCTGATCCGGCGCGCCTGGTGTTTGACACGCCTCCCGGGCCGGCTCTCAACGCCGCCATGATGGACATGGGGA
The DNA here is from genome assembly GCA_021324235.1 of Verrucomicrobiota bacterium. Lineage (GTDB taxonomy): Bacteria > Verrucomicrobiota > Verrucomicrobiia > Limisphaerales > UBA11358 > UBA11358. Next base: position 9,378 of record JAJPJM010000062.1, read on the forward strand.
ACCGGTTCCGTCTGCTGGTCAACGAGGTGGAGGTGGTGGCCCCGGATAAACCGTTGCCCAAATTGCCGGTGGCCCGCGCTTTATGGGTTCCCAAACCCGATTTTCATACCGCGGTCACGGCCTGGATTTACGGCGGTGGCGCGCATCACACCGGCTTCAGCCAGGCCGTTACCGCGGAGATGTTGGAAGATTTTGCCGGCATGGCGGGTGTGGAACTGGCGGTGATTGACGGCGAAACCAGCCTTCGGCGCTTCAAGCAGGAGCTTAACTGGAACGAAATTTATTACGGTCTCCGGGACGGATTGAGATCGTGACCACCCGGCTGAAAGGTTGATCTTTTCATGACAGGTAAACGCATAAAACTGGGGTTATCCATTCTGGGCATGGTGGCGATGCTTGCCGGCGGCGTCCGCGCCGACGTGAAGATGGCGGTTGATTTGCCCGCACAAGAGTTTGCGCCACAAGACGTGCGTTTGCTCGACGGACCATTCAAGGACGCGATGGAACGCGATGCGCATTATCTGCTCGGCTTGGAACCGGACCGGTTATTGAGCGGGTTTCGCACGGAGGCCGGTTTGCCGCCAAAGGCCGGGAAGTACGGGGGCTGGGAATCGCAAGGCATCGCCGGTCACACCCTCGGCCATTATCTCTCGGCCTGTGCGCGGATGTATCAGGACACCGGTAATCCTGAATTTCTGAATCGGGTGAGTTATGTCGTGGACCAGCTCGCTGAATGCCAGAAGGCCAATGGCAATGGTTATGTGGCGGCCATCCCGAACGGAAAAGCAATTTTCGCCGAGGTCGCGCGCGGCGAAATCCGCTCGCAGGATTTCAACCTCGATGGCGCCTGGGTGCCCTGGTACACGATTCACAAGGAGTTCGCCGGGTTGATTGATGCCTATCGTTTTTGCGGCGATGCGAAGGCTTTGGCGGTGGCCACGAATTTTGCCGACTGGGTGAGCGCCACCACGCAGAACCTGACCGATACGCAATGGCAGAAGATGCTGGTATGTGAACAGGGCGGCATGAATGAGGCCATGGCCAACCTCTATGCGCTGACCGGCAACACGAATTATCTCAACCTGGCGGAGAAGTTTTACCACCGGGCCGTCATGGATCCGCTGGCGCGCGGCGACGACCTCCTCGATGGATTGCATTCCAACATGCAAATCCCCAAAACCATCGGCGCGGCGCGGCTTTACGAATTGACCGGACAGCCGCGTTACGCCGATATCGCGAAGTTTTTCTGGGACCGGGTGGCGTTGCACCGGTCCTATGTCATCGGCGGCAATGGCGACAGTGAGCATTTTTTCCCGGTGAGTAATTTCGCGCGTCATCTTGACGCGGCCACGTGTGAAACCTGTTGCACCTACAACATGCTCAAACTCACGCTGCATTTGTTCGAGTGGTCGCCTTCCGCCGCGGAAATGGATTTTTACGAACGCGCGCTCTATAATGACATCCTGGCGTCGCAGGATCCAGACACGGGCATGTTCGTTTACCTGATGTCCTTGCAACCCGGCGGGTTCAAGACTTACTCCACGCCGCAAGACTCATTCTGGTGCTGTGTCGGCTCCGGCATGGAAAACCATTCGCGCTATGGCCAGGCCATCTATCTGCGCGGGGATGACTCGCTCTACGTAAATCTGTTTATCGCTTCGGAACTGTCGTGGCCGGATAAGGGTCTCGTGGTGCGGCAGGAGACGAAATTCCCCGACCAGGACACCACGCGCGTGACCTTCCAGTGCCGGCAGCCCGTGAAACTGGCGCTCAAAATCCGCTGGCCGTCGTGGGCGGAGACCCTTTCCGTGCGGGTGAACGGCTGGAAACAGAAAATTTCCGGCACGCCCGGCTCTTACGTGACCATTGATCGCGTATGGAGTGAAGGCGACCACGTGGAAGTCCGGTTGCCAATGAAGCTGCATCTTGAACCGTTGCCGGGGACGAAGGACATGGTGGCTGTGCTTTACGGGCCGATTGTGCTGGCCGGCGAACTGGGCACGAACGGCATGCCCGCGGATCCGTACGCGCAGGACCAAACCAAGTTTGTGAGGTGGCCGGCGGTGCCGGTGCCGGTGTGGGTGGCGGACGAATCGTCCTTGCTCAAACACATCCGGCCCACCGGCCAGCCGCTGACCTTCCGCACGAAGAATCTGGGGCATCCCGACGATGTCACGTTGGTGCCTTTTTATCGCGTAACACACCAGCGCTATACCGTCTATTGGCACGTGCTTTCCCCGTCTGCCTGGAGGTTACAGGAGGCTGAAATCAAACATCAATGGGACCAGGAGTCGGCCCGATTGGCGGTTTGGGAAAACAAGGCGGCCGCCGACACGAAGGCAGGCAAATAGGTCTGGTTTTTTACCGTCAGGACGAATAAAAATAAATCGCATTTATGCCCGGGAAGTACACCATCGGTCTCGATTATGGAACCAATTCCGTACGCGCACTGATTGTCAATACCGCCAACGGCCGCGAAGTGGGCACGGCGGTCTGGAATTATGAACACGGCACGGCCGGCGTGATTTTGTCGCGCGATCCGAATCTGGCACGGCAGCATCCCGCCGATTACATCAAAGGCGCGGAAGTCACCATCCAAAAGGCGCTGGCCGATGCGGGAAAGCACGTGCGCGGTTTTCAGCCGGCCCAGGTTGTCGGCTTGGGCGTGGACACGACCGGCAGCACGCCGTTGCCCGTGGATTCCGCCGGCCAGCCGCTGGCCTTCAACAAAAAATTTGCCAAAAATCCGGCCGCCATGGCGTGGTTATGGAAAGACCACACCGGCGTGGCGGAAGCCGCGGAAATCACCGGTCTGGCCGGAAAAATCCGCCCGCAATATCTGGCGAAATGTGGCGGGGTTTATTCCAGCGAATGGTTCTGGAGCAAGATTCTCCATTGTTTGCGGACCGCCCCGGAGGTGTTTGCGGCGGCGAATTCCTGGCTGGAGCTGGCCGATTATGTTCCTGCCGCCCTGACGGGCACGGAAGCGCCGCGAAAATTGAGCGCGGGCATCTGTGCCGCCGGCCACAAGGCGATGTTCAACAAAAGCTGGGGCGGTTATCCGGATGCTGAATTCCTTTTGCAATTGGATCCCCAACTCGGCGCGTTGCGCAAACGCCTTTGCCCGCGGGTGCGGGCGGTGGATTCCGCCGTGGGCGGTTTGACGGCGGCCTGGGCGAAGAAAACCGGTTTGAGTGCTGGCCTTCCGGTTGCCGTCGGCGCGTTTGACGCGCATCTGGGCGCCATCGGCGCCGGGGTCGCTCCCGGTGCGCTGGTAAAAATCATCGGTACCAGCACCTGCGACATTGCGGTCTGGCCGGACACGGAGAAACTTGCGGACATCCCAGGTCTTTGCGGCATCGTCAACGGCAGCGTCCTGCCCGGCTTTTACGGACTCGAAGCCGGCCAGTCGGCCGTGGGCGATATTTTTAACTGGTGGGTTCATTACATCCAGCCCGGCGGAAAAAAGCCGCTTTCACATGCCGATTTGGATCGGGCGGCCGCCCGGGTGCAACCCGGTGAATCCGGGCTGCTCGCACTGGACTGGAACAACGGCAATCGCACCATCCTGGTGGATCAACGGCTGACAGGGCTGTTGATTGGGCAGACGCTTTATACGACACCGGCAGAGATTTATCGGGCACTCATCGAAGCAACGGCTTTCGGAGCGCTGACGATTATCAATCGCTTTGAGGAGTATGGAGTGAAGGTGGAGCAGATTGTGAATTGCGGAGGAATCGCCGAGAAGAATCCGCTAGTGATGCAGATTTACGCGGATGTGACAGGCAGGCCAATTAAGATTTCGAGGTCGGCGCAGACGTGCGCATTGGGCTCGGCGATTGCAGGCGCCGTTGTAGCGGGGAAAGCTGCCGGTGGACATGACAATTATGCGGATGCGCAACAAGCGATGACGGGGCTGAAGTCGCGAGTGTTCCAACCGAATCCGAAGGCGCACGAAGTTTACAAGGAACTTTATGTGCTTTATCGGAAGTTGCACGATGCGTTTGGGACGCAGCAGGGCGATGGGAATCTTTACGGTGTGATGAAGGAATTGCTGGAGATCAGGAATAGGACGAGGAAGTGACCGATGGGAAGAATGGGAACGGTCGTAATGGGTCTGTTTACCGACGAACACAGCCCCTCACCCCATCGGATGGGGAGAGGGAAGCCGACCGTAGTTCTTTGCTTCAAGCAGCTCTGCCTCGGGCTCTCATTTCCCTGACGTCACGGGCGGCTACA
>JAJPJM010000023.1 GCA_021324235.1 Verrucomicrobiota bacterium
AGACCATGGCCTTGGTCATCGCGGCCTCCGCCGATTTCCCATGACGCAGTTCCTCCTCGTAGCGCGTGATGAGATGCACGCCGAAATCAATCGCCAGACCGATGAGCATCGGCACGAACGTGATGGTCAGAACATTCAAATGCCCGATGGCCAGCGTGGCGAACGCCAGGGTGTAACCCAATCCGATGACCAGACAGATGTTCGCTTTGATCGGCCGCCCGGTCTCGTTGTAACCGTAAACGAAAATCAATCCACAGAGGACCAGTGATACGATGCTCGCCAGGGTGACGTCCTTTTGCGACTGTTTCATTTCGTCATAGTCCAGCACCGGTTCGCCGATCAACCCCACGTTAAGACCGGGCACCTCGGTTTGCGTCTCCTCAACCAGCTGGCGCAGGCGTTCGATGGCGTCGCTGCTGAGGTCGCTGCTGGGTGCGTGCGTCGTCACCAAAAAAATCCGGCCCCGGTCGTAATTGATGTAAATATTTGTTTCGCTGCCGGCGTTAAAAAGCGACGTGACCCCGGGGGACGGCGGTGTTCCGGCCATTTGCAGGCCGGTGGTGGCCTGGTTCAGGATGCGGGTAAGCGCCGGCAGCGCCTGGACCAGCGATTCTGTCTGCGCGTTGGTCTCCTGGGGAGCCGTGCGGAAAGCGGTGTTGACCTGGTCGAAAAACGAAACGAGGTTTGTTGTTCGCGTGAACTGGAGGATGAATGGCAAATCTTCATCGAGGCTTTTTTTTAGTTCCACCAAATCATCCTTGTCCGCGAACAGCAACGCTTTCGCCCCCATCACGGCCAGATCTTTCTGGTAAAAAACGTCGCGAAAGAGATTGGTTTCCACCGCCATTTTCGCCGCGATGCGTTCGACGAACTGCCGGTTTTTTTCAATGTTTTCACTTTCCACCACCACCACCAAATCGTTGCCCTGCTGGGGAAATTCCTTTTGCAGGCGAAGATAATTCTGGTGGTTCTTATGATTGGGACCGACCAGGTTGTCCCGGTTCATGTCCGCCTTTAAAAATCCGACGGTGTAAAGGACGCATACGCCAAACAGAACCACCTGCGGATAAATAAACCACCTGGGGTGACGAAAAATCGCCGCAGTCAGTTTGCCCAGCAGCCGCGCAAGAACAGAATCGGCACTTAACGCCTTCATACTTCAGGCCGGGCGGGGATTCATGCCTTCACCGCCTCATTGGGAAAGTCGGCGTTGGAAAAGACTTCTTTGACATCGTCGTGCTCTTCCAGTGTTTCGATCAATTTATTGACGGCGGCCACCCCGGCTTCATCGGTGAGCGGCGCCAGGATGGTGGGTAAGGACGCGATTTCCGCCGCCTCGTATTTGATGCCTTTGGCTTCGATTTGTTTGTGGACGGCTTCAAAAGCCGCCGGTTCGGTCAGAATTTCGTACCCCTGCGGTTCGGCCTTGAAATCCTCCGCGCCGGCTTCCAACGCCAGTTCCATCAGTTGGTCCTCGCCCGCAGCTTCCCGGGAAACAATGATCTGTCCCTTGCGTTGAAACAAACGGCTGACCGAACCCGGCGTGGCAATGCTACCGCCGCTTTTGGTGACGATGCTGCGAATGTCCGAGGCCGTGCGGTTCCGATTGTCCGTGCTCACCTCCACCAGCAGCGCCACCCCGTGCGGCCCGTAAATTTCGTAGGTCAATTCCTCGAAATTCGCGCCTTCGCCGCCGCCGGTGCCCTTTTTGATGGCGCGTTCGATGTTATCACGCGGCATGTTCGACGTGCGGCACTTCAGCAGCACCATGCGCAGACGGGGATTCATGTCCGGGTCCCCACCGCCGATTTTTGCGGCGATGGTGATTTCCCGGCTTAATTTGGAAAAAATCTTCCCGCGCTTGGCATCAATGGCGCCTTTGAAATGCTTGACCTTCGCCCATTTGCTGTGTCCAGCCATATCAACTAATGTGACGGTTCCACATAAACCGCCGTGCCGTAACACAGCACCTCGGTGATGCCCGGCGCGATTTCCGTCGCGTCGTAGCGTACGCCGATGACCGCGTTGGCGCCGAGTTCACCGGCGTGCGTCAGCATCAGATTGAAGGTGTCTTCGCGCGCGCGTTCGCACAGATTGGTGTAAAGCGAGATGTTGCCGCCAAAAATGCTCTGGATGCTCGCGCCGAGGTTGCCGATGACCGAGCGGGATCGCACCATGATGCCGCGTACCACACCGAACGATTTGGTCACGCGATAGCCGGGCAGGTCAAAGGTCGTGGTGGTTAAGGGATGTGTCAGACTCATAGGTCAACGATTGAACACGAGAACGTGCATCGGCAAAAGCGAAAAAGTTTCCGGATCTTACGGTGATAGCCAGTGAAAGGCCGGCAGGTTCCGCAACACGGTAAAGACCGCGGCGATGCCCAGAAACGCCCACAACGCCCTGGACGGCAGGAACGGCACGGCGGGTTGGTTGCGAAGCTTGCGGGCCGCGAACCAGACGCCGCGCCCCGCCAGGGCCGCAAGCGACAGCACCAGCAACGCGTTGTCGTGCAACGCCTGCACAACGTGGCCGTGCAACAATTGATACGCCGCCCGCGTCCCACCGCAGCCCGGACAGTTCAGCCCGGTCAGTTCATGGAATTCGCAGACGGGATAAAACCCGTGGGTGCTGGGATTGAAAAAATACAACACCGCGCCCGCGCCCGCCATGGTCACGCCCGCCACGACGACCACGAACATTGTCAACGAGGGTGGCGCCGGGATTTTGGGTGGAACCGTTTGGGATTCGGCGGGCGGCATTGGAGTCAGGAATGATTGAAGCGCCAGTTGGAATAAAGATCATGAAAATTGCCGGTGACCACGGCGATCACGATGAGAACCACGGCCAACAGCAGGCTTAAAATTGAAAGGATGAGCCCCGCGATGGCGAGCCCTCGGCCTTCGTAGAATTCGGGGTGCCGGTTGATTTGCGAAAGGCCAATGAGCGAGAAAATGATGCCCAGTGCGCCGAACAGAAATTTGCAGCAGCAAAGAACCGCCAGAATGCCGAAAATCATCCCCGCCATCGCATAGGAATTGGTTTTCCGGATTGGATCGGAAACCGGAGGTCGGATGGTCGGTGGAATCGGCGGCGCAAAATGGCCCGCGAATTCCGGCAACCCGCCCAGCGGTCTCCATTCCGTCGCGCCCTCCGCGAACGTTTGCGTTTGCGCATTCGCACGGCCTTCGGCAATCCATTGCCGCAATTGTTCCCCGGAAACCGGCCCGTATTGCCGGCCGTCCACACCGACGATTCGATACATGCTCATCTATTCTTCTCCGCTTTTGGCGGTCGCGCGCCCCGAGTCCGCGCAAATCCCGCGTTTTGCACCCGCCACAAAGTCTAGCAGAATTGCCGCCGTGTCGCCGGAAAATTTTTCCCGCGCCTCGCCCAACGCGGCGCGCAGATTTTTGCCGCTTCGAAACAATAGGTGATAAAGCCGCTTCAATTCCAAGCGCTGCTCCGCGGTGTATCCGGCACGGCGCAACCCGACACTGTTCAACCCGCAGATTTCGTTCACACGCAGGGCCATGGTGAACGGCGGCAAATCAATGCTGATGGCCGAGTTGCCCTGCATCAAGGCCAGCCGGCCGACCCGGCAGAACTGATGCACACAGCAATTGCCGGAAATGAACGCCCGGTCCTGCACCTCGACGTGTCCGCCCAGCAGCGCGCCATTGGCCAGGATTACATGGTCGCCGACGACGCAATTGTGCGCCACGTGGGCATTGGCCATGAAAAAATTGTGCGAGCCGATGATCGTTTCCGCATCGGCCTTCGTCGAACGGTGCGCCGTAAAGTGTTCGCGGAAGACGTTGCGATCGCCGATACGCAGGCGCGTCGGCTCGTTCTTGTATTTTAAATCCTGCGGTGCGTCGCCGATGACACAACCGGCGTGAAAACGGTTGCCCGCGCCGATCGTGGTCAGCCCCGTGAGATAAACGTGCGGCCCGACGACACAATCCGCCCCGAGTTCGACTCCCCCGTCAATCACGGCGTAGGGCCCAACCCGGACCGTGGGATCCAGCTTCGCCTTGGGGTGAATGATGGCCGTTGGATGAATCACGAGCTAAAAGTGGCGCATCCGGCCTCATTTCCAAGTTCAAAATGCTGCCCGCGCGAAGAGGCTTTGTGCCGCCGCCTTTCGCTGCTAGATTGAAATCGCAATGACCAGTGGCGCTCCGCTTGAATCCAATCCGCCATCCGCCATCCCTGCCTCGTCGAAGCGCAGCGAAGGCGGGCGCAATCCACGATTGCCGGAGTTGCTCGCGCCGGCCGGTGATTGGGATTGTGCCCGGGCCGCCGTCGAGAATGGCGCGGACGCGATTTATTTCGGCCTCGAACAATTCAACGCCCGGATGCGGGCGCACAACTTCACCGAAACCGATCTGCCGAAATTGATGGAATTTCTGCACCGCCGTGGCGTGCGCGGTTACGTGACGCTCAACACGCTCGTCTTTGAAAATGAACTCGCCGACGCCGAAAAATATCTGCGCGCGATGATATCCGCCGGCGTGGACGCGGTCATCGTGCAGGACGTGGGCATCTGCCGGCTTATCCGCCGCCTCTCGCCCGATTTTCCGATTCATGCCTCGACCCAGATGAGCGTTACCAGCGCCGCCGGCATGGAATTCGCCCGCGAACTGGGCTGCCACCTCGTCGTGCTTGCCCGCGAATGTTCCGTCGCTGAGATAGAAAAAATTCACGCCACCGGGGAGTCAACCTCATCACTGCCCCTGGAAGTTTTCGTCCATGGCGCACTGTGTGTCGCCTATTCCGGCCAATGCCTGACCAGTGAAGCGCTCGGCGGGCGCTCGGCCAATCGCGGCGAATGCGCCCAGGCCTGCCGCATGCCCTACGAACTGGTTTCCGATGGCAAACCGGTCTCGCTGGGCGACCGGAAATATCTGCTGAGTCCGCAGGATCTGGCCGGCCTGGAAGTTTTGCCGGACCTGATTCGCGCCGGTGTCGCGTCGCTGAAAATCGAGGGCCGGCTCAAATCCCCCGAATACGTGGCGAACATCACCCGGATTTATCGGCAATCCTTGGATGATTTACGATTTGCGAACGACGATTTGCGCGCACCAAACCAGCCGGCTCGTCAATCGCAAATCGTAAATCATAAATACGAAATGGAGATGGCTTTTTCGCGCGGCCTTCACACGGGCTGGTTCGGCGGCACCAATAACCAGCAACTCGTCCACGCGCGCTTCGGTAAAAAGCGCGGGGTTTTCCTCGGCGAAGTGAAACAAGTTTCACGCGACGCCGTAACGATTGAACTCGAAGCACCGTTGAAACCTGGCGACGGCGTGGTGTTCGACGCCGGCAGGCCGGAGGAAAAAGAGGAAGGTGGGCGGGTGTATGAAGTCCGGAAGGTAGGGCGCGATGTCCCCATCGCGCCGCGTGCACGGCTTGTTGCAGGGAGCAAACCCGACCTGAATGAGCTGCGTTTCGGCCATGACGATATCAATTTTGCCCGCGTCCACGTCGGCGACAAATTATGGAAAACGGATGACCCGGAACTGGACCGGCGCTTGCGCCAAAGCTTCGCGGGTGACACTCCAAAGTTTCAGCGGTCCGTCGAAATGGAAGTTCATGGCGCCGCCGGCCAACCGCTCACGCTCATCGCGCGCGACGAAGCCGGAAACACCGTGAAGTTGCAATCCGTCATGGCGCTGGCCCGGGCGGAAAAGCAGCCGCTGACGGAAAAGAAATTGCGCGAACAACTCGGACGGCTCGGCGGAACACCGTTGAAACTCACTAAATTGAAAAATGATTTGAGCGGCGGCGTTTTGTTGCCGGTGAGCGAATTGAATCGCCTGCGCCGCGAGGCCGTGATGGAGCTGGAGAAGTTGCGGATGCAGCCAAAACCGTGGACGTTGAATGCGGATCTGGACTCCGGGGTCCCGGTTTCCGGAAAAATCCTGCCAACACCAATCCCGGATGCCAGATCCCAAGCACCCGACCCTGCGCTCATCGCGCTCGTCCGCAACCTGCCCCAACTCGATGCCGTGCTCCAATGCGGCGTGACCACGGTCTATTGCGAATTTGAAGACCCCAAAAAATATCGCGAAGCCGTGACGCTGTTTCACACGGCCCGGAACTGCGAGTCCGCCATCCGCCATCCGCAACCCGCCATTTTCGTGGCTCCCCCGCGCATCTTTAAAACCGGCGAGGAATGGACGCTGGAACAGGTGCGCGCCTGCAACGCCGATGGTTACCTGGTCCGCAACCACGACCACTTGAAGTTTTTCGCCAACCACCGGCGCATCGGCGATTTTTCATTGAACGTGGCCAACCGGCTGACGGCGGATTATTTCAAAAACCGGTTCGGGCTGGAACGCGTGACGGCGAGTTACGATTTAAACTTTCAACAATTGGAGGCGTTGTTGTCTGCCGCACCGCCGGAATGGTTTGAAGTCACGATCCACCAGCACATGCCGATGTTTCACATGGAACACTGCGTCTTCTGCGCCTTTCTGTCGAACGGCACGGATTTCCGGAATTGCGGCCGCCCGTGCGACGTTCACGATGTCAAGTTGCGCGACCGTGTGGGGGCGGAGCATCCGGTGAAGGCCGACGTCGGCTGCCGCAACACCGTCTTCAATGCGCTGGCCCAGACCGGCGCGGAGTATGCCTCGCGGATGATGGAACTGGGCGTGCGGCATTTCCGGGTTGAATTTCTCAACGAAACACCGGAACAGGTGACGCGAACCATCACCCAATATCGCCGGCTGTTACGCGGTGAAATCACCGGCACCCAACTCTGGCGCGAATTGAAACTGTTCAGTCAACTCGGCGTCACGCGCGGCCAGATGGGAAAATAAATTTTCCCGCTCCTTACGAATAAAAATATCCGAGTTCACGTAGCGACGCGTAATCCTTCGGTCGTTCTGCGGTTGCCCGGCCGAGGATGACGTGGTCGAGCACTTCAATCTTCAAGAGCTGGCCCGCGCGGATGAGATCGCGGGTCACTTTGATATCCGCCTCGCTCGGGGTCGGATCGCCGCTCGGATGATTGTGGGCCAGCACCACGGCGGCGGCGTTGGCGGCAATGGCGACTTTGAACACCTCGCGCGGATGCACCAGAATCGTGTCGAGCGTGCCGTCGGCGATTTCCTCCACCCGGATGAGCCGCCGCCGCGTGTTCAACAAAATGATTTGAAACGTCTCCACCTGCCGCAACCGGTTGTCTTCGCGCAAGAGGTTCACGATCGCCTCCGGGGTTTCGAGCACAGGCCCTTCGTGACGCAGCTCCCCGGCCATTTTCCGGGCCAGCGCGAACGCCGCCATCAGCGTCACCGCCTTGTCACGCCCGATGCCCTTGACACTTTGCAAATCTCCAACCGAAGCCTGTGCCAATGCCTGAAGTGTGCCGTATTTTTGCAGCAATTGCCTCCCGATCTCGACGGCGTTCGCACCCTTCAGGCCGGTGCGCAACAGAATCGCAATCAATTCCGCGTGGCTCAGGGCATCCGCACCGCGCTCAACCAACCGTTCGCGCGGACGTTCACTGACGGGCTGGTCTTTGAGACGAAGGCTGCTGGGCATGAGAAAACATTATCCTGAGCGTTCTGAAAATCACGCACAAAAATCATTCCCCGTGGACCCGTGGCGGTGGACGCCAGTTCGCATACTTTGAGTCCGGTGAAAGTTGGCGCCGACTCATGCCGGTGGCCGCCTCTTCCGGTACGAAACAAATCTGTATTTCATCTGTGCTCATCTACGGCTAAAATTTCCGCGGATGGAATCCGCGCGCACCCAAAATGATCCGCTCACGCCGGCGCAACGGCAGGCGGTCGCCGCGCGCGGCAACGTGCTCGTCATGGCCGGCGCGGGCACGGGCAAAACCCGCACGCTCGTCGCGCGCTGCCTGGATTGCCTTTGCCGGGAACGGGCGTCGCTGGACGAAATTCTGGTGGTTACCTTCACCGAAGCGGCCGCGACGGAAATGAAGCAGCGCCTTCGCACTGCGCTCGAAGCGGCCCTCGACCCCCGACCCCCGACCCCCGACCCGCATTTGGCCGAACAACTGGCGCTGTTCGACACCGCGCCCATCGGCACGCTGCACAGTTTTTGCCTGCGACTCGTGCGCGAACATTTCTACGAACTCGGCCTGGATCCGCAACTGGCCGTGCTCGATACCGGCGAAGCCCGCCTGCTGGCAGAGGAGACACTGGACGAACAGTTTCAAGCGCATTACGCCGGGCAGACCGGGCTTTCCGCAGCCGCGCAAAATCTGATTCAAATTTATGGCAACGGCGATGAACGGCCCGTCCGCGCCATGCTGCTGCGGCTGCATCATTACGCCCAGACACGGCCCGACGCCGACCGCTGGCTCGACGGGCAAATAACACAGTTCGCCTCACCGGAACCGGTGGAGTGGCGCGAGTGGCTGAACCAGGCCATTCGTGACTGGCGTGCGGAATGGCTGGCTGCGCTCGACGGGCTGAAGCCGGAAAATGAAAAGGCCGGCCGGTGCCTGGAAATTCTCAAAAATCTGCCGGCCGATCCCTCACCCAAGCAAGCCGGGATGGTTTTGGGGGAAATCCTGTCGGCGGACGAAGATTATCCGGCACGCAAAAAAAACGCGCTGCGCAAACCACTTGAGGTTTTTTTTGCCGACGCCGCGTTTCTGCATTCGCTCATGCCCGCGGACGGCAACCGCGATCCGCTGGCCGAGGACTGGGGTTGGATTCGCGGTCACATGACCACGCTCCTGCAACTGGCGCAGGAATTCGGGGAAAGATTCGCCGAAGGCAAACGCGCCGGCGGCGTTCTCGATTTTCACGACCTGGAACAATTCGCTTTGAAACTGCTTTGGGATTTCACCGCCGACCAGCCCACACCGGTCGCCGGACGTTGGCGCGAAAAAATCCGGTTCGTCCTGGTGGACGAATACCAGGATATCAATGCCGCGCAGGACAAAATTATCCAGGCGTTGAGCCGGACCGGCGCGGCGGCAAACCGCTTTCTCGTCGGCGACGTGAAGCAGAGCATCTATCGCTTCCGGCTGGCCGACCCAAAAATCTTTCGCGATTACGCCGGGTCGTGGCATGGGCGCCAGGGTCAGCTGATTCCGCTGGCCGAAAATTTTCGCAGCCGCGAGAGCCTGCTTGGCTTTGTGAATTCGTTTTTTGAGCGGCTCATGCGCGGGGAAGTCGGCGGGGTGGATTACGACGCCGGTACGCGATTGCAGTTCGGCGCACCGGAACATCGCGCGGTCCTCAGCCGGGCCCAAAACCCTTCGCCGCGCGCGGAACTGTTGCTGCGATTCAAAGGCCGGCGTGATGAAAACCCGGCGGACGACGATACCGGCGACGGCGATTTGGCGGAACTGGAAGAAAGCGAAAAGGAAGCGCGACTGGTGGCGCACCGGCTCCGCGAACTGGTTGAACAGGGCCACAACGTTTGGGACGAAAAACAAGGCGCTGAACGCGCGGTGGAATGGCGGGACATGGCCGTTCTGCTGCGTGCACCCGCAAACAAAGCTGAGGCATATGCCAACGAATTTGAGCGTGCCGGCCTACCGATTGCCACAGAACATGGTGGCTTTTACGATAAAGTGGAAATCGCCGATTTATTGAACCTGCTCAAGTTGCTCGACAATCCTTTGCAGGATGTCCCGGCCATTGCCGTGTTACGCTCGCCTCTGGCCGGCTTATCATTGGATGAACTGGCTACCCTCCGGCTGGCTGCCAGGGATGCGCACTTTTGGACGGCATTGAACCAGGCCCAAAGCCCATCCGCCTTCGCACGGCCGCGGCGCGACGAAAAGTTCAAAGTCCAAAGCGAAACGGCGGCGAAGATTTCCAATCTTCTCGAACGGTTCTCCCGCTGGCGTCAACTGGCGCGTCGTGCGTCGTTGTCGCAATGCCTGGAAAGTATCCTGGCCGGGACCCATTATGCCGGGTGGTTGCGTTCACGTCCGCGTGGCGCGCAACGACAGGCAAACATCGAACGGTTTCTGGATCTGGCGCAGCAATTTGATCAATTTCAACGGCAGGGCCTGTCTCGCTTTTTGAAATTCATCCAGGCGCAGCAGGCCGCCGGGGCCGAACCGGACGTCGCGGCGGTCGCGACGGAGAACGCCGTCCGGCTGATGAGCATTCATCAGAGCAAGGGCCTGGAATTCCCGGTCGTGGTGGTGGCCGATCTGGGCAAGCCATTCAACGAACAGGACCTGCGCAGCGAAATCATTTTGGACGGGCGATTGGGTCTGTGCCCGCGCGTCAAACCGCCATCGACGGGCTCGCGTTACCCGAGTTTGCCGCATTGGCTCGCGCAACGACATCAACGCCGTGAACTACGTGGCGAGGAATTGCGCTTGCTCTACGTGGCGATGACCCGCGCCCGGGACACCTTGATTCTAACCGCCGCCATTTCGGAGAAAAAATGGGAATCGCTCTGGCTCAAACCGGAGACGGTGACCACTCAAGCCATCGTTTCGGCAAAGTGTTACGCGGATTGGCTGGGGTTGTGGTTTCAATCTCAAAGGGCCGGGCTTCAAACCCAAAGCATGACCGAAGGTGAATGGCCCGATCTACGCTGGCGGATTGTGGAGGACCGGGCGCGGGCACTCGAATCAGCAATCGAAAGCCGGCCATCCGAGATCGAAATCCCGCCGCTCGACCTGGAAACCAAACAGAGACTTCACGACGTGTTGGCGTGGAAATATCCATTCGGCGCGGCAACACAGCGCCCGGCCAAGTCATCGGTCACGGCGCTGCGCCGGCAGGCGGAGGAGGGGGACGATGAAGCGGAACCGATGTTTCAGATTTCATCCCGGGTTACCGGACCGCCATCCGCCATCCGTCATCCGCAACTCACGGCGGCGGAAACGGGCACGGCACACCACAAATTGCTTCAGCACGTGACTTTGAAAACGGCGGATGACCTGGCCGCGCTCGGCGTGGACGCCAGGCATCTGGAAGCGATGGGGCGGCTAACCGCGGGTGAGCGTGCGGCCCTGGATTTGGACGCAGTGGCGGCGTTTTGGAAATCGGAACCGGGCCGGAAAATTCGCGCCCAACCGCCGGAATGTGTGCAACGTGAGTTGCCGTTCACGGCGCGGTTCAGCCCGGCGGAAGTGGACGCCATCATTGGCGCGAAAACACCGCCGGCACTTGAAGACGAATTTGTGGTCGTGCAGGGCGTGGCGGATCTGGTGGTGTTGCTTCCCGGAGAAATCTGGCTGGTGGATTTCAAAACGGATGAACTCGAACCCGGGGAATCATCGGAGCGAAAGCGCCATTATGAGCCGCAATTGAAACTTTATGCCGGCGCCCTGTCGCGAATTTATGCGCGCCCGGTCGCAAACTGCTGGCTGCATTTTCTCGCGACCCGCCAGACCGTGGCCATCAGAATTTAATCAGGCGAGCCAAGCGGGAGCTGCCCTTCCACGTTTTCCTCTTCGGGTGATTCCGTCGGGACAGGTTTCGGGGGCGGTGTGGCTGACGCCTCCTGCTGGCGCAGGCGCACGATGGCCGGGCGCAAGAGTCTGCCTTGAAACGTGTAGCCGGAGCCGATGGTTTCGGCAACCACCGCGCCGGCGGGCGGCTTGTCCGTGGACTCGGCAACCTGGTGCCGGTCGGCGTCGAATGATTCGCCCGGCTCGGCGGCAAACGGCGTCAGGCCGATGCGCCGCACGGTGCCGCGGCAGGCGTTTTGGAAATGGGTGATTTGCTCGGCCAGCTTGGGCTGGCCCGAATGCGCGGCGGCGGTGTGCAAGGCAAAAATATGGTCGAACACGTGCACGAGCATTTGCAGCCATTCGGCTTCACCCCGATGCAATTTTTCAACCTCCAGCCGGAGCGCGGCCTTCTCGCTGTCGTTTATTTTCTGCATGAACTCGGAGAATTCGCGGACCTCGGCGCCCATTTTCTCGGTGATTTGTTTGGCGCCGGCGGCGGTCTTTTCGGCCTGGCCCTGAATGACGTCCCATTGATTCGTGGCGGCGCTGATTTGCGCAACGAGCTTTTCCAGGTCCTGAATCCGGTCGGCCACCGCACCGAGCGCGTTGACCTGAATGGCCTTGCCCATTGCGCGGTAATCCAGCAGAAACGGAACAATTCCCAGCACCGCACCGAGCAGGGCGGCGGCAAAACACGCCATGATTTCCCATTTGGAAATCGGATGCGGCGATTTCCAGACGATCAGGTACGCAAACGCGAGGAGCAATCCGTTGCCCAGCAGGAACGGCCACTTGGGGATCTTCCAATCTCTGACATCGTTCATGTTTCCCAGCTTCGCGAAATTTCCCCTTCAGCGCAAGCCAACGCCTCGCTTTCTCCTCGACTAACCATCGGCCCGCCCAAATCATTTATCGCGTGCGGACTTGCGTCATTTTCAATCCAGCCGCGCGTGGCGACAAGGCCCGGCATTTCCGGCGGCACCTGGACAAAATCGCCTCGCGCGGTGCGTTGAAGGCCACCGCCGCTCCCGGTGACGCGCGCCGGCTGGCGACGGAAGCGGTGGCCGACGGTTTTGAACTGATTGTGGCCGCCGGCGGCGATGGCACACTGAATGAAGTTCTCAATGGCCTCGGCGACGCACCGGACGGTTTTGCGCGGGCGCGGCTGGGGATATTGCCGCTGGGGACCATCAATGTTTTTGCGCGTGAAATCGGCCTGCCCCTGCGCATTGACCGTGCCTGGGCCGCGTTGCAACACGGACACGAAGCCCGTCTGGATCTGCCTTGCGTGGAATTTTCGGTCGACGGCGTTCGCCGTCGGCAATACTTCATTCAGCTCGCGGGCGCCGGCCTCGACGCGCGCGCCATCGAACTGGTGACCTGGTCGCTCAAAAGGAAGCTGGGCCCCCTGGCCTACGTCGTGGCGGGCCTGAAGGCGTTGCGCGGCCGGCTGCCGAAAATTACCGCGCACGTCGGCGGACAAACCGTCACCGGCGAGTTGGTCCTGATCGGCAATGGCCGTTTTTACGGCGGACCGCTGGAAATTCTCACCGGGGCGGATCTGCGCGATGGACTTTTGGACCTTTGCATCGTGTCGCATGCAAACTGGCTGACGCTATTACGTTGTGCGCCTGGCTTGCTGGCGCGGCGAAAACTGCCTGTCAACGCCGGGCAACGGTTCCGCACGCCCGCCTTTGAATTGACGGGCGACGCTTTCGCGTCCTTTCAACTGGACGGCGAGTGGGCGGGCCACCTGCCGGCGGCCTTTTCCGTCGCGCGCGAACAACTGCGCGTGATCATTCCCTGAACCGCTTAATCCCAACGACGAAACGGTATCGCGCCAGGCTCAAGAAAGGCTCCGCACTTCGGGCATTTGTCCGGTTGTTTCCAGAAACGGATGCGGTGTCGAAACGAGGTGGGGCAGGCCGGCTTGAATTTGACCCAACGCCGCCCGACGCGCGGCGGCAGGCGATTCAACAGGGCGGTGAATGGGGGCGCGGTTTTCAGATGAATTTCCCTGGGCGAAGACGGTTTGAATCCAATCACTGTGTCGTAAAGTTCCTTGCAGTCGGCGCACAAAACGGTCTGGACGGCAACGTGCCGGCCGCGATCCGCGCCGCCCGACACCCGCGCGCGATAACCGCATTTGGAACATTCAAAGAGATACGTGCGGCCCATAAAGCCGTTCGTTGATTCGTTGTCTGGCGTGCAGTCTTGCCGGCCTGCCGAGCCGGAGCTCAGAGCGCGTTAGTGTTAAGTTGCTATCCGCCCGTCTACACTCTTTCGAGCTTCGACGCGGCAGCCTTCGCTCTCCACTGCGCTCCGAGCGAAGGCTGGTGGGTTGGCAGGGACTCGAACCCTGGACCAATGCCTTAAAAGGGCACTGCTCTACCAACTGAGCTACCAACCCCTCAAAGGACATCATCCTAAAAAAGCCGCTGGAACACGCAAGGTTTTTCCTCTGTCCATGGTCAGTCGCAGCCGGAAATGGCGGGGTTGCCGCCACCATCCGGGTGTTTTGCAATTTGTTTTTTCCAGTATCTGGGCTAAAATAGATTCATTACTACCGCCACTTGCGTGAAATTCTGGGGCGTGCGCGGCTCGATTCCGACACCGGGACCGAAAACAGTTCGCTTTGGCGGCAACACCTCCTGCGTGGAAGTCCGCTCCAACGGCCAAATCATCATCCTCGACGCCGGGACCGGATTACGGGCGCTGGGTCAGGCCTTGCTGGCTGAATTCAAAAACCAACCGCTCAACCTCACGCTGCTCCTCACCCACACCCACTGGGATCATATTCAAGGCCTGCCGTTCTTCGGGCCGATCTATGATTCGCGCTGCCGGCTGCGGATTCTGGGTTGCGAAGGCGCGCGCAAAGGACTGGTCAGCGTGCTCACCGGCCAGATGGAAAGCACCTATTTTCCCGTCCCATTCGACAAATTGCCCAGCAACATCGAAATTGAAGAACTCAAAAAGTACGATTTCAAAATCGGCTCCGTGCGGGTACGGGCGCAACGCGCGCATCACCCCGGCACCTGCGTCGGGTACCGGCTGATCACCCCGCGTGGATCGGTGGCTTATTTTCCCGACAGCGAACCGCAACCGGGCGGTGAGGACCAGGAAATGATTCAATTTCTTAACGGTACGGACGTGTTGATCCTCGACTCGCAATATGACGCCTTGGAATACAAACGACACGCAGGCTGGGGTCACGGCTGCGTGGACGACTCGGTTGCCGTGGCGCTGGCGGCCAACGTGAAACGGCTGTGCCTGTTTCATCACGACCCGGAACGCAGTGACAAACAGGTGGACGCGTTCCTCAAACACGCGCGCCAGCTCGTGTCCGCGCAACGGGCGAAATTAAAAGTAGACGCCGCCCGCGAGGGAATGGTTATCCGGCTCGGTGGAAAAAGTTAAGAGATATTGTCAGCGAAGAACGCGAAGGGAACGAAGACAGTTTGCAGCCTTTGCTGGACGATCACGTCCGTTCCTTTGCAACGCAACTTTCTGTGGATAAACTGTTTTTGGAAAATATCGTGCAATTTATGAAAGAGGTAGGCTGAACAACCAGCCGCCCATTATTTGTTAGGCTGCTATCGTTATGTCATTCCTTAAGTCATTGTTCGGCTCGAAGACGCCAAAGAAGCTTAAGCGCACATACGACCCAGCGGGCCTTAGACAAATTTACGAGGAGGCTAAGGAACTTTTCCTGTGCGGCAAGTACGCCCAGGCACTGGAAGATTTCAAAGCCATTTATGAACAAGACATCGGGGTTCGCGATGTTGGGGAGATTCTCCTTGATTACTTCGACATGCCAGAGGACAAGTGGATAGCAAAATATACGGTTCGGTTCCGAGCACAGCCACCCAAACAGTCAGGAGATGATACTGGCACAGGTTCGGCGCCGGTTCCTGTACCTAAGCGGCCTATCTTTCCGAGTGGTTCATTTCGCGCGGAGAGGCGTCCAGATGAGGATGAGCGGGCAGCCTAACAAAAAGATAGACTGCAACTTTTCTCCGCGCCCCTTTCCGCCTTCATCAGATTTCGACGCGACAAGCGCGCGACATCATTTTGGCTTTTCCCCGCAATTGATGGCCATGGCGCCGCCGAGCAGATTGACGACGCGCACGTTCGACAGGTTCAGCTCCCGCATTTTCTCCGCGACCCCCTGTTGTGCCGGATAATGTTTCAACGATTCGAGGATGTACGCGTAGGCATCCGCGTTCCCGCTGAACAGCCAGCCCATGAGCGGCACGGAAATTTTCAGGTGCGAGAAATAAATCGCGCGCCACAGGGCGTTCGGCGGCTTGCCGAAATCCAACACCACCAGCCGCCCGCCGGGCCGGGCGACCCGGAACATTTCGCGCAGGCCCGTCTCGCAACTGGACAGATTGCGCAATCCATAACCAATGGTGACCGCGTCAAACGAATTGTCGGGAAAGGGAAGCTGCTGCGCGTCACCCTGAATGAAATTAGGAGTTGGGAGTTGGGAGTTGGGAGTTGGGAATTTTGGCTTCTGACTTCTGGCCCTTGCGATTTCGAGCATGGCCTGGCTGAAATCAAGGCCGGTCGCTTCCGCACCACCCCGGGCCAGGGCCAGGGCGA
>JAJPJM010000085.1 GCA_021324235.1 Verrucomicrobiota bacterium
GGTGGCGGTGGCGGTGGCCATCGGGAACGTTATTAATCACAGATAAATTGTCCGACCGGGGCGACGTTCGAATTGAGCGTCGCCCCGTGTCATTCCAACCCGTAATCCGCTTTTCATGGAAGAACACATCGAAGTCGAAGGGCGCATCACCTCGGTCCTGGCCGGGACGATGTTCCGCGTTGAACTGGACAACAAGCATCAGGTGCTGGCAACCATCTCCGGCAAGATGCGGAAGCGCTTTGTCCGCCTCACCATCGGCGATCGCGTGAAAATGGAGATGTCGCAATACGACTTGAACAAGGCGCGCATCGTCTGGCGCCTGGGATGATGGCACCCGGCCGGGCCGTCATTTGAATTCCTCCGTCCATTTTCCCTCCGCTTCCTCGTTCGAGCAACCGTGTTGCGCGCGCATGATCGCCAGGCCCACGACCGGCGGATAGGCCCGGTCCGATTTCATCCGCGGCTCGACATATTCGAGCACTTTAAACAACAGCCGGTTCGCCGGTTCGTAAGCCAGACCGGTGAGTTTTTCGATGTAACGCGTCGCGCGGTCGATCAGCTTGAGATTCGACGGCACCACCCAAATCATGGTGTTCCCCATCACCCGCCCCAACCGCACCATGGTGCAGGTGGACAGCGCGTTCATCACCAGCTTCACCGCCACGCGCCTCAGACCGTCCAAAAGAAAATCCGATTCCGGCACCGCCACAAATGCCGTGTGAAAAGGTGGGGCGAGAGTCTCTCGAGCCCTGACTTCCAAATTGTCCAACCCCATGGAGCTCCGCTCCGTCAACTCCCAATCCCGGGCAGCCGGTCGAATTTCGCGGATTGAATTTTCCGCGCCAAAACAAATCCATCCGGTCCGTGCGCCGGCCTTTCGCGCCGCCGCAAGCTGGACGTGAAAAAAACTGTCCGTTGCCACGAGGGCCGATTTTTCGGCTCCGGCCACAATCGCAATGGCACTGTCGCCCTGGCGCGGCAGACGGTGTTCAAGCCCGTCCAGGCCGATTTTGAATCGCATCAATTCGGCGCGGCTGATTTTGGGCAACCGATAGGGCGTGAGGTCTCCCTCGCGGCGGGCGGTTTCGCGTGCCATCAACTCGTTGACCTCGTGTTCCGTCCATTCCACGCAGCGCGGGTCGCGCTTTAAAAGGTGCTGCCAGGCGTCCGGGGTTTTGGGCTGCGGCAGAAACAGAAACGCCCAGGACTCCGCCGCCGTCGTGTCGCCCGCTTTGCGAAATGGCGGCGTGCAATACGTCGGTGATCGCTCGGTGGTGTCCGTCAGCACGTCTATCCCCAGGCCGTCGGCGAAATAATTGTTCCGGTGCCCGGCACGATAAACCGATTCCTCCAGCGCGACGAGGGGCGCCAATCGCGCGAGCAGTTCGGACGAACGCAAGGCCGCATGCAGTTCCTCCAGCCCGGCAAGAAACCGCTTGGGAATCGACAACGACGGACCGCGGGCTTTCCGACTCTCGACTCCCGACTCCCGACGCTCGACCAATTGCCGCACCACCATTTCCAATACCGTGAGCAGGACACAAAGCTGGATGGACGTGGCCTGCATTCGCGTCGACCCGGTGATGGCCATCGGCCCGGTCGTCAGATTGATTTTCTCAATGCGCGCGTCTTCAATGACTTCGCGGCTGCGTTCAACCGTTCGACCAAGAATGTCGTCGGGATTGTTGTAGACAAAATAAACCTTTGCGCCCGCTTCCACACCCGCCCATGCCGTGCCGATGACGAACGACGTCTCACCCCCTTCGGTGATGGCGAAAACCACGTCGCCGGCGCGCACGCCCAGATCGCGAAGCTGCTTGCGTCCGAACCCGGTGAAATCCTCGAAGCCTTCGACTGATTTGATGAGGGCATAATCGCCGCCGGCCATGACACTGAACGTGCGGTTTTCAAAATTAACCGCGCCCTCGCCCATCGGATGGGAGGAGGTGTCCGCAGGACGGGTGAAGGTTCGTTTCCAGAAATCGCGCCAGACGGAATCCAGCAAAATACTCAACCGGCCCGTCGCGCCGCAACCGGTGAAGAAAATCCGTCCGCCGTTCCGGAGTGAACGCACCAGCGTTTCCTGGATTTCCGTGGCCCGGCCGGATTCCACAAATTCACGGAATTTGCCGACCACGTCGCCATCCACGTCAAAAAGCAGTTTGAGTCCGGCGGCAATGTCCTGCCGGGCCACCTCGCTCAAATGGGCCGTAACCGGGTGGGACGATTCGGTGACGAGCGCGCCCAATTTGAACTGGCCGCTGATTTTGAGGAATTCGTCTGACCGGGTGCCTGCGCTCATCATGCTGAGTTAATGAAATTGTCAACGGGCTGTCACGCCGATAGGTTGTGGGCCGTACTATGATGCCCGCCCAGCAAATGGCCACGTTGAACGCGGCAAATTGCGAGGTCGCTTTCGACAATCTGACGCGGCAGCTCTACGCCACGGACGCCTCGCCCTACCAGATCGTGCCGCTGGCGGTGGCTTTTCCGAAGGGAGCGGCCCAGGCCAGTTCCATCATCCAGGCGGCGGCGCAGGCCGGCGTGTCGATAACTCCCCGGGGCGCCGGCACCGGACTCGCCGGCGGGGCGATTGGCGACGGGCTGGTCATTGACTTCGCCCGGCACAACCGGATTATCAGCGACTTCGACCCCGAACGCCGCACCATCCGCGTCGGCGCGGGCGTGGTGCTGGATCAGTTGAACGATTTTCTCCGGCCACAGGGATTTTGTTTCGGCCCGGACGTGGCCACGAGTTCGCGGGCGACGCTGGGAGGCATGATTGCCAGCGATTCGTCGGGGGCGTACGCGCCGTTTTATGGCACGACGGGCATGCATGTCAATGAGTTGAACATCGTGCTGCCCGATGGAGAAGTTTCCCGGGTCGGGCCCGGCCAGGACAGTCTGCTGCGCCAGAAGAACCTGGTTGAAGATCTGCTGGCGCTTAACGCGCTGCAAATCGCCGACCGCTTTTCGCCGGGCCTGTTGAAGCGCTGGCCCGGCTATGCGCTGGCGCGCGCGGCCAACGAACCCGGCAACCTGCTCCCGATCCTCTCCGGCAGCGAGGGTACGCTCGCGGCGATCATTTCCGCCGAATTGAAAATTGTTCCCCTGCCGGCCGAGCGCGGCGTCGGCCTGCTGTTTTTTGCGTCGGTGACCGAAGCGATGCAGGCCGCGGTGGAACTGCTTGATTTGATGCCGGCGGCGATCGAACACATCGACAGCCTCCTGTTTGATCAAACGCGCGGCCAGCGCGAGTTCCAGGCCGTGCGCAATCTGCTCGAACTCGACGACAGACCCTGCGGGGCCATCCTGATGGTTGAATTTTTCGCGGACGCCCAGGACCGGCTGGCCCACCTGCAGAAACGCAAACTCGGTCTGCGACAATTGATTTTGCGGACACCGGCCGAAGCCGACCTGGTGTGGGCGATGCGCAGGGCGGGGCTGGCGTTGCTGACCGGCTGCAAGGGCGCCGCGAAGCCCGCCTGTTTTGTGGAGGACACGGCGGTGCGGCCACGGGATTTGCCGGCCTATTTCAACGGCCTGCAGCGGCTGATGGCCCGGGTCGGGGTGCAGGCTTCCTACTACGGTCACGCCGCCGCGGGTTTGCTGCATGTGCGGCCGGTGCTCGATTTGCACAGCGCAGACGATTTGAAGAAATTCCGCCAGATCGCGGACGAAGTGGCCGCGCTGGTCGCTCAATTCAAGGGCACGCTGGCAGGCGAACACGGCGTCGGCATCGCCCGCACCGAATATCTCAAAGACCAGGTCGGCGACGAGCTCTACCAATTGATGCGCGAAATCAAGCAGTCCTTTGATCCCAATAATTTGTTCAACCCGGGCAAAATTATTTCCGACGGCCGTTACCAGATTGACCGTCATCTGCGACTGGGTGCCGGTTATTCGTTGAACCTGCCCTTTGAACCGCGGCTGGCGTTTGCGGCGAAGGACGACTCGTTTGCCGCCAACCTGGAACAGTGCAACGGGTGCGGCGGTTGTTTGAAACAGACACCCACGATGTGCCCCACGTTCATCGCCACCGGCGAGGAAGTCATGTCCACCCGCGGTCGCGCCAATGCCATCCGCGCGGCGCTGGAACTGCGCGAAATCAAGGGTGATCCGTTGCGTTCCCGGGAACTGGAGATGGCCCTGAGCAACTGCCTGTCCTGCCGCGCGTGCGCCACCGAATGCCCGTCCCATGTCAATCTGGCCCTGCTCAAGGCCGAGTTGCTCCACGCGCGCATTCGTCACGACGGCTTGAAGTTGCGCGAACGGCTGTTCAGCTCGGTGGACCAACTGGGCCGTTGGGGTTGCAAGATGCCGCGCCTGGCCAACGCGCTCCAGGAATTCTTTCCGGCTCGCCTGATTCGAAACCGGCTCCTGGGCATCACCACCCGGCGGCCGATGCCGCGGTTTGCGCAGATCCGGTTCGATCATTGGTTTTCAAAACATCAGCCCAAGACACCCGCGACCCGCAGCCGGGTTATTCTTTGGGATGACACCTTTACGCGCTACTATGAACCGCACGTGGGGGTGGCGGCGGTGACGGTGCTCGAAGCGGCGGGTTTCGAGGTCATCCTCGTGGCCCAGCGCGAATGTTGCGGGCGGCCCGCCTTCAGCCAGGGCAACCTCGACGAAGCCGCCCGGCTGGGTGGACATAATCTTGCGTTGTTGAACGCGGATGCCGGAGGGACGCCGATTATTTTTCTCGAACCCTCGTGTTTCTCGATGTTCGCCGAGGATTACCGGGAGTTAAAACTGCCCAACGCGGAAAACGTCGCGCGGCGCTGTTTCCTGTTCGAGGATTTCATCGAAAATTTTCTGAGCTGGGAACCCAACGGGCTCAAATTCGACAACCGGGCCGGGCGATTGATCATTCATCCGCACTGCCATGCCAAGGCGTTGACCAATCCTGACACCATGCGCCAGCTGGCCGAACGCTTGCAGGAAAAAACGGTGACATTGCTGGACACGGGCTGCTGCGGCATGGCCGGCGCGTTCGGAATGCTGGAATCCAAATACGAACTGTCGGTGAAGGTCGCGGAACCGCTCATTCAAAAGGTCATGAACCAGCCGTTTGGCACCACCGTGGTCGCCTCCGGCGCCAGTTGCCGCCAGCAAATCCAGCATCTGGCAACCGTCCGGCTGCGGCACATGGCCGAGGTTCTGGCCGAATCGCTGGCCTGACTCAATGTTAGAAGCCGAACTAACGAGGCTTGAAGTTATTTATGAGTTTACCCCTGCTCCGAACGCGTGCGGTTTCCGGCAAACACTGAACCATCAAAATCCAAATTCAAAGTTCAGCGTTCGATGTTTACTTGCCTGACCCGTAGATATCCTTCAACGCGCCCCGCAATTCGGGAAACTGGAACTGGAAGCCGAGTCGGAGGAACCGCGCCGGTGCGCAACGCCGCCCGGTGAGGGCCAGTGAC
>JAJPJM010000171.1 GCA_021324235.1 Verrucomicrobiota bacterium
GCGCGTCGCGCCGATGCCTTTCGTCCACGCCAGCGCCACCTGCTTTGCGTGGCCGCTGGGATTTTGATAAACGCCGATCAACGCCGGGACGCCTTTGCCCTCGGTGTATTGGCGGCGCACGATGTGGCCCGGCCCCTTGGGCGCGACCAGAATCACGTCCACATTCTTCGGCGGCACGATGGTTTTGAAATGAATCGAGAACCCGTGCGAGAACAATAGCGTCTTGCCCTTCGTCAGATTCGGGGCGATGTCCTGCTGATAAACCTTCGCCTGTTTCGTGTCCGGCAAGGCGACAAAAATCACGTCCGCGCGCCGGACCGCTTCCGCCGTCGGATAAACCTTGAATCCCTTTTCCCGGGCGACGGGGATGGACTTGCTGCCTTCGTAAAGGCCGATGATGACGTGGCAGCCGCTGTCCTTGAGGTTGAGCGCGTGGGCGTGGCCCTGGGAGCCGAAGCCGAGCACGGCGAGCGTTTTGTTTCGCAACACGCCGAGGTTGGCGTCCTTGTCCGTATAAACTTTTGCAGGCATGGGTGAATTTACGATTTGTGATTTACGATTTCAAAACCGGCGCCGTGAGGCTTTTCCGGTTCGATCAGTTACTTTCTTGGCAGGGCGGCCTTGCCGGTGCGCGTGAGTTCCAGCACCCCGAACGAATCCATCAGTTCCAGGAATTTGTCCACCTTGCTCTCGGCGCCGGTGATTTCGACGGTGAGCGACTTGGGCTGCACGTCCACGATTTTGGCGCGGAAAATGTCCGTGATCTGCATCACCTCGGCGCGCGACTTGGAATCCACCGCCACCTTCACCAGCACCAGTTCGCGGTCCACGTATTCGCCTTCGTGAAAATCCTGCACCTTGATGACATCCGGCAGTTTGTTGAGCTGCTTGACGATCTGCTCCACCGTGGCCTCATCGCCGTGTGTGACAATGGTCATTCGCGACGTCTTGGGGTCCTGCGTCGGGCCGACGTTGAGCGTGTCAATGTTGTAACCGCGGCCGCTGAACAGGCCGGCCACGCGCGTGAGTACGCCAAACTTGTTCTCCACCAGAATTGAAATGGTATGTCGCATAAGTCCCGTTGGAACGGAAGGACAGGCTAACAACCCGAATGAATGGGGTCAATTTGCAATTTTTAAGGGCCTGCCCTATGGCGCCACCCTGGCCAACGCGTGTCAGTTGTGGGACGGTTTGTCCAGCACCTGTCCATGCATCGCTTGCTTGAAAAATTCACCCGCGCCGGTGAGCTTAAAATCCCAGTTTTGCAACAGCGTCGGATCCCACTCCGGATCGTAACACCAGACCACCCAACTGATGCCCCTGCTTTCCAGGTAGTTGACAATCTGCGGCCCGTAGTCGCTGTCCTTGAGCACCGTTCCCGGGGGCACGGAAAAACCGATTTCCGTCGCGATGACCGGATACCGGGCGGCGGCGAATCCGAAGTCCTCCTCCCATTTGGACGGCCAGGGCTGCGACCGTTTGTTCGGGTACGGGTGCGTGACGTAGCCGATGCCTTCCGCATTGATGGGCTCGAGGTTCAGCGGCGTCAGGTCGTAGGCCCAATCGAATCCGGCCACGAGCGGGATGGTGTTGGTGTCGAACGACCGGATCACGCCGATCATTTCCTCGTTCAACTGCTTCCAGTCGCTCCAGGAGACGCTGCCCAGTTGTCCGCGATAAGTGGTCGGTTCGTTGAACAGTTCGTAGAAGGCGACGGTGCGGTTGCCGTGGAAATGCTGGGAGATGGTCCGCCAGAAGGCGAAGGTTTCCTTGGGCGTGGTGTCATACATCGGGTCCTGGAACATTTCCATCTTGAGATTGCCGATGCTGTGCCAGTCGATGTCCACGTAGATGCCTTGGTCCGAGCACCAGGTCACCGCCTGGTCGAGCAGTTTGAGATATTCCTGCGGGGTGCGTTCGCGCCACGCAATGGGATGGACCGGAATACGGACGAGTGTGACCCCCATCGTCTTGAGCGACTCGAACAGGTGTTTGTTCCAATGTCCCTCGTGTTCGATCTTGTCGGGGTCGGCAATGGACACGCCGCGAAACAGGACGGTTTTGCCATCCGGGTCGACAAACTTGTTTCCCTGCACCCGAATCCGGGGAAGCTGCTCCACCTGGGCGTTGTCAAATGGCCGGCCATACGGACGGTCATGCCACCATTGATGATAGCTGTCGGTCTGGGTTGTTTCCTGGGCATAGGCGCCCGGAAGCCAGAACCACGAGAGGCAAACACCGGTGAGCAGCGGGAGAAGGGTCTTCATTCAGATTAAATACCCGCAAGGAAACACGCTTGGCAAGCCGCAATGAAAAAGGGGATTGGCCAGGAATCAAAAAAACGGGTTGTGTTCCTGTTCCTCTGCGACCGTCGTCAACGGACCGTGGCCGGGGCAGATCAACGTTTCCGGCGGCAATGTCAAAATTTGTTCCCTTATTTTTTGCCGGGCCAGGTCCCACGCGCCGTTGCCGTTGCCCATCGAGCCGGCAAAGATCGCGTCGCCGACGATCGCCACATGTGGGGCGTCCTCCTGCCAGTTGCCGACGATGTACGTCACGCCGTCCTCCGCGTGGCCGGGCGTTTCACGATGGGTGATGCGCAGGCCGCCGAGATGAATAATTTCATTCGGTTTGTTGCGCTGGTCCACCGGTGCGGCCTTGGAACCCAAATGCAGCCGGGCCCGGGGAAAGACCTCGCGGATTTTTGGCAGCGCCTCCACGTGGTCATAGTGCGTATGCGTAATGAAAACATGCCGGAGTTGAAGCTGGTTTTCAGCGAGGCAATCGAGCACGGGTTTCGCGTCAAGGCCGGTGTCAAACAGCGCCGTCTCGCGGTTGACTTCGTCCCAGACCAGATAGCAATTCACCGTCATGCCCTCCGCGGCGGTCGTGAACACACGCAATTCGCGCCAGACGCTCAAATCCTTTTCCGCCGGGAGCCAGCCTTTGGCGATGCCTTCGAGCTTTGAAGGATTCAACCCGATCAGTTTGGCGACTGCGGCATAGTCCGGCTGCTTGCCGGTTTGACCGCTTTCCTCCAGTGCCGCCAGTTCGGCCTCGGAGATGCCGGCAGCCGTCGCGGCGGCGGCGGCCGGGATGCGGCTCATGGCCCGTGCCTTGCGGATAATGTCGCCCAAATGGTCTTCGAGGTTCATCGCCGAAACGTTGCCGCCTTTTGCGGTTGGTCGCAAGCTTCGGATTGCATTGCCATGGCCAATGACGCAATTTCAACTTGTGAAATGCGCCGAACACCAGGCCGAGGCGATCGGCATATGCGCCTATTGCGGCCGGGCGGTGTGTGCCGGGTGCGCCAATCCGGCCGGAACGCCGCGCCTGGTTTGCTCCCCTGAATGCGCCGCGGCGCTTTCCCGAAATGACCAGATCCTGCAATTGTTGCTCCATAAAGCCGCACAGAATGCGCAGGCCAGCGCGTTTTACTGCTATCTGTGCGGCGGCTTGTCGCTGGGCGCCGCCGTGGCCGCCTATTTCGTTTTGCCCCTGCCGTTCCTGATTTATTTTGCGGCCGCGAGTGGCATCGTTTTCATTCTCTCCGGCGCCTGGTATGGCTGGACCGCGCGAAGACACGTTTCCCGTCCTTGAAAAATGCCCTGCTGCACCTTGCAAAAGTTATTGTCATATCGATCCGCCAAAAATCTCGTCCGGTTTGGCCTCGCCCAGACACTTTGCTGGCTGCTTCTGTTGGAAGCTTCCGTTCCCGCCCAGGCCGCGGATCAACTTTCATGGCCGGCGATCACTTCGCAAACCCGGCCGTGGATATGGTGGTGGTGGCCGGGCAGCGCGGTGGACACAACCAACCTCGCGCGCCAGTTGCAGCTCTTTCATGACGCCGGTCTGGGTGGCGTTCAGGTCACCCCGATCTACGGTGTGAAAGGCTGGGAATCATCCTACGTCCAATATCTCAGTCCGGAATGGCTTCAGCTGATGGGCGACACGGTCAGGCAAACGCGCCGGCTGGGCATGGGCATGGACATGACCCTCGGCACCGGCTGGTGTTTTGGCGGACCCACCGTCAGCGACCACGACGCCAATGCCTTCGTCGTGGTGAAGATATTTGATGTGTCTGCCGCTGAAACCTTCGCTGAAAAATTCGACCGCACCACCACTCAAGCGCTGGTCGCATTTGGGCCGAACGATAAATCAATTGATTTGACCGGCAAAATGGGTGCAGATGGCGTGATCAAATGGACGGCGCCGAACGGTTCCTGGCGCGTCTATGCCATTTCGCAAAAGCCTTCCGGCCAGAAGGTCAAGCGCGCCGCACCGGGCGGCGCCGGCTGGATGTTGAATCCGCTTTATCCTCAGGCGATGCGTGATTGGCTGGACTGGTTCGACCGGGCTTTCGCCGATTACCACGGCCTCAGGCCGGACGCGGTCTTTCAGGATTCCTACGAATACCAGGCCGACTGGTCGCCGGATTTCTTCGTTCAATTTAAAAAGCTCCGTGGCTACGAGTTGCAGACGGTCCTGCCGGCGCTTTTTGGCAATGCCACGAACGAGGAAACCGCCCGCGTCAAATCTGATTATCGCGAAACGGTTTCCGATCTCCTGGCGGAGAAGACCGCTCCGATCTGGATTGACTGGGCGCACCGGCACGGACTCACCGCGATCTACCAGGCGCATGGTGCGCCCGGCAACTGGCTGGATCTTTATGCAGACGCGGATATTTCGGAAACCGAGATGTTTCACAACGATCGTAACCCGCTGATTTCAAAATTTGCCTCCTCGGCCGCGCATGTGACGGGACACGAGTTGGTCGGTGCGGAAACCGGCACCTGGCTCGCGGAACATTTCACCGAGACGCTGGCCGAACTGAAATATCTCGCCGACGACATGTTCATTTCCGGCGTCAACCACCTTTATTATCATGGCTGTTGTTATTCGCCCGAGGCGGCGCCCTGGCCGGGCTGGCTGTTCTACGCGGCGACGGAAATGAACCCGCGCAACTCCATCTGGCGCGACGTGCCGGCGCTCAACGAGTACATCGCGCGCTGTCAGTCCATTCTCCAATCGGGAAAACCGGACGATGACATCCTGCTCTACTGGCCGATTTCTGATTTATGGAACAATCCTCAGGGGATGTTGCCCACCATGACCGTCAGCCAGACCGCCTGGTTTGAAAACCAGCCCATCGGCCAGACCGCCAATCAACTCTGGCATCGGGGGTATGGCTTCGACTACGTCTCCGACCGGCAACTGGTCACCGCGACCACCGTAAAGGGAAACCTTCGGGTTCCCGGCGGTGATTACCGGGTGGTGGTCGTGCCTGTGTGTGAACTCATGCCGGTGCCGACGCTGGCCAGGTTGATCGCCCTGGCCCGGGCCGGCGCGACGGTGATCTTTGAATCCCACCTGCCCGCCGATGTGCCGGGCTGGGGCCATTTGGAGGAACGCCGCGCGACATTTAAGAAATTGCTGGCTGAAATCAAATCGACCGGCATTGGCGAAAATTTGCAGGAGGCTGCAGTGGGCGAGGGCCGAATCCTGGTCGGCAATGATGAGGCGGCCCTGGCTCGGGCTGGCGTTGTGCGTGAGCCGATGACCGATTACCCCGGCCTGTTTTTCGTTCGTCGCTCGTTTGACGAAGGCTGGCATTACTTCATTGCCAATCGCGGCGAAACGAATTTTTCCGGTTGGGTGACGCTCGGGCATTCGGCGAAATCCATTGCCATTCTCGACCCGATGACGGGAGACACCGGCATGGCCGCCATTCGCCAGGTCAACGGCCAAACGCAGGTATATCTGCAACTGCAACCCGGCGGCTCGCTGATTTTGCGCGCGTTCGCCCGTCAGGAGGTCAACGGCCCGGCCTGGACCTGCTGGCAGACCAATGGCCCGCCAGTTGAAATTGCCGGCGGGTGGAACGTCAAATTTATCCAGGGCGGGCCGGTACTTCCCGCGTCCTTCCAAACCACGAAGCTCGCGTCGTGGACGGAACTGGGCGACACCAATGCCCGGCGGTTTGCCGGCACCGCCCTTTACACGATTGCTTTTGACGCCCCGGCGCCGGCCGGCGGAAGTTTTTTTCTTAATCTGGGCACGGTCTGCCAGAGTGCGCGGGTGCGGCTGAATGGGAAGGATTATGGCACGTTCATCACATCGCCCTTCGGTGTGGCGGTGGATAATTTAAAACCGACAAACAATAAACTGGAGGTCGAAGTCACCAACGTTTCGGCCAACCGCATCCGCGATTTGGACCGGCGACACGTGCCGTGGAAAATATTTCACGACATCAATTTTGTGGATATCAACTACCATCCGTTCGATGCCTCAAACTGGCCGTTGACGGATTCCGGCCTCCTGGGCCCGGTGACGTTGACGCCGATGGCGCCGTGGTTGCCGGTGCAAACTGTGAACAAATAAATTTTGTGCTCTGCGACCGGGCCGCTACGATGACGTCATGTCTGATGCCTACGGCCAGTTGCTCGACGCAACGATCCAACATCTGGAGGATTTGAAATCGCGCGGCGTGCGTAGCGTTGCCGTGTCGCCCGAAGTCCTCCGTGCCTTGGCACAGCCGGTTACAGGTAGGGACGCGCGGCCCGCGCGTCCGCCGGAAGTCCCGACTCTCAAATCGGACGAGCCGGCGGCTCGTCCCTACCAAAAGCCAAGGGCCGCCACGCTGCTGCGATCGCCTTTACCGCCTGCTGGGCAGGCGTCTTTGCTCGCGTTGCCGGGCGAAACGGTTCCCAACCAAGGGCCGCTGCTGGATCCGCAGGCCAAAGCCGCTGCCTTTGCCGCGTTGCGCGAACGGGCGCTGGCCTGTGTGAAATGCCCCCACCTGGCGTCGTCGCGCAAAAACGTCGTGTTCGGCGTCGGCAGCATTGATGCCCAGCTCATGTTCGTGGGCGAAGCGCCGGGGGCGGACGAAGATGAGCAAGCCGAGCCGTTCGTCGGCAAGGCCGGCCAGTTGTTGACCAAAATCATCCAGGCCACGGGACTGCAACGCGCGGATGTTTATATCGGCAACATTTTGAAGTGCCGGCCCGATACGCCCGGCCAGTCCGCCGGCAACCGCAAACCGACCGCCGAGGAAATGGCCACCTGCATTCCGTATCTGCACGAGCAGATTGATTTGATCCGGCCCAAAGTGCTCGTCGCCCTCGGTGCGACAGCGGTGGAAGGGTTGCTGGGCAAGACGCTCGGCATCACCAAACTGCGCGGAACCTGGAAGACCTATCGCGGCATCCCGCTCATGCCGACGTATCATCCGGCCTACCTGCTCCGCAACCAGGCGATGAGCGAGAAGCGCAAGGTCTGGGAGGATATGCTGGCCGTGATGGAAAAACTAGGCATGTCCATCAGCGAAAAGCAGCGGAATTATTTTCTGAAGGCATAAAGGGCAAAGCCGTGACACGGATTCCACGAATTTTCTGGTAGTCGTACAGTCAGGTGGGGCGAGGCTGCTGACGAGCCGGCTCGCGAGGACGCTCGCCCCACCGAAAGCTGCAAAACACAGCACTGCCAATTTTCTCCTTTTGTTTCGCAGGGATCGGCGTAAAACCAGATTGGTATCCTAAGACATGAGCCTTCGTCGGAAAATCTTAATCGTCTTTGGCGTTTTTTTTGGCGTGGCGATTCTCGTTCCGGTCATTCGCCATTATCAACTGCGTGCTGCCACGGAAGCCTACATCGCCCGGCTCAAGGCCCAGGGCGAACCGATGGATCTGGCGCAGGTGATTCCGCCGCCCGTGCCGCCGGATCAGAATGGTGCGCCGCTCATCACCAATGCGCTCGCCGAAATTCATTCGGAGAGTAATTACACCAACGCGATATTTTTTAACAACCCGCCGTATGACATGAACAGGACCATTCCGGGGAAGGAAATGATTGGCTGGCAACAACCCGCCATTCACGATTCCGAAGACAACGGCCCGACCAACACGTGGGGCGAATTGGGTACGCAATTGGCCGAGAGACAAAACAATCTTAATGACTTCCGGAGGCTTATAGAAAAACCGACGCTTGATTTTAACATGGATTATTCTGACTTAAAGGCCCTTGCCCTTATGTCGCATTTGCCTCGGGTCAAATTGGCAGTCGAATGGCTAGAAACTTCGGAATTATACAATTTGCATCAAGGTGAAACTGGGAATGCTTGTGTTGATGTTCGTGCGATGCTTGCCTTTGTTAAAGGCGAGACCGACGAAAGGTTCGAAATTTCCCAGCTTGTCCGTTTTGCCATTACTCAAATGAGTGCTGGTGCAACTTGGGATATCCTGCAAACAACCAACGTTTCCAACGAAGATCTTGCGCAATTGCAGCGAGACTGGCAATCGCTTGAATTCATTAGTTCAATGAAGAATACTTTTTTATTCGAGCGGGTGAACGATTTGCGCTGGCTAAATGACCTCCGTCAATCGCCGACAAATCTTGATGAAGTGGTCGCATGGAACATGCCGTCAGAAGAACATCGATACAAGCGAACAGCGGGCGGAACTTATGTTTTGGAAGACGACAGAGCCTTCCCAAGGAAAGTAATTGATCAAATTCTGCTTCAATGGGACAAATATCAATGGCGGTGGTTCTGGTCTTACACGGATGAAGTTCGAGGATTACACATGTCCCAAGCTTTGATAGATGGAATTCAAATGATGGAAACCAATAAGTCATTCCCGCTGGTCCAAACGTTTGTAAAAACAAATTTTGCTTGGTTCGGTTTCGCTTCAGTAAAAGACAACCCCTATGCTATTCTAGCTCAAAATGCCAGCAGCCAGCTTGTTGCGATGCGCAAGGTGGTGAATGCGGAGATTACTCGGAATGTCGTTATTACGGCGATTGCGCTCAAACGCTATGAAATCCGGCATCATCAATTGCCGAACTCGTTGGATGAACTGGTTCCCGAATTTCTGAAGGCCGTTCCGATTGATTATATGGACGGCCAGCCGTTACGTTACCGGCGGAATGCTGATAGGACATTTCTGCTTTATTCCGTCGGCGAAAATGGTGAAGACGACAGTGGCAATCCTTCGCTGGAGAATGGGATCACAAGTTCAAGTTTCTATTGGCAAGACGAACAAGCCCTTGACTGGGTCTGGCCGCAGCCGGCGACGGAACAGGAAGTTCAAAATTACTACGCGCACCCGCCGAAATAATGGCGGCGTCCTAATTTGGTAGGCGACAAGGTAACGAGTCGTTGGCACCAGCACTCCTTACGTCGTGCCCTACTATCAAGTCCGGCAGCAAAATAATTTGCGCCTTTCCAATTTGTGCCAATTCGCGTAATTAGCGGACTCATTTTTAACGCCCGATGTTCAAATCCATTTTCCAGCCGCTCCTGACCTGGTATCTCGCCACACTCAAGACCGCCGGTTACCCGGTCATCGTGCTGCTCATGACGATGGAAAGTTCCGTCCTGCCGATTCCCGCCGAAGCTATCATGCCGCCAGCGGCTTATCTGGCCTGGTTTGAAGGGTTAAACATCTTCAGTTTTCATTTCGTCGGGTGGCCGGCGGAAATCGGCCTGGTCGTTGCCGGCACATTCGGTTCCTGGCTGGGAGCCACCATCATGTAT
Source organism: Verrucomicrobiota bacterium (assembly GCA_021324235.1). Taxonomy (GTDB): domain Bacteria; phylum Verrucomicrobiota; class Verrucomicrobiia; order Limisphaerales; family UBA11358; genus UBA11358. Next base: position 9,533 of record JAJPJM010000171.1, read on the forward strand.
TGGCTGTCGCGGGCGGCCGGCCGGCCGCTGCTCGTGCGTTATGGCCGTTATATTTTGATGCCGCCGGACAAAATCGAGAAAAGTGAGCGCTGGATGTCCCACTACGGTCCGATGGGCGTGTTCGTGGCGCGATTGCTGCCGGGGGCGCGGCAACTCGTCGGCATTCCCGCCGGCGTCGCCCGGATGGATTACCTGAAGTTTTCCCTTTTCACGTTGCTGGGCGCGGCGACCTGGTGTTCGGTGCTTTGTTACGTCGGCGTCAAGGCAGGCCAGGACGAACAACTCATGCACGGCGAGCTGCGACACGTGGCCCTGTGGCTCGGTGGCGCCGCGCTGGCGCTGGGCGGACTTTATTACTTCTTCGTCCACCGGCACATGAAACAAAATACGAAGTGAGAAGGGCGAAGAACGAGTCGCCTCTCGCGCTTACTTTACCAATTCAAGGCTGAATGGATATTTGTAATCCTCGCCGTTATTGGCCTTGATGCCCGCGATGATGGCAAGGATGAGGCTGGCCAGACCAATGGCCGCCGCCAGGAAGAAAAACAATACCCCGATGCAGATGACGGAAAGAACAATTCCGCATGCGATCGAAGCCAGCACGGCGATCAGCACGGTAATCTGAAAATTCAAGGCTGCCTTGCCATGGATATTCACGGAGGGGATTTCGTTTTTCTTGATCTGCCACACCAGCAACGGACCAAGAATGGTCCCGAAGGGGACGACAAAGCCGGCCAGCGCGCTCAAATGGCAGAGCATGTTCCAGGTGCGTGCCTGGCTTTCAGGCGAGCCGGGAGCTGGTGCGGAGGGAGTTGTGGTTGGCGGCGGGACTGTTGGTGGCGGAGTTTGTGTTTGGTTGTCGGACATGGATTTCCTTTCGTTGAGTTGGCCGCTCAATACGCCGATAGCGTTTTCTCCGCAAGCACAATTTTCTGGCGAAAATTCTTTGCGCCTTTGCGCCTTTGCGCGAAATTCCCTGCGTGCCGATCAGTGATTCCATCCGCAAGAAATTGGGTACTTTGCCACACAAGCCCGGCATCTACCTGATGAAGGACCGGTTTGGCACGGTCATTTATGTCGGCAAGGCGCGCGATCTGCGCAAGCGCGTGAACCAGTATTTCCATCCGTCGCGCCGGATGGGTTGGGACCTGAAGTTCAATGCCCTGGTCGAGGCGATTTGCGACCTCGATTTCCACGTCGTCCGCAGCGAGCCCGAAGCGTTCCTGCTCGAAGGCAAGCTCATCAAGGAATTTCATCCGCGTTACAACGTCAGTTTTCGCGATGACAAACGGTTTCTGATGCTCAAGGTGAACCTCAACGACCCGATCCCGAACTTTGCCTTCACCCGGTTCCGGAAGGACGACGGGGCGCGGTACTTCGGGCCGTTCTCGAATTCAGGCGCGTTGCGCAACACGCTGGCGCTGGTACGGCGGCAGTTCAACCTGCGCGGCTGCCGCGCGTTCACGCCGGGCGAGGCCGACTACAAGCATTGCCTTTACGCGCATTTGAAACATTGCACCGCCCCGTGCATCGGCAATGTCACGCGCGAACAATATCTGGAACAGGTGACGGCTGCCTGTGATTTCCTCGAAGGCCAGTGCGCCGAAATGAAGGAACAGCTCGCCGTCGAAATGAAAAAAGCGGCGCTGGCGCAGGATTACGAAAAGGCCGCCGGTCTGCGTGACCTCATCCGTGACCTGAAGGAAACGACCAAAAAGGAGCGGAAATTTGAGCGCGTGCCGTACACGCTGCCGCTTTCCATCAATCCGGGAAGCGATTTGATTGAGCTTGCGAAGGTGCTCGGCTTGCGCAAGCCGCCGCAGCGGATTGAAGGTTTCGACATTTCCAACATCAGCGGCACGTTTGCGGTCGCGTCGCTGGTCAGTTTCAAGAACGGCCGGCCGGACCGCGCGAATTATCGCCGGTTCAAAATCAAGACCGTGGAGGGGCAGGATGATTTTGCGAGTATGGCGGAGGTGGTTTTCCGCCGCTACGCGCGGCTGAAAAAGGAGGTGGCAGATGGAAGCTCGAAGATGGGGAAAGACGCTCGAAACAAGCCCCCAACTCCCAACTTCCAACTCCGATCTCCTGATTTTCCCGACCTCATCATGGTTGACGGCGGGAAAGGCCAGTTGAACGCCGCCTGCGCCGAGCTTGCAAAGTTAGGGTTGGAAAAGATCCCCGTCATCGGGCTGGCGAAGGAGTTCGAGGAAATTTACCAGCCGGGCAAAAGCAAACCGCTGCGGCCCGGCCTCGACCATCCGGCGGTGAAATTGCTGCAGCGGATTCGCGACGAATGTCATCGGGTGGCGAACAGTTACAACGCGCAACTGCGCGTCAAACGGATTTCCGAAAGCGTGCTGGACGAATTTCCCGGCATCGGCGAGGCGCGCAAGGCGGCGCTGCTGAAAAGATTCGGCTCGGTGCAGCGGTTGAAAACGGCAACCCTGGAACAAATCGCCGCCGTTCCCGGCTTCGGCGGTAAAGCGGCGGAGGAGTTGAAAAAGTTCCTGACCGCGCGCGGCTAGGCTCTGCGCTTTTTGAAAGTGAAAACGGCCACACTTCCGCCGCCGAGAGACAAACCAAACCCAAGCAGAAGCAGGTCTATTTCATTAAGAGTCATGGCTCCTTCGTGCCGATATTGCGCAACCGCCGGCATGACAAACGCCATCCCTACAAGGATGCCGACCACTCCCGCGCTGATGATGAGGATTCGTTTCATTTGTTTCCTTTCCACCTTTTTGAATTCCCGTTTGATCGTTTGAGGTTGACCGATCCGCTGAACGGAAACCTCAAAAGCTTTTTGTTCGTTCAAGCCCGATTTCATCTGCCGCGCGATGTCCTCGCGCAAATGGCTTTCCAGTTCCTCCAGCGGCACGGGGGTTTGGATGCCGGCGGCGAGCATCTGTTGCCGCCAGTCCGCAATGGATGGTTCGAGGTCAAACATATTGTTCGTTGACTTTGCGGGCGGCTTTTTCGAGACCATAAACCATTCCCCCCAGGATGGCCGTCGCCGCCCAAGCCAGGAGGAACAAGATCAGCATTTGCTCCACGGGAATTTGACCCAGGCACCGCGGGATGAATTTTATGAACAACATCATTCCCCCGACGCTCGCCAGGCAGCATGCTACCTCGACGACGACCCGGAGCCGCCGGCTGCTGATGGCCGGGAGAAACCGGTGGCCATGGCGCCAGCTGAAAAGGATGGCTGCGACCGCGGCCAGTCCGAACACCCGCCCGGCCAGATTGACTTCGTGGACAGTCAAAATCACCAGCACAGTCCACAGCGAAAGGAGACCCGCAACCGCGGCGCAGGCAATTCCCGTCAACTGCACGAATCGCATTTCCACCGGGACACCCGCCTTTTTGAATTCTGATTTCAACACGCGGGCTTGCCCGATTTTCCGGGCGGCAGAATCGAAAGATTCCCGCTCGCTCAATCCTGATTGCATCTGCTGCTCGATTTCTTCGCGCAGATGGCATTCCAGTTCCTCCAGCGGCACGGGCATTTCGATGCCGGCGGCGAGCATTTGCTTACGCCAATCGGCAATGGATTTTTCGAGATCAAACATTTTTACGAATCAATGACGGCATTTTCTTTTAGAGCGGCGTTTTCCAATCCGTAGCCCACGCCACCCAGGACCGACGCCATGGCCAAAGTCCACGTCAGCAAAATGATGCCGATGGAGAAATGTAACGGCGTCATGAAAAAGCAAAGTGCTACAAAAATCAGTCCCAAAAAGCAGCCGGCGGTTCCCACCATGGTTCTGGTTCGCTGGTTGCGGACGACGGGAAGAATCGCCCGACATTTTTTCCAGCCTAAAATGGAAAGTAAATTCACCGCCAGTGCGGCAAAAACAAAAATTCGTTCGGTCACGCCAACCGCGGCACTGAATTTCGGCACGGTGAGAAACAACATCATCGGCACCGCCGAAAGCCAGATGGCAAATGCGGAATAGGCGGTTCCGGTTATTTTCCACCGCCTGACGTTCCGGCTGTCGCCCGCTTCGAAATAAAAGAATGCGTTGCACAAGCCGAAGAAGACAACGGCACCGCCGGTGAACAACCACTCCATTTGTTCGTTTCGGCTCACGTGTGCTGCGCCAGGATGTTCGGCTAATATCCAAAGGATAATTATTGCGCCGGCAACGATGGCAAGGATTCCAATTGTTTTCATTGCAATGCCTTCATTTTTTTTAAATTCAGTCTTGAGAGTTTCAGGTTGCCCCATCCGCTGGATGGAAATTTCAAATGCTCGGTGCTCGCTTAATCCTGATTTAATCTGTTGCCCGATTTCCTCGCGCAGATGAATTTCCAGTTCCTCCAGGGGCACGGGCGTTTTGATCCCGGCAGCCAGCATTCGCCGCCGCCAGTCGGTGATGGATCGTTCAAGGTCAAACATATTGCTCTTTTTGCAGACCGGCCAAAACCGAATGGACCAGCGACCATTGTTCGTGGTGTTTGGCCATGGCGGTTTTGCCGTCCTTTTTAAGCGAATAATATTTCCGCTTCCGCCCGGTCTCGCTTTCGCCCCAGCGTGCCTTGATCAGGCCCCGGTGTTCCATCCGGTGCAACACCGGGTACAGCATCCCGTCGGTCCACTGCAGCTTGCCGTCCGAGCGGGCCTTGACTTCCTGAATAATGGCGTAACCGTAACTCTCGCCCTTCGCGAGCAGCGACAAAATCAGCGGCTCGGCTGACGCCGCGACCAGTTCTTTTCGAATCATAGGGGCACTATACATATAGTATCTATGTATGTCAAGCGGAAAAATTGGGTAAAGAAATTCGTGCCACGGGGTGTAATCTGTGGCTTTATGTTCCCATGAATGTTCAAGTGGCCATGCTCTGCGACGCCGCGACGCAGGACAGCAGCAACAAGCTCAATGTGCTGGGCGGGTTTGACACGATTTATACGCAGTCGTTGCCCGCCATTCATCTGCAATGCGCGGTGGCGCTGCGCGTCACCTTCGCCACCGGCGACGAGGGCCAGCACAAGTTGGCGCTCAATTTCATCAACGCCGATGGCCGTTCCGTCATGCCGGCCATGGAAATCCCGGTGGCCATTACGCTGCCCGAGGACGTGCATTTCATCACCCACAACTTTGTTGTAAACATCCAAAAATTGAATTTCGTCGAGGCCGGGTTGTATTCGGTGGACATTTCACTGGACGGCCGGTCGCTGGCGAGCATTCCTTTACAGGTCAAGCTCATCCAACGCGCGGCGGCGTAAAATTGGATTTCCGCCTCCGAGCGAGGGTGACTTTGGGCTTTAAATGTTGGACTTCAGACTTTAATAATTCGCAGATGGCAAACGAACCAATCCTGCAACTCGATTTACCCGGCATCAAAAAACTCCGCAGCGGCAAGGTCCGCGACATTTTCGACCTCGGCGATGCCCTGCTGCTGGTCGCCAGCGACCGCATTTCCGCCTTTGACGTGATCATGCCCAACGGCATTCCGCGCAAGGGCGAGGTGCTCACACAGATCTCGCATTTCTGGTTCGAGAAATTCGCGGGACTCGTGCCGAACCACCTGCTCGCCAGGGCGTCCGATCCCCTGCCGAAAAACCTCCAGCCGTTTACCGACCAGCTGGCCCGCCGCTCGATGATTGTGAAAAAGGCCAAACCGCTGGCCATCGAATGCATCGTGCGCGGCTATCTTTCCGGCTCCGGCTGGAAGGAATACAAGCAGGCGCAGACCGTCTGCGGTATCAAGCTGCCCGCCGGTCTGACCGAATCCGCCGAACTGCCCGAACCGATTTTCACGCCGTCCACCAAGGCTGAGGCCGGCCATGACGAAAACATCTCGTTCGCGCAGGCGCAGAAAATCGTCGGTGACGAACTCGCGACGCAGGCGCGGGACTTGAGCCTGAAGATTTACCGGGCCGGACGCGATTACGCCCGGCAACGCGGCATCATCATTGCCGACACCAAGTTCGAGTTTGGCCTGAGCGACGGCAAATTGATCCTGATTGACGAGGTGATGACGCCGGATTCCTCGCGTTTCTGGCCTGCGGACCAGTATCAACCGGGCCGCGGCCAGCCGAGCTTCGACAAGCAATTTGTCCGCGATTACCTCGAAACGCTCGACTGGAACAAGACCCCGCCTGGTCCGGTGCTGCCGCCCGACGTCGTTGCCAAAACCAGCGCGAAATATCTGGAGGCATACGAGCGGCTCACAGGCAAGAGCCTGTGACGGAGTAAGGAGTCAGGAGAAAGAAGCAAGAATGCAATTTGAGGATCTCAATGCTTGGCGGAAAGCTAGAGAGCTGACGAACGGTGTTTACCAGATTTGCAGGATGTCGCCGTTGAAAAATGACTTTGGTTTGCGCGATCAGCTACAACGAGCTGTAGTTTCCGCCATGACCAATCTCGCGGAGGGTTTTGATCGGGTTGGTGAAGGTGAAAAACTTCAATTCTGGAATATCGCCCGCGCTTCCGCTGGCGAGGTGAAATCGCTGCTTTACGTTGTACGCGACAATCAACTGGCCGAAGACGCTGCGGTTCAAAAACTCCGGACCGTTGCCATGGAAGCCAGCGCTTTAACTCAAGGTCTGATCAACTCCTTTTCCAAAAAACGTGCCGAACGCTAGCTCCTTGCTGCTTACTCCGTTATCCTTGCTTCATGAATTCGCTCGTCGAAGATTTCCTGCAATACCTGCGCCACGAACGCGGCCAATCGGACAACACGGCGAAAACGTACGCGGCATTGCTCGGCAAATTCACCACCTGGGCGGCGACGCAAAATCTCACGGACTGGAAATCGGTTGAATTGAAGCACCTCATGTCGTTCCTGCAGCACGAACGCGAACGGCCGCTGGCGGACCAGCCGAAGGAATCCACCCAGCGATTGAGCAGCGAGAGTGTTTATCTCGAAATCGCCGCGTTGCGGGCGCTTTACCGGTTTGCCGAGAACGAAAGATTATTGCCCGTCAATGTCGCCGAAAACCTCTCGTTGCCGCGCCGGTGGAAACGTCTGCCGAAGGCACTGACGAACGACGAAATCACGAAACTGCTCGTTCCCGAAATGCCGGAAACGCCTGATAATTTGTGTGGCCAGGCAATTATGGAACTGGCCTATGCCTCCGGCCTGCGGCTGTCGGAATTGAAAAATCTGCGGCTGGAGCAGCTGCATCTCGACGCCGGGTTTATTAATGTTATCGGCAAAGGCAACAAGGAGCGCGTGGTGCCGGTGGGCAAAAAAGCCGTGGAAGCATTGAATCGTTATATTGGAGCCGGGCGGCCGAAGCTCGTTACGCCGCGTTCGCCGGCGAATGTATTTCTGACGAAACGCGGCACGCCGTTTGCGTCGGTGACCCTGTGGTTGCGGATCAAGCGCCGGGTACAGCGGACCGGGGTTGCGCGCAACATCACGCCACACATGTTGCGACACAGTTTTGCGACGCATTTATTGGAACACGGGGCGGATTTGCGGGTGATTCAGGAATTGCTGGGCCACGCCAACATCAGCACCACGGAGGTTTACACGCACGTTACGGGCAACCGGCTGCGGGAAATTCACCGGAAATTTCATCCGCGCGCCTGAGCGGGAAAAACTTCGGAGGGACGGGTTATACGGGTTCCCATAACCGGCTCCGGGCCTTGGGTGACCCACCCCGCCGATCCGGGTGGAAGCTAGGTCCCGTTGTCGCCGATGGCTTCGACCGGGCAGCCTTCCTTGGCTTCCTTGCAGCGCGCTTCCTCGTCGGGCGAGGCCGGCTGTTTGTAGACGAACGAGTAGCCGCCGTCATCGTTGCGCTTGAAATTGTCCGGCGCCGTCTCGCGGCACAGGTCGCAGTCAATGCACTGGTTGTCCACGTAATATTTGCCCGGGACGTTTTCGGGATATTTATTTGCCGCGTCTGCCATAAATTCGTGCATTTAATATGACCGTCGGGGCGGGCGCTGGCAAGCCCCATTTGCCATTAGAATTGGCTGCAACCGATTAAAAACTTTTAATTGCACCCTGCCCGGGTATGTTTTTGCGCGTGCAACGGGGAAACGTCCGCAGAACGAAAATCATTTCCACCCTCGGCCCGGCGACGGATTCGGCGGAAATGATTGGCAAGCTCATTGACGCCGGCGTCAATATCTTCCGTCTCAACATGTCGCACGCGCCGCACGATTGGGTGCGCCGCGTGGTCCAGGACATCCGCGCGGCGGCCGCCGCCCGCCAGCAGTTCATCGGGATCATGATGGACACCCAGGGGCCGGCCATCCGCACCGGCGACCTCGGCGTGCCGCTCGATTTGCAACCCGGCCAGAAGTTCACCCTCACCGTCCGCGGCGAACGTGACCTGGAGGAGCATTCGGTGGACGTGAATTACGAGAATTTTGTCAACGACATCAACGTCGGCGACGTCGTGCTCGTGGACAATGGCGCCATCGAGATGAAAGTCCTCGCCAAATCCGGCAACAAGGTTGAATGCGAGGTGCTCACCGCGGGCACGCTCGGCAGCCGGCGCCACATCAATCTGCCCGGCGTCAAGGTCAGCCTCCCTGCGCTCACGGCCAAGGACATCAAGGACGTGAAACTCGGTTTGGAAGTCGGCGTGGACTTTGTCGCCCTGTCATTCGTCCGCGAAGCCCGCGATTTATTGCAGTTGCGGGAGCTGTTTGAGGAGGGCAAACCGGCGCCGGTGGTCATTGCCAAAATTGAGGACCAGCAGGCGGTGATCAATCTGGAATCCATTGTCCGCGAAGCCGACGCCATCATGGTGGCGCGCGGCGATCTGGGCATTGAAATTCCCTACGAAGAACTGCCCATCGTCCAGCGCCGCATCGTGAAAACCTGTTTGCGCCATGGCAAGCCCGTCATCGTGGCGACGCACATGCTGGAGAGCATGATTGAATCGCCCATGCCCACCCGTGCCGAGGTGACGGACGTGGCCAACGCCGTGTTTGAAGAGGCCGACGCCATCATGCTCAGTGGCGAGACGACCGTCGGCAAATACCCGGTCAAGTGCATCGAGGTGTTCGACCGCATCGCCAAGCGCATTGAACGCAGCGGCAACGCGCAGTTTCACGACTCGGCGGAACTGACCAACCCGCGTGAAAAACTGGTCAAGAGCGCCGTGGTCATGGCCAACGAATTGAAGGCCGAGGCCGTGCTGGCGTTCACACGCCACGGCCACATGGCGCGCTATGCCGCCTGGATGCGGCCGCGCTATTCTCCGATTTATGGATTGTGTGACAACGAAAAGGGCGCCAATGAACTCACGTTATGCTGGGGCGTCACGCCGTTCGTGGTGGAATTTGATTTCATCAATCCGCAGAACACCATCGAACGGGCGCTGAAAACGCTGGTCGAACAGGGTCGGCTGCATCGTGGCACGACGGTGGTCATCGTCGGCGCCATTTCCGTCGGCACCGAAATTGTGGACGCCGTGCAGATGCGGGTGGTGTGATTTGCTTCCGGCGCCGGCGGCTCACGCCGACAGACGGCTCCGCGCTTTAATGTTGGAGCACTTGACAACCCGCGCCGCGGGCCGAGGTTAACCCATGAAAAAGGAGCGAACATTGTTTCTGATTGTCCTGTTCGCTGCGTGCCAGGCCGTGGCCCAGCAAACGCCCAACACCCAATCGGCGTCACGGACCAATGCCCCGTCCGCTTCCGCGACCTTCACCAATGTGAAGCCAAAGTTCCATTTATTTGGACCGGTTGAACCGGCGCAAACCGGGAATCACTCGCGGTACGTTGAGGGTCTGGATACGCGGGCGTGGACGACGGTGGCGGAAGACGATTCGGGTAAATCGGTTTTTCCGGATGCCGAGACCCACGAAGCCGGGCTATGTTTGTTGTGGTGGGGCAACGAACCGCAGACTCGCTGAGTTTCAAGTGGTGCGCACCGTCGAAGGAGGTGAACCGGATTTACAGCGACAGTGCTTTGGCCGCTTCCGTGGCGAGGTTGAACACCACGCTCGGAAACAGGCCGATCCAGAACATGCCGGCGATGCAGACGCAGACGGAGAATTTGACCGGCCCGGACAAGGGGATGGGTGATAAATCCGGCGTGTTTGGGCTCCAGTAAATGGCACGGATGACGCCAAAATAGTAGTAGAGCGAAATCACCACCCCGACGAGCGCCGTGAACGCGAGGCAATAATAACCATGATTGTGATTGATTGCGCCCTGCTGGATGACGGCTTTCAACAGCAGAAATTTTCCAAAGAAACCTGCCATCGGCGGGATGCCCGCCAGCGACACCATCGCCAGCGTCATCGTGACGGCCAGCAACGGAGAACGCTGATGCAAACCTGCCAGTGCGGAAATGTCCTCGTTGTCCAGGTGCCGCATCACGACGCAAATCACCAGGAATGCCGCCACCACGGTGAACAGATAACCGGCCAGATAATAGAGCAACGCCGCCTGCCCGCTCACGCTTAACGCCGCCACGCCCAGCAACAGATAGCCCGCGTGCGCAATGCTCGAATAGCCGAGTAATCGCTTTAAATTGCGCTGCGGCAGCGCGCACAGGTTGCCGTACAGGATGGTGATGCCGGAAATGACAATAAGCAGGTCTGCCCAATGTTTCGCTATGTCCGGCAGGGCGGTGAAGAGCACGCGCAGCAACAGGACAAAACCGGCAGCCTTGGAACCGACCGCCAAAAAGGCCGTGGTCGGTGTTGGCGCGCCCTGGTAAACGTCCGGCGCCCAAATCTGAAAGGGAAACGCGGCGATTTTGAAACCGAGCCCGACCAGCACGAACAGCACGCCCAGGAGGAAGATTTTATTGGTTTCGAATTGCGCGGCGACCAACGCGAGCTTGTTGAAATTCAACTGGCCGGTGGTGCCCCACACCAGCGCGATGCCGAATACGAGGAAGGCCGACGACAGCGCGCCCAGAATCAGGTATTTCACGCCCGCTTCGAGTGAAATCAGCCGGCCGCGTTGAAAACTCGTCAGCACGTAAAACGTGATGGTGATGAGTTCGATGGAAACAAAGAGCATGGCGAAGTCGTTGGCCGAGGCGGCGAACAACATGCCCGACAGCGCAAAGACAATCAGCGAGTAGTATTCGGTGATGCCCCCGGCGATGCGGTCGGAGAATTCCACCGACATGAAGAGCACCAGCATGGCGGCCACGAGGAAAAACCGCTTGAAAAACACCGCGAGCGTGTCTTCCACGAACGAACCGTTGAAGGCCGTGCCGGTGGTGTAATTACCCAGGTTCGTGATGAGCAGGGTCCCGAGTGTGGCGATGGCCAGATAGGCGAGAAACCGCCGGCGTTCGGGAGCGAGACCGAAGCCGAAATCCGCCAGCATCAGCACGACGCCGAGCGCAATCACCCAGATTTCCAGACTCATCAAGGAAGCGTTCATTGATTCAAGATCGTATTATTGGCCAGGGCGACAGCGGAATTGTCGTGTAGCACCCGCGTCCCGCGGGTGGTTTCGGGCGTCGCGCCCGAAACTGTCAGCGGACGAGACGCGGCAGGGTTTATCGGATCAACTTTGGTCTCTCGCGTGTCTATCCAATTCGGCGGGACGCCTAATTGAACCCGCCGGAGGCGGGTGCTACCCATAGCAACCGTTTCCCCTCGTGCCATCGCTACAATCTTTTCCGCGTCAGGCGTGATTTTATCGGTCAGCAGCCGCGGGAAACAGCCGAACACAAACAAACTCGCCAGCAACAATGCGTAAGGCAGCTTGCGCCAGAGATTTGAGGCGTCGGCCAGGCCCGCCCATTTGTCCGGCAACGGCCCGTGCAGCACGTTGCGGATGGCGCGCGTCATGTAAACCGCGCCGATGATCAGTGCGCCCCACAGCGCCAGGCCGGTCACGAGCGGGAACACCGTCCAGGCGCCGAAGAACACCGTGACTTCGCCGACGAAATTGGCAAAACCCGGCAAACCACAGCCGGCCATCGCTGCCATGAGCAGGACCGTGCCGATGAACCGCAGCTGCCGGCACAGCCCGCCCAGTTCGCTGATTTGGAGCGTGCCGGTCTTCTGATAAATGTAACCGCTCAACGCAAACGACAGCGCGGCGAGGAAACCGTGTGCCACCATGATGAACTCCGCGCCGGTCACGCCGATGAGGTTCAGGCTCGCGATGCCGAGGAAAATAAAGCCCATATGCGCCACACTGGAATTGCCGATGAGCAGGTTGAGGTCCTTCTGTCGCATCGCCACCCAGCCGATGTACAGGATGTTACCGAGGCAGAGCCAGGCGAGGATTTGCATCCAACCTTGCGCGCCCTGCGGCAGCAGGGGCAAGGCAATGCGGATCAGGCCGTAAAGCCCGAACTTTTTCAACACGCCGGCGTGCAGCATGGAGGTGGGCGACGGCGCGGAACCGTAACCCAGCGGCGCCCAGGAATGAAACGGCCAGAGCGATACCAGAATCCCAAAACCGAACAACAACAACGGGAAGATGAGGTTTTGTGCATGCACCGACAGCGGGTGCCGCCGGATGTATTCCGTGAGCCGGGGAATATCGAATGTGTTCGCGCCGGATTGCACATACAGCGCGAGCAGCCCGATCAAGGCAATGAGCGCGCCCAGGCTCAGGTAAAGCGTGATCTGGAACGTGGCGTAGTTCTTCCGTTCACCCCGGCCCCAGACGCCAATCATGATGAACGTCGGCACCAGCGCGAGTTCATGCAGGAAATAGAAGAAGAACAGGTCCAGGGACGCAAACGCGCCCAGAATGCCGCCGCTCATCACCAGCAGCAGGATGTAAAACTCCTTCTCGCGTTCCTTGATTTCCCACGAGCAGCACGCCGCCGCGAAGGCGACGATGGCGCCCATCAAAATCAGCCCGACGTTCAAGCCGTCCACGCCGACGTGGTAACTGATGCCGAGCGATTCGACCCACGGAATCTGTTGCACGAAACGGTAGCCGTCTGCGTCCATTGGCGCACTGCCGTAGGCGCAGAACATTTTCACCGCGAGCGCCGCCGAAATGAGCGTGGCCAGCACAGCGATCGCGCGGATGATGACGCGGTAATTGCGCGGCACAAGTACCAGCGCCAGCGCCGCCACAATCGGCCAGCCAAAAATGTAGGTCAAAATGGACATTTTATTTTCCCAAAACGAAATACATCACCACCGCCACGCCGAGCACGAACAGGAAGGCGTAGGTCTGGAGATTGCCGGTCTGGACCAGCCGCAATGCGCGACCGCTCAAATCCGTGCCGCCACGCACCAGCCCGATGCACAAGCCTTCCACCAGCCAGCGGTCAATCCAATCCATCACCGCCGCAATAAAATCATGCGCGCGAATGAAAGTGGCCTCGTAAAGCTCATCGAAGTAAAATTTGTGCTTCATCGCGGTCGCCAGGCCGCCGAGCTTCTCCGGCAGCGGATCGCTGGCAGCATCGCGGTACAAGGCACGCGCGGCAAAGAAGCCCGCCGCAATGAAAGCCAGCCCGACCAGCACGCCAGCGGGCGAATGCGTGAGCGGCTCTACCAGGCTTTGCCCGAACGACTCGCGGGCTTCGCCGGGCGAGAATTGCGACGCGTAGGTCTGGCTGACGCCAATGACGCCGCCAATCACCGCGAACACCGCCAGCACGCGCAACGGCCAGGCCATGACGGCGGGTGATTCGTGGACATGCTCGGCGGCTTGCGTCTTCGGCTTGCCGAGAAACGCGACGTAGAACAACCGGAACATGTAAAATGCCGTCAACCCGGCAACCGCCGCGCCGAGGATGAAGAGCGCATAATTCCCTTGGCTCAATGCCTGGCCAAGGATGCTGTCCTTGGAATAGAAACCGCTGAACGGCGGCACCCCGCTCAGGGCCAGCGTGCCGATCAAAAAGGTCCAGAACGTGACGGGCATCTTCTTCTGCAGTCTGCCCATTTTCCAAATGTCCTGTTCGTCATGCATGGCGTGAATGACCGAGCCGGCACCAAGGAACAACAGCGCCTTGAAAAAGGCGTGCGTGGTGAGGTGAAACATCGCCGGTGTTGGACCGGCCAGGCCGACGGACATGACCATGTAACCCAGTTGCGACAGCGTTGAATAGGCGAGAATGCGTTTGATGTCGTTTTGCTGGACGGCAATCAACGCGGCGAGCAAGGCGGTGAATCCGCCGATCCACGCAATGACATGCAACGCATCGGCATTGAGCAAAAACAAAATCCGGCACAGCATGTAAACGCCGGCGGCCACCATCGTGGCCGCGTGGATGAGGGCGCTGACGGGTGTCGGGCCTTCCATGGCGTCCGGCAGCCACACGTGCAGCGGGAATTGTGCGGACTTGCCCACGGCGCCGCAGAAAAGCAGCAACGCGGCAACGGTCGCCATTCCGCCGAGCACGGCCGGATCGGCGGTGAGCTTGTTTTGCAACACCGTGAAATTGAGCGAACCCAACAATCCCCAAACCATCAAAATGCCGAGCAGGAAACCGAAATCGCCGAGGCGGTTGACGATGAACGCCTTTTTGGCCGCGTCACCGGCGCTGGGCTTTTCAAACCAGAAACCGATGAGCAGATAGCTGGAGACGCCGACCAGTTCCCAGAAAATGAACAGTTCGATGAAATTGTTCGCCAGCACGATGCCAAGCATCGAGAAGGTGAACAGGCTCATGAACGCGAAAAAGCGCGAAAAGCTGCGGTCGGCGTGCATGTACCCGAAGGAATAAATATGAATCGCGCCGCCAACGCCGGTGACAATCAAGAGCATCATCAGGCTCAGCGCATCGAGTTTCAGTCCGAAATCCACGTGCAGGCCGCCGATGGTCAGCCAGTTGGCAATGGACTCAGCGGATGACGGCTGCCAGCCGTTGGCGTTGATGAAAACCAGTGAGAGGACAAAGCCGGTGACAATGGCGCCGATGGACAGCAGCGCACTCACGGTGCGGTAGCGCAGCGTGAACAGCGTGATGCCACCCGCCGCCAGCAGCGGCAGGAACAGAATCAGCCAAGGCAGGAGTTCGAGTTTCATCCAATGAGATGGAAACATTGAACATCGAACATTGAACTCTGAGCACCGAAAGCCGGCAAGGTTTGCCGGTTCGTCGTTCGATGTTCGATGTTGGATGTTCGGCGTTTTTTCATTTCTTTACAGTTTCATCGAGGTGAGGTCTTCGACGTGCGCCGACTGGCGCTTGCGGTAGAGGGCGACGATGAGCGCCAGGCCGACCGCCACTTCCGCCGCCGCCACGGTGATGATGAAGAAGACCAGGATCTGGCCGTTCAGGTTGTTGTTGAACCGCGAAAACGAGACCAGCGCGAGGTTCGCCGCATTGAGCATCAACTCCAGCGACATGTAAATCACCAGCAGGTTTCGCCGCATGATGACACCCAGCAGCCCCAGTCCAAACAGCAGGAAGCTGACGGTCAAATAATGTTCCAATCCCACGTGCATGTTATTTCAAATCCTTCTTGCTCAGCAAAATCACGCCGACCATCGCCACCAGCAGCAGGATGGAGACGACTTCAAACGGCAAAACGTATTGCGTGAACAGGAGTTGGCCGAGCGCGTTGGTGCCGCCTTCGAGTTGCGGCGCCGGCAAATTGGCGCCCGGTCGTGCCGCTCTCAACGCCTTCAAGGAAATGATCATGATGACGCCGACGGAGACCAACCCGGCGACGGCGCCGAACAGTTTGATTTTACGGCGTTGTTCCTCCTTCAGATCGAGCAGCATGATGACGAAGAGGAACAGGACGATGACCGCGCCGGCATAGACGATGATCTGCACC
Source organism: Verrucomicrobiota bacterium (assembly GCA_021324235.1). GTDB lineage: Bacteria > Verrucomicrobiota > Verrucomicrobiia > Limisphaerales > UBA11358 > UBA11358. Next base: position 25,183 of record JAJPJM010000171.1, read on the forward strand.
GCCGCGAGAAAGAACGCGTGCAGCAGCACGAACAGGCCGGCCATCGAAATGATGGTCAACACGAGGAACATCGCGCTCGTGACCGGGTTGCGGCTGAACGGATTGGCGACGACCAGCACGCCGCACAACAGCGTCAGTGCCGCGAACAGGTAAAATAAAATGTCAGGCAAAATATCGGACAGTGCCATGGTTCCCTTGCGTCAAACTTTGACCGGAAAAGTCTCCTGCTCCTTCGCCTCTTCCAGTTTTTGTTTCCATTTCTGAATGCCGCCGTGAACGCCGCCGAGGGCAAGCAGTTTTTCCTTGTCGTAAATCATTTCCTCGCGGCTCAGGCCGGTGAGCGAATAGTCTTTTTGCAGGAAGATGGCCTCCTCGGGGCAGACTTCCTGGCACAGGCCGCAAAAGATGCAGCGGAGCATGTTGATCTCGAATTCCTGCGGCATTTTTTCCGCATTCGACCGGTCGGCCGGCCGGCCGGCCGGGCCGGGCGGGATGATTTTGATGGCCTTGGGCGGGCAGACAAATTCGCAGAGCTGGCAGGAGACGCATTTGGTGTTGCCGTCCTGGTCCTTCACCAGGTACGGCGCGCCGCGATAATCCGCCGGCACGGCCCATTTCTGCTCGGGATATTCCATCGTGACGGTCTTGCCGCCGAACAACGAACGGACGGCATGCCGGATCGTGACTTTGAATCCGCCGACAATCGCCGGCAGATAAAGTTTTTCCCAGAACGTCAATGGTTTGCGATTAACAATCATTCAATAAATTTCAAATCCCGAATTTCGAATTACGAATCATCGGAACAGCCATCGCCTCGATTATTCGCAACTCGAAATTCGCACTTCGCAATTTTCTAACTCATCACCCACAAAACGACCGCCGTCACCAAAATGTTCACCAGCGCCAGCGGCACGAACTTCCGCCAGCCCAGGTCCATCAGCTGGTCATACCGGAAGCGCGGGAACATCCAGCGCACCCAGATGAACAGCACCATGAACAAAAGCATTTTCACCACAAACACCAGGATGTGCGCGATGCCCGCCACCGGCGTTGTCGCCGGATGGTCCAGCCCCCAGAATGGCAGCGTCCAACCGCCGAAAAACAGCGTCACCATCATGCCCGCCGACGCAATCATGTTGGAATATTCGCCGAGAAAAAACAGCGCGAATTTCATCGAGCTGTATTCGGTGTGATAGCCGCCCACCAGCTCGGTTTCCGCCTCCGGCAGGTCGAACGGCAGCCGGTTGGTTTCCGCGAACGCCGCGACCAGGAAAATGATGAACGAAACCGGCGAGTAAAGCGCCAGCCAGCCGTGTTGCGCCTGCCAGCCGATGATCTGGTTCAGATTCAAATTGCCCACGATGAGAAATACCGGGATCACCGACATGCCCATCGAGATTTCGTACGAAATCATCTGCGCGCTCGACCGGATGCCGCCCAGGAACGGATATTTCGAATTGGCCGCGTAGCCCGCCAATACGATGCCGTAAACGCCCAGGGAGACGATGCCGAACGTGTAGAGGATGCCCACGTTGAGGTTTGCGATCACCATTTGTTGATGGCCGAGTTGCGAGCCGAACGGAATCACCGCAATCACCAGCATTGAGGGAATCACCGCGATGGCCGGCGCCAGCCAGAAATACACCTTTCGCACGCCCGCCGGCGTAAAGTCCTCCTTGAGCATGAATTTCAAACCGTCGGCCAGCGGCTGAAAGAGGCCGAGCCGGATCAAAACCGGACCCAGACCGGGAATCGCCTTGACGAATGGAGGGGCGCAACGGTTCGGTCCGACGCGATCCTGGATCCACGCCGAAATTTTGCGTTCGGCCAAAACCGCATAAGCCACCATGCCCTGCACCACGCCAATGACGATGGCGATTTTGACCACGCTGAAGATGATAAAGCTCCAATTCATTTTAGATGGGCACCGTTACGCCGGTGTCGCCGAGACCTGCCCATGTCAAACCGCTGAACGCCGGCACGTCCTTGGCCATTTCGTTGAACAAACCTTCAATGGTCAGGAACCCGTTCTGGCCGGTGACGTTGTAAACCAAATCGTGCAAAAATTCCCATTCCGGCCGGGCGTCGCCAGGCGCCTCAACCGCTTTCATGAACTTCTGGACGCGGCCCTTGATGTTCGTGAACGTGCCGCGTTTCTCGACGTGCGCGCAGCCGGGCAGGAGATAATGCGCCCGCTTCGTCGTTTCGTTCGGCAGAATGCCGCTGACAATGAGCGTGTCCAGTTTGCCGAGCAATTCGGCGTCAATGCCATTTTTGGTCGCGTCCTCGCCGAAAACAATCAGGGTCTTGATTTTCCCGGCACGGATAAATTCGGCAATTGGCCGCAGTTTGATGCCCACGTTGGCCTGGCAGATGCCGATAAGCCGGGCGCCGGTCCGGTTCGGGTTCCGGTCCACGTTCAGCAAGAACTTGTCACCTTCGCCGAAACGCCCGACGGAATCGGTCATCGCCCCGAATTTGTCCGCCAGTTTTTTGAGCAACCAGAGTTCCTCGTTCGTCTGCCGGGCCGAAGCGATGATGGCCACCGAACCGTGCGGTGCGGCCTTTAATTTATCCGCAATTTCGTTGAGTGCCGTGGTCCAGGCCGTTTTCTGGCCGCGGACGAGAACGTCCTTCAACCGGTCTTTGTGGCCAATCCATTTGTAATTCAGCCGGCCGTGATCGCACATCCAGCACGCGTTGACCGCATCGTTTTCGCGCGGCGTGTAGCGGTAAACCTTTTCCTCGCGCGAACCGACGATGATATTGCATCCGGTCGCGCAGCTCGTGCAGAGGCTCTTGGTTTCCTTGAGAAACCACACACGCATCTGAAACCGGAAATCCTTCGACGTGAGCGCGCCGACGGGACAGATGTCCACGGTATTCAACGTGTAATTATTGTCGAACACCTTGCCCGGATAGGCGGTGAGCGTGTTGTAACTGCCGCGATTGACGATACCGAGCGCGTCGTCACCGGCAATGTCCTTGGAAAACCGGATGCAGCGCGTGCACAGAATGCAGCGTTCATCGTCGAGCACGATGCGCGGGCCGAGATCCACCGCCTTGGGCTTGTGGACCTTCGGCTCCACAAAACGGCTCCCACTCTGGCCGTAGTCCACCGAGTATTCCTGCAACTTGCATTCGCCGGCCTGGTCGCAAATCGGGCAGTCCAGCGGATGGTTGATGAGCAGGAACTCCAGCACGCCCTCGCGCATCTGCTTCACGCCGGGCGTGTTGGTGTAAATTTCCATGCCGGGCGAAATCGGCGTGGCGCAGGCGATGGCCGGGCGCGGCGATTTGGCAATCTTGGGCGTGCCGTCGGGATTCGTTACCGGCTTGCGGTCCGGGCCCAGCGCGGGCGTGCCAAATTCAACCAGGCACATGCGGCAGTTGCCCGCCACGGGCAGTTTCGGGTGATAGCAATAATGCGGCACCTCCGTTTTTGCCTGTTCGCACGCCTGAATCATCGTCGTGGGCGTGAGCTTGCCGGACCAGTCCGCCGTGAGCTTGGGCACCTCGATTTCGCGCCCGTCCACCTTCACCTTGATCTTTTCGATCACCGGCGGCGCGGGTTTCGTTTCGGTTGTGGCGGTGGTTGACATGGCAATCAGTGATGGGCGGCGGCCAGTTTTGTTTCTACCTCCGGCGCGGCGGTTTCCTTCACGCGGCGAGCCTCGTCGGCTGCGCCTTTGGCGACGAATTCGTCCTTGAATTTCGCGACAAAACTTTGCACCGGCCATGAGCAGGCTTCGCCAAACGCACAAATCGTCCGCCCGCCGGGAATGTTGTCGGCGATTTTGACCAGATAATCGGCGTCGCTCGCGCGGCCTTCGCCGTGGGTGAGGCGGTGCAGCGCCTTGCTCATCCAGAGCGAACCTTCGCGGCAGGGCGTGCACTGGCCGCAGCTTTCGTGCGCGTAAAATTCGGCGACGTTCGCCAACGCCTCGACGATGTCCACGCTGTCATCCATGACGATGATTGCGCTGGAACCGCTCATCGAGCCGGCGGCAATAAGCGAATCGAAATCGTAAGGCAAATCCAGCATGTCCACATCCTGTTCGACCATCTGGCCGTCCGGGCCTTTGCGCTTGAGCTTGAACTTCTCGCTGGCCTTGAAAACCTTCGCGGACGAACCGCCGGGAATGACGGCCTTCAATTTGCGTCCATCGCGTAGGCCGCCACCGAAGGCCGGATCATTGATCAGTTCGCCGATGGTGACCTTGCCAATTTCGATTTCGTAGTAACCGGGCCGTTTGACGTGTCCGCTGAGGCTGACGATGCGCGTGCCGGTGTTGTTGGGCGTGCCGAGTTTGGCAAACTCCGCCGCGCCCATCGCCACGATGTGCTTCACATTGCACAGCGTCTCGACGTTGTTGACGATGGTCGGGCACATGTACAGGCCGAGGATCGCCGGAAAATAGGGCGGCTTGATGCGCGGGTACGGACGCTTGCCTTCGAGCGACTCGATGAGGCCGGTTTCCTCGCCGCAGATATAGGCGCCGGCGCCGCGATGGACGTACATCTCCAGGTCGTAACCGCTGCCCAGGATGTTTTTGCCGAGCAGGTTTTTGGCGCGGGCTTCGGCCAATGCCTTGTTCAGGAGCTTTGCGCCTTCGGGCATTTCGCCACGGATGTAGATGTAGGCCAGATGTACGTCGTTGGCGAAACACGCGATGATCATGCCCTCGATCAACTGATGCGGGTCCTTGTGCATGATCTGACGGTCCTTGAACGTGCCCGGCTCGGATTCGTCGGCGTTGCAAATCAGATAAATCGGCTTGCCGCTCCTGCGGTCCACAAAGCTCCATTTGAGTCCGCACGAAAAACCCGCGCCGCCGCGGCCGCGCAGGCCGGAAATTTTTACGTCATCGCGAATTTGCTCCTGCGGCGACAGGGTTTTGCCGTCGGGCAGGGTTTTGGGCGGCAGGGCGAGCGCCTTTTTGAGCGGTTCATACCCGCCATGGCGCAAGTAGCATTCGAGGTCGGGTGTGTACCCCGGCTCGTCGGCGTATTTCAAAATCAATTTGTATTCCTGCGGCATCGGCTTGACTCCTAAATCAAAAACTTTAGCTTTCTAACGCGCCGGCCTGCCCGATGGTGTAACGGTAGCACAGCAGACTCTGAATCTGTTTGTCATGGTTCAAATCCATGTCGGGCAGCCAAATCATTTGCAATCCCTCACAATGTCATCGGCTTTCTTGTGGCTGACGCCCTCATAAAAGGCGTCGTTGCACATCATCACCGGGGCGGTGCCGCAACTGGCGAGGCATTCGACGAATTCGACCGTGAACTTTCCGTCCTTGGTGGTTTGCGGGCCGTGCGCATGCGCATCCAGGCCCAGCTTCCCGCAAAAATGTTGATGCAGTTCGTACGCGCCGCCCAGGGCGCAACTCAACGTCCGGCACACCTTGATCTGATATTTGCCCATCGGCTTCGGCCGGAACATGGGATAAAACGTCACCAACTCGTAAACATTGATGGGCTGCACTTCGAGCTTCTTCGCCGTCCATTCGACGGCTTCCTGCGAAATCCAGCCGAATTGCTCCTGAATCGCGTGCAATACCATCAGCGAGGCGCTGCGTTTTTCCGGATAATGCGTGACCAGCTCGTTGACCTCCGCTTCCAGCGCCGCCGGCACGGCGAAACCGGCCTGAGACTGGAGCGGATTGGGAATGGGTTCGGTGTGTGTGGCGTTCATCGGTCGCACTCCCCCATGACGAAGTCGAGCGATCCCAGAATCGCCACCGTGTCGCTGATCAGGCCGCCGACGAAGATTTTCGGGATGATGCTCAGGTTCACAAAGCTGGGCGAACGGATTTTCATCCGGTACGGCGTGCCACCGCCGCGGCTGTTGATGTAAAAGCCGAGTTCGCCCTTCGGGTTTTCATGGCCGAAGTAAACTTCGCCGGGCGGGCAGTTCATGCCCTGCGTCACCAGGATGAATTGATGAATCAATTCCTCCATTTTCGTCATCACCTTCTGCTTCGGCGGCAAAACGACCTTGCCGTCGGACACGTTCACCGGCTCCCTCGTTTTATTGTCCGCGCCGCCGGGGATTTTTTTGATGCACTGCAGCAGAATGCGGACGCTCTGGCGCATTTCCTCCATGCGCACCAGATAACGGTCGTAGCAGTCGCCGACCGAGCCGGTGGGAATGTCAAATTCCAGGTCCGGGTAGCACAGATACGGCTGTTTTTTGCGCAAATCCCACTCGACCCCGCTGCCCCGCAGGTTCGGGCCGCTCAAACCGTAATTGATGGCGTCTTCCCTCGAGATCACGGCCAGATCCCGGACGCGATCCATCCAGATGCGATTGCGCGTGAGCAGGGTTTCGAGTTCGTTGAGCGCGGGAATGAATTCGTCGCAGAACTGCTGGCATTGGCCCAGCCAGGTCGACGGCAGGTCGCGCATCACGCCGCCGATGCGGGTGTAGCTCGTGGTGAAACGCGCGCCGCTGATCGCCTCGGCCAGATTGTAAATTTTTTCGCGCTCGGTGAACGAAAGCAGAAAAACCGTCACCGCCCCCATGTCCATCGCGAACGCGCCGAGGCCGAGCAAATGCGCCGAAATGCGCGCCAGCTCCGCGCACATCACGCGGATGTACTGGCAGCGGGGTGGCAATTCCCTGTCGATACCGAGCAGCTTTTCCACCGCCAGCGCGTAGGCGACGTTGTTGGCCAGGGGCGCCAGGTAATCCAGCCGGTCCGTGTACGGGATGAACTGGGTATAGGTCATGTTCTCGGCGATTTTCTCGTCGCCGCGATGCAGATAACCCACGTCCGGATCGGCCTTGGTGATGATTTCGCCGTCCAGCTCGAGCACGATGCGCAACACGCCATGCGTGGCGGGATGCGACGGCCCCATGTTGAGGACCATTTTTTCGCCGACGGAATCCTGGAGTTCCTCCGCTGCCTGCGCTGCCCGCGCGGCGGAATCGCGAATCTCAATGTCTCGAACCGTGGCCATGAAAATTTATTCTTCGGGGGTCCGCACGCGCGGTTCGCGGTGAATCGCGTCCTCGCCGCCGGCCACCGTCACAAACGGCCCGCCTTCCAGTGGCGCCGGCTTTGTGAACGCCACGCCAGGCAGGTCGGTCGGTTTGCCTGCCAGCGGAAAGTCCTTTCGCAGAGGGAAATACGGATAACCTTCCCACATCAAAATCCGGCGCAAATCCGGGTGTCCGCTGAACCGGATGCCCATCATGTCGTAGATTTCGCGCTCGTGCCAGTTGGCGGTCTTCCAAACCGTCATCACGGTGGGCAGTTCTGATTTTTCCTCACTGACATCGGTTTTAAGCCGCAATTCGTTGCCATGCTTCAGGCTGCGCAAATGATAAACCACTGTCCAGCGCGGGTCTTCACCGTAATTGTCCACGCTGCTCACATCCACGAGGTAGTCAAACCCCAGTACCGTTTTGGCGAATTCACCGACTTCGGCGATGCGTCCGGCGTCGCTGAGGTGGAGGGTGATTTCGCCACGAAATTCCACCGGCTCGGAGATGACCGGGCCGAATTTGGTTTTTAATTGTTGGGCGAATTCGAGGGGAGGCACGGCGATTGGAAATTATGATTTGAGCGCGGCCAACGCCGTGAGTTCGGTCAATACGGGTTGCCGGCCGATCTTGTCCTGCAATTTTATCAGTGCGTCCAGCACCGCCTCGGGCCGGGGTGGACAACCGGAGACATAAACGTCCACCGGAATGATATTGTCCACGCCCTGCAGCACGGCGTAACTGCGATACATCCCGCCGGTCGAGGCGCAGGCGCCCATGGCGATGACCCAGCGCGGTTCGGGCATCTGGTCATAGATGCGCTTGACGCACATGGCCATTTTGTAAGTGACCGTGCCGGCGACAATCATGCAATCGGCCTGGCGCGGTGAAAACCGCATCACTTCGGAGCCAAAACGTGAAATATCAAACCGGCTGGCGCCGACGGCCATCAATTCAATCGCGCAACAGGCCAGCCCCATTGGCATCGGCCAGACGGAATTTTTGCGAAACCAGTTGAGCGCGGCGTCCACCCGGGTGACAATGACATCACCCTCGATTTTGGAATCGTAACCGATCTCGGTGTTGGTGCGCATAAACCTTAATTGCTGAAAAACTAGCAAAATCAACGTAATCGGTGCCCGCAAGCCGGGCAAGCAAATTTGTGATTTTTTTCACAAAGGTCTGAAAGTTCACCTGAATTTAACGAAGTTAATGGACGCCGGTGTGCTACAACTTGCGCTTGTGACCCGTTGCCAATTGCATAGAATTAAGAAACGCAATATCCGAATGCGGCGCGTATGATGAAAACTTTTGCCGAATTGAATTTCCCCGGGCGGCTCATTGCCGTCGAAGGCCTCGACGGCTCGGGCAAGTCCACGCAGATTTACCTGCTGAAACGCTGGCTGGAAGCCGAGGGCATCAAGGTTTATTTCAGCGAATGGAATTCCTCCGAGCTGGTGAAATCCGCCACCAGCAAGGGCAAAAAGCGCGAACTGCTCACCCCCACGACCTTCAGCCTCATTCATGCCACGGATTTTGCCGACCGTTACGAACGTCACCTGCTGCCCCTGCTGCGCGCGGGTTATGTCGTGTTGTGCGACCGCTACATTTTCACCGCCTTCGCCCGCGATGTGGTGCGCGGCTGTCCGCCGGAATGGGTGCGCGGCATTTACAATTTTGCCGCCCTGCCGGACATTGTCTTCTTTTTCAAGGCGGATTTGGAGGTGTCGCTCAATCGCATTCTGGAGGGCCGCCCGAAGCTGAAATTTTTCGAGGCGGGCATGGATTTGCGGCTCTCGGCCGATCCCTACGAAAGTTTTCGCATCTTCCAGGGCCGCATTTTGGAGCAGTACCTGGGCATGGCCGGCGAATTCAAGTTCATGGTGATTGATGCCAACCAACACGTGGAAAAGCAGCAGACGTTCGTGCGCAAGGTCGTCGGCGAGCGGATCAACCTGGCGCGGTTCCGCCGCCGCCGCCCGCTGCCGTTGCCCCCGCCCCTGCCGCCGGACAACAAGATTAAGGAATCCGAGGAGGATCTGGCCGCCGCATGAAAAGAACCGTTATCCATCCTGAAGGCGTCAAAAAACACCGCCGTTATTATGGCCACGGCATTCCCCGCGTTCCGCTGGAAGACCTGTCGGGCCGGTTGATCGCGGTCGAAGGCGCGGACGGTTCGGGCCGCTCCACGCAAATTGCGCGGCTGGTGGACTGGCTGGAGACCAGCGGCCATGCAACGGTGCAGGTGGGTTTGAAGCACTCCACGCTGGTCAGTTCCGAACTGGCCAAGGCGCAGGAAGGAAACATTTTGAGCCGGACGACGCTGAGTTTGTTTTACGCGACCGATTTTGCCGACCAGTTGGAGAACATGATTTTGCCCGCGCTCAAGGCCGGTTTCATCGTGCTGGCGGATCGTTACATTTACACCCTGATGGCGCGCGACATGGTGCGCGGCATGGACGAGGTGTGGCTGAAAAATTTGTATGGCGTCGCGCTCGAACCCGACGCGGTGTTTTATCTGTCCGTCGAACCCCAGGAACTCGTGCAGCGCAATCTCGCCAAAAATGCCGCGCTGGATTATTGGGAAAGCGGCATGGATCTCGGCTTTTCGCGCGACATGTTTGGCAGCTTCCTGAAGTATCAGACGGCGATGCAGGTGGCATTCCGCCAATTGCGGAAAAATTACGGCTTCACCGTCGTGGACGGCAACCGCCCGGTCAGTGCCATCACCA
>JAJPJM010000167.1 GCA_021324235.1 Verrucomicrobiota bacterium
CGGCGCTCGCAGCCGTCGCCGAAGCCGGTCTGGAGACTTTCGAAATCGCCCCCCGCAAGGTGAAACAGGCCATCGTCGGCTACGGCGCGGCGCAAAAATCCGCCGTTGCCAGGATGGGCCAACGCCTGTTGGACCTGCCCAAACCGCCCGCGCCCGACGCCGCCGACGCGCTGGCACTGGCACTGGCGCACGCGCACGAAAATTCACGCTACCGGCTCGCGCCCTTGAAGCGAATATGAACCGGTCTCATCCTGCCTTCGCATGATCACCTTTCTCCACGGCAAACTGGTCGAGGCGCTGCCCACGCAAGTGATCGTTGACGTCAGCGGCGTCGGTTACGAGGCGCTCATTCCGTTATCGTCGTTTGACCGGCTGCCGCCACCGGGCGAATCGGTGAAGCTGCTCACGCAACTGGTCATTCGCGAGGATGCCCACACACTCTATGGGTTCATGACGGCGGCGGAACGCGATTTGTTCCGGTTGCTGGTCAATTCCGTCTCCGGGATCGGCCCGAAAACCGCGCTCAACATCCTGAGCGGCATGAATCCCGTCGCCTTCCGCGGCGCGGTGGCCAACGGCGACGTGAAATCGCTCTCGCAAATTTCCGGCGTCGGGAAGAAAACCGCCGAGCGTATTGTCGTCGAGTTGCGCGACAAAATCGGCGCCACGGGCGCGTGGGAAGCCGCCAGCGCCCGACACGCGCTTTCGCCGGATGACCAAAAGATCAACGACGCCGTGCTTGCGCTCATGGCACTGGGGTTCAAGCAGACCGAAGCGCACGATGCCGTCCGCGCCGCTCAAACGATGCTGGGCGCGAAGACAACCGTGGAAGAACTGGTCCGCGCCTGTTTGAAAAAGGGAGCGTGATGGACGCAGAACCTCCGCAGTCACCCGTGCCGGCCGCCAGCCGTCAGCGCCGGAAATCCGGCGTGATTGTGCCGAATTCACCGAAATGGCATCAACGGCTTGCGGCTTGGATCATTTGGGCCGCGCTGCGATTGATTGCCGCGACCCTGCGTTACCGCATCAACGATCCACACGGGTTCATGGCGGAAAAGGATCACGGGCAGGCAATTTACTGCGTCTGGCACAACCGCCTCGCGCTCTGCTTGAAAATATATTTCACCTTCGGACGCCGGCGCCACCAGGCTGCCGGGCTGGCGGGAATGGTCAGCGCCAGCAAGGACGGGGCGTTTCTGGCGGCGATCCTCGAACGTTTCGGCGTGCAACCCGTGCGGGGTTCATCGAGCCGGCGCGGCCCACAGGCGTTGTTGGAACTGACCACCTGGGCCGAGCGCGGTTACGACCTGGCCATCACCCCCGACGGCCCGCGCGGCCCGCGTTACGTGGTGCAGGAAGGCGCCATGGCATTGGCACAAATCACCGGTTTGCCTCTGGTTCCGGCGTCGTATCACCTGCGTTGGAAAATCCAGTTGAAGAGCTGGGACCGCTTTCAAATTCCGCTGCCGTTTTCGCGTTGCGATGTTTTTGCCGGCCGCATTATCCAGGTGCCGCGCGAAATCTCGGACGCCGAACGCGAGGCCCTGCGCCAACAACTCGAAACCGAATTGCGTGCCATCACGCACGATTGACGCGCCATGATTGCCCGGGTCAGCCTTGAAATCGCCCTCCGCAAGGAATTCGATTATTCGATTCCGCCGGGATTGACCGGACAAATCGAAGTCGGCAGCCGCGTGCAGGTGCCGTTCGGTCCGCGGAAAATTTACGGCTGCGTCACCGCGCTCGCCGAGGAATCGGCCCACGCGAATCTTAAACCCATTCTGAAGGTCATCGGCGCCCAAACCCTGGTCACGCCAAAGGTGTTGCGGCTGGCGCGCTGGATTGCCGACTATTACTGCTGCGCACCTGAAATCGCCTTGAAGTCGGTCCTGCCCGAAGCGGTCCGTAAAAAAAAAGAGACCGATGAGGGTTGGAAAAAGCAATTGTTCGCCCGGGCACTGCCCCCGGCCGGTGACTTTCCAAAACTTTCAAAACGCCAGCAGGCGGTTTGGAACATCGTCGAAGAACGCCACGAACTGTTGCTGACGGAATTGCTCGAACTCGCGGAAACCACCGCGGCGACCGTTCGCAAACTCGAAGATCGCGGTTTGGTGGAAATCACTTCCGAAATTTCCGAACGCGATCCCTACGCACGCGAACACATCCTGCCCTCCCAACCACTGTTGCTGAATCCGGCACAGGGAAGGGCGTTAAATGAAATTACGAGGGCGATGAATGTTGTGTGTAGCACCCGCGTCCCGCGGGTGGAGCCGGGCGTCGCGCCCGGCCCCCGTACGCTGACAAGTTTCCTGTCAGTTACAGAACCAACCGCCCGCAAACGCAACCTCCCACACTTCGAAATTCCCGGTTTTACCTACCACGTCACCTGGCAGACGTACCATAAGCTGGTCCTATCACCAGAAGCCCGCGCAAAGACTTTGGAAGCCTGCTATTTCTGGCACGGAAAAAAAATCAAATGCCTCATGGCATGCGTGATGCCGAATCATGTTCATTTACTGGCGCAGCCGCTCCCGGTTCAGGAAGCTGGTGAAGAAGGCGTCCATTCACTTTCAGAGATTTTGCACAGCATCAAATCCTTTTCCGCACACGCGGTAAACAAGGCAATGAAACGCTCGGGTCCGGTTTGGATAGATGAGTCCTTTGACCGAATGATTCGTTCGGAGGCTGATTTGCACAAGACATGGGATTATATCTGGGATAATCCACGCAAGATTGGATTGGTTGGACCGACGGAGGAATATCCGTACATTTGGATGCCCGGACCGATGAGTGTGCCCGAGGGTGTCCGGCGCAACGCCGGGCACGACCCGCGAGACGCGGGTGCTACACAACAGGATTCGAACGCAACTCCTAAAGCCTCGACCTTCCTGCTCCATGGCGTCACCGGCTCCGGCAAAACGGAAATTTATCTCCAGGCCCTCGCCCATGTGCTCGAACAGGGCAAGGGCGCCATCGTGCTCGTGCCGGAAATCGCGCTCACCCCGCAGACCGTCGAGCGGTTCAAGGCGCGCTTTAGTTCCGGCAAACTCCAGACCCTCGTCGCCGTACTGCATTCACACCTTTCCACCGGCGAACGACACGATGAATGGCACAAAATCAGACAGGGCCGCGCCCGCATCGTCATCGGGGCACGCTCGGCGATTTTTGCACCGGTCGAACCGCTCGGTCTCATCATCGTGGACGAGGAGCACGAGCACACCTACAAGCAGGAGGAAGCGCCGCGTTACCACGCACGCGATGTGGCCATCATGCGCGGTCAGATGGAAGGCGCCGTCGTGGTGCTCGGGTCCGCCACGCCATCGCTCGAAAGTTATTATAACTGCAAAAAGGGAAAATATAAATTGCTCGAACTGCCGGAGCGCGTGGACAACCAGAAAATGCCGCACGTCCGCGTCGTGGATATGCGCCAGGCCGCGTACAAGGAAAAGGGCACGCCGATTTTTTCGCCGCAGCTCAAGGAAGCCATCACCCAACGGCTCGAACGCGGCGAGCAGACGATTTTATTTTTAAACCGGCGCGGCTATTCGACGGCGCTGCAATGCCCGAAATGCGGCTATGTCGCACAGTGCCCGAATTGCAGTCTCGCGCTGACGTACCATCGCATCGAACAAAAGCTTTCCTGCCACATTTGCGGTCATCACGAGAAGGTTCCGTCGACCTGCCCGAACCCGAAGTGCAAAAACCCGGCCATCCGTTTCGCCGGCACCGGCACGCAAAAGGTCGAGGAAACGCTCGCCAAACTATTTCCCGATGCGCGGGTCCGACGCATGGACGCCGACACGATGAAACGCAAGGATGATTACCGCAAAACCCTGGGCGATTTCCGCGCCGGCAAGACCGACATTCTGGTCGGTACCCAGATGATTGCCAAAGGGTTGCATTTCCCGAACGTCACGCTGGTGGGCATTATTTACGCCGACCTCGCATTGCATCAGCCGGATTTCCGCGCGGGCGAGCGCACCTTTCAACTGCTCACCCAGGTTGCCGGGCGTGCCGGTCGCGGCGACGTCGAAGGCGAAGTGTTCGTACAGGCGTTCTCGCCGTTTCACCCGGCCATTCAATATGCGCGCCGTCACGATTTCACCGGTTTTTATGAACAGGAAATCGAGTTCCGTGAACAATTGAAATATCCGCCTCTCAGCCGCGTCGCGCTGCTCACGCTCAAGGGCCGCAACGAGGACAAGGTGAAATTCTCGGCGGAACATTTAAAACGCGAACTGGAAAAAAATCTTGTAGCGGCGGTCTATGACCGTCGCCAAACAGGCGAGACAAATGCGGCGGTCGCAGACCGCCGCTACAATTTCACGGACTTGATTATTGCCGGGCCGGCCCCGGCGCCGTTGCTGCGCGCGGAACAATTCTATCGCTACCAAATCATGCTGCGCACGCGCGCGATGAGCAAACTCAGCCAAGAACTGGCAAAAATTATTGAGACGCTTGCCCTGCCGGAGGACGTGACGCTGACCGTGGACATTGATCCGGTGAATTTGGGATGAATTGGGAATTGAAACATCAAGCTCTTTGGGTCATATTAGACGCGTGAAAGCGACCACAAAGCGACGCGCCAAATCCGAAGCTGAATTGCTGGATCACGCCACGAACAACCTGTTGCGGGGACTCAAGCGCGATATGCAGAAAAAGGACGGGCGTGTGGATTACGATAAGCTTCGCAAGGACGGCTACAGCGATCGCTTGCTGACCCGGTTGGAACAAGCCTGATTTCTAGTCATTTTTACGAAGCCGCATGAACTCCGAAACGGTAATGTCCAGCAAAGGCGCAGCCTTGCGTGCCAATTTCATGGCATCTGAATAAGCTAATCCCACAGACATCTCGCGAACAATCCGCACCGTCGGCCAGCCACGCGCCTTGGCCATTTGAATCAGCGCTGCCAAATCGGTATAACGCAAAATTTCGTCGCTCATAATTTTCGATTACATCTTCGAAATAAGCGGATGATGAATCAAAAAGTTCAAAGATAATTATTGTCGTCTATTTTTCTCTTTCCATTTAGAACGAAGTTGTTCCAGAGCAGGAGTCATCTTGCCATCTCTATAGAATTGTTGAACTTCAGCATGCTCGTGAAACCCAAAAATCCCATTGTCTATCTCGATGACACGTTGACGTTCACGTTTGACGCTGTTTGCAGTAATAGCAAAGCCAGCCTTGTTTGAAAGATAAAGTGCAAGCTCCTTGTCGGTCATGCCTGCGATTGAAACTAACTGCCCTTTTTTATCCGACATAACACTATGCGTTCGCAGAAAAACGCGAACAAAACCGGCTTGTTCTTTTCGCCAAACTGCAAGTGTTTTTCTAATAAAACAGAGTATGTCCAAAACCGCGTCAGGGTGTTTCGTATAAAACGAACCGAAGGATTTAATTTTACCGGCGTGACGTTTACAATAGGTGAGTGTTTCAGGACGACTCGCTATGCGAAGCAACAAAAGTGTTATTTCTCTGTGAAAAAAAACCAACAACAGAATAGCCACGTTTTTCAATATATTTTGTCAATTCAGGAGCGATGGCCAAATGAAGTCCGTAAAACTCTTGAAATTTCTTTCGCCGCGCCATATCGCCTTCCAACTTTGCAGTCGAAAAATCCCCAGTCGAGAGAATTTACATGGCAATTTTCTTCATTGCCCTTTGCCATAAATCGAAATGATACAGCGCGACGACGACGAGGGAATGGCCGATTTTTTCATCGGCGACAAGTTTCGGGATTTCCGACACCGGCACCAGCCGAGTCGCCAGGTCCTCGCCGTGGTCCCAATCCACCTCATGCTGCAACCGGCAATTTTCAATCAGCACGGTAAAGGTGGTGTTGCTCAGGATGGCCGGGTTCGACCAGATTTTACCAAGTCGGCGCGCGTTTTCGCCGGCGTAGCCGGTCTCCTCGCGCAATTCACGCACGGCCGTCGCCACCGGGTCGGTTTCACCCGGATCCATCATGCCGCCGGGAATTTCCAGTTCCACCGTGTTCGAGCCGTGCCGGAATTGTTCGATCATCACGAGCTGCCGGTCGGGCGTGACGGCGACGACGTTCACCCA
>JAJPJM010000089.1 GCA_021324235.1 Verrucomicrobiota bacterium
ATCCACTTGTAGGTGGCGGCCAGCCCCTTGTTCAGGGTCGTGTCCGGTTCCCAGCCGAGAACCTGCTTGATAAACGTGTTGTCGCTGTTACGGCCGGCCACGCCGCGCGGTGCGGTCAAATCGTAATGCCGTTTGAGTTTCACGCCGGCAATCTTTTCAACCTTGGAAAGCAGTTCGTTGATGGAAACCAGCTCGCTGGAACCCAGATTGATCGGCGTCGCGATCAGTTCGTCGCAGTGCATGATCCGGTCAATGCCCTTCACGCAATCGTCAATGTACATGAAACTGCGCGTCTGATGGCCGTCACCCCAGATCATGATGTCCTTTTTGCCGGTGTCGATCGCCGCGATGACCTTGCGGCAAAGGGCGGCGGGGGCTTTTTCCCGTCCGCCATCCCAGGTACCATGCGGGCCGTAGACGTTGTGGAATCGGGCAATGGCGGTCTTCATACCGCGTTCCGCCCAGTATTCCTGGCAGAACATTTCGGAAACCAGTTTTTCCCAGCCGTAACCGCGTTCGGCCATGGCCGGATAAGCGTCGGATTCTTTCAACGCGCGGACCTTCGGGTCCTGCTGGAGCAGCGTGTTGTAGGCACAGGCCGAACTGGAATAAAAATAGCGGCGCGCCCCGGCGCGGTAAGCCGCCTCCACCATGTGGGTGTTGATGAGAATGGAACGCAGGCATTCGACGCGGAACCGCTCAATGAACCCCATGCCCCCCATGTCGGCGGCCAGGTTGTAAACCTCCACGGCTCCTTCACAGACCCGTTGGCAGTTGTCCTCGTGACTGACATCCAGGCAAAGGTTTTGGACACCCGGGACGTGGAGGTACCATTCATAAAGTGGTTTTTTATCCACCGCGCGGATGTTGGTGAAGCCCTTCTTTTTGAAGTACAGGGCCAGGTTGCCCCCAATGAATCCGCCGGCGCCGGTGATGACAATCAGATCATCCTTTTGCAAAACCGGATCCTTTTCCACAAATCGTTTCGTTTCCATATCAGCTTTTGTTCATTGTTCTGTCAGAGGGCGAACGCCCGGGATTATGCCGGATACCCGATCGGGTTGACGACCGGTGAATTTGTCGGCTGCGACTGAAAATTTGTTTGGCATGAAGGCGGTGAGTTTGCTTGATGGACGATGCGGTGACAATCCAATTCTCGACTGTCGGCCGGTGTTAGGGAAACTCCGGGCCTGCCTTGCAGGGGCTTTTTTAAAGGCGATCCCACCAAACCGCGGTTGGCTGGGAGACATCAAATTGAACACGTCGTTCCGGGCTTTGCAGCGTATAAATCGCATAGCTGGTCGGTTTGAGTGAAAAGTGGCCGGCCTTGAGCCGGCGCAGCCGGTGGTGCGCAATCCACACGGGTTTAAGCCAGCGAATCCATGGCGGCATCATGGCCCGGGTTTCCTCTCTTTCTCGAATGGCGTTCGGCTTGAGGTTCATGTTTTCTCCATTGTCGACAAAGACCGAAGTGAAACAGTCGCAAACCGCCATGGGGACATTATTTTTGAGCAGGGCCGAAACCCAGTGAAAATCACCCAAGTCCCGCCAACGGGCATCAAAGGAGATACCGCGCTGCTCAAAAACCTGTCGACGAATGAACAGCGAACTGGTCAGCACCGGAAATCGAAACCAGATGTGCCGGCGATGCGGTGTCAAGGAATGCCGGTGACAAGTATAATGGCCATCGCCATCCACAATAATGGTACCGGCCAGGACTACTTCGATATGTGGATTTTCCCCAAAAAATGCTTCCACACTTTTAAGCGCGCCGGGCAGGTACTGTTCATCACAGTTCAGGTAAGCTAAAATATCCCCCTGAGCGCGCCGGAAGCCCCGATTGACGGCATCGTACATCCCGGCATCCTTCTCGATGAAAGCCCGCACGCGTGGATCGCGGGGGAGCCAATCCTGCGTTCCGTCATCCGAACAGGAGTCCTGAATAATATGTTCCAGCTCAACACCTTCCTGGTCGGCCACGGAAGCAATGCAAAGCTTGAGCCATTTCGAACTGCGGAAACTGGGTGTGACGATGGAGAATTTCATCAAACGTATGGATTGGCGGGTTGGAACATTTCCAGATTCTGGCATCAAACGGTCACCCGGAATTTTTGCGCAATGGGAATGCGCCGGCCGATGCCGAACGCGCGGGGCGACACCTTCAAACCCGGTGCCGCCTGGCGGCGTTTGTATTCGCTAAAGGTGATTTTATTGAGGACATCGTTCACGACCGCGGGGTCAAACCCGCGCGCGATGATTTCCGGCTTGCTCAGGTTTTGCACGACGTAGGCGTCCAGGATCCGGTCCAGGGTTTCGTAGGGTGGCAATGAATCCTGGTCTTTTTGGTCCGGACGCAACTCGGCGCTCGGCGGTTTGGTGAGGGAAGCCGCCGGAATAATTTCGCGCTCACGATTTACCCAGCGTGAGATTTTGTAAACATCCATTTTAAAAACGTCCGCGAGCGGTGCCAGGGCACCGCACATATCACCATACAAGGTGCAGTAACCGACCGCCATCTCCGATTTGTTGCCGGTGGTCAGGACCAGCGCGCCGAACTTGTTGGACAGCGCCATCAAGGTTACACCCCGCAGCCGCGACTGGATATTCTCCTCGGCTTCGTTGGGCCGGGTCCCGGCAAAAATGGTTGCCAGTTGCTTTTCGACCGATTGGAAAACCGATTCGATGGGCAATACCTCGTAGCGAATACCCAGGTTGCTGGCGAGCACTTCGGCGTCCGTCAGGCTGCCCGGGCTCGAATAACGCGCCGGCAGGGAGACGCCCATAACCTGGTCCGGGCCCAGGGCATCCGCCGCCAGGGCGGCAACCAGGGCGGAATCGATGCCACCGGAAAGTCCGACCAGGGCCGATTTGAAACCGCATTTGCCGACGTAATCCCGTATCCCCAGGGACAACGCGGCAAACAATTGCTGTTCCCGCACCGGCCAGTCGGTTTTGGGCGTTGGCGAACCGGTGTCCCAGTCCACCACCAAAAGGTCTTCGGCAAATCCCTTGCCCAGGGCCAGCGGCTCGCCGTGTTTGTCCAATACAACACTATGGCCATCGAAGATTAATTCGTCATTCGCGCCGACCAGGTTGGCGTACGCCAGCGGCACGCCTTCATCCCGCGCCACCCGCCGGAGCATGTCCAGTCGCACGCGTTCCTTGCCGTCGTGCCAGGGCGACGCGGAAATATTGATGATCGCCTCGGCACCCTGGGCAATGAGTTCCTTTACGGGATCACGGCGATACAACCGCTCGGGCCAGAAATCCTGGTCATTCCAAATGTCTTCACAGATGGTGATACCCAGCTTGCGTCCATTCCACGCGAACGGCGCGACACTTTTCGCGGGTTCAAAATAACGGTCTTCGTCAAAAACGTCGTAGGTTGGCAACAGACATTTGTGGGCGCGCCAGAGGATCTTTCCATTTTGCAGAACCGCGGCGGTATTTCGAAGTGCTCGCCCCGGACGCTCGGGATTTTGGTCCACGTAGCCGACACACAGGGGAATCTTGCCAACGCTCCCGGCCGTTTCCGCCAGAACGGCTAGGTTGGCGTCGATGAAATCCGGGCGCAGCAACATATCGCGCGGCGGGTAGCCGCACAAAAACAATTCCGGGGCGAGGACAAATTCAGCGCCGCGGGCGCAGGCCTGCTCATAGCCCGCAAGGAGTTTCCGGCGATTTGCGGCAAAATCACCAATCGTCGAGTTGAGTTGAAGCAGGCCGATTTTCAATGCGGTCAGGATAGGGATTACCGGCGATTTCGCAATGAGTTTGGGCGGGGCCGGTGAGGGCGGGGCGGCGGCCGGGTTGCTCGTTGGCCGGGAAGCTGGCCGACTTTTCTTTCGCCGGGCAAGAAGTTTGCTGGCATTTGGGCCTTTGCCGCGTATCCTGCCCGCGCACTTTTGATTTTCATGGCGATTGAGCGCGTCAATGTCCTCGGTGTTGGCATCAGTGTCATCAATTTGCAAACGACGCTGGCAGCCATCGCGGAGGCGGTTGGCCAGCGGCGTAAAGGCTACGTTTGCGTGACCGGCGTGCATGGGGTGATGGAGGCGCAGAAGGACGAAAAATTCCGCCACATTTTAAATCAGGCGTTTCTTTGCACTCCGGATGGCATGCCCATGGTCTGGGTGGGAAGGGTTCGCGGTCACCGGGTCATGCGCCGGGTGTACGGCCCGGACCTGATGCTGGACGTGTGTGCGTGGAGCGAAAAGAATTCGTGCCGTCACTTCTTCTTTGGCGGGGCCCCCGGGGCGGCGGAGCAATTGCGCGACAAGCTTACCGCCCGCTTTCCGGATCTGCAGGTGGTTGGTTGTCACACGCCGCCATTCCGTCCGCTGGAGGCCGGGGAAAAAGCGCAATTGCAGGAGATGATTCGTGTCGCCCGACCGGATATCCTGTGGGTGGGGTTGAGTACGCCGAAACAGGAACGGTTTATGGCGGAATTCTTGCCGCAATTGGAAGTGACCTTGATGATCGGGGTGGGCGCCGCCTTCGATTTTCACGCCGGACGGGTGAAACAAGCCCCGCGTTGGATGCAGCGAAGCGGTCTGGAGTGGTTTTATCGATTGTGCCGGGAACCCCGGCGTCTGGCCGGGCGTTATTTTCGAAACAACCCGCTTTTTCTCCTGAAAATTACCGGTCAATTGCTGGGTTTGAAGAGATATCCATTGGAATAGTGTGGTTTTCATGCTATTTTTCGGGACGTTGTTTGGACAAAACTTGCCACTATTTTATCACCGCCGAGAACGGAAAATCGCTGCCGTTGAAAATTTGTTTGAGTCCAGACGGGGCTTTTGTTATCTCAACATCGAAAATAAGTGCAAATGAACAACTCTCCCATCAGTGAAACTCCACGCGACTGGTGGCCGGAGATGTTGGATTGCTGGCAGCGCCTGCCGAATAAAGGGTTTTTCTTCGTTTTGCTGGCAGCATGGTTGATGTTGTTCCATTTTTTGGGCAATTCGGTCTTTGGCTACATCCATGACCCGTCATTGTTGTACTGGATGTACAACGCCTATAACAGTCAGGGTGATGCCAGCGATGATGGTTACGGGAATCTGATCCCTTTCCTGGTGGTTGGTTTGTTTTGGTGGAAACGCAGGGAACTGCTGGCGCTGCCATTGAAACTCTGGCCGCCCGCCCTGTTGCTGGTCGGTTTGGGACTGGGGTTGCACATTTTGGGTTACATGATTCAACAGCCACGCCTTTCCATCGTGGCGTTGTTCACGGGTATCTACGGATTGATGGGGCTGGCCTGGGGACCCGCTTGGTTGCGCCACAGCTTCTTCCCGTTTTGTCTTTTTATCTTTTCCGTGCCGCTGAGTATCATTCTTGAACCGATTACTTTCCCCTTGCGCCTCTTGGTTTCCACGCTGGTGGAATGGATTGCTCACGGCTTCCTTGGGATCGGGGTGATGCGGATGGGCACGCAACTGTTCGACCCGCTCGGGACTTATCAATACGACGTCGCAGCGGCGTGCAGCGGCATCCGCAGTCTCACGGCGATTTTCCTATTCGCTACGGTCTGGGGGTTTATCGTGTTTCGCTCGCCGTGGAAACGCGGGCTGATGATGGTATTGGCGGTTCCTTTTGCCGTTTTGGGCAACCTGCTCCGGATGCTCCTGATCATCGTCGCGGCGGTGATGGGAGGACAGAGCTGGGGCAATTACGTTCATGAAGGTTGTCCCATTCACCTGCCGTTTAGTTTGCCATTAATCGGTAATGAAATCGCAATCGTAAACCTTTTGCCGTATGTTCCCGCCTTCGTGGGATTGCTGCTCATTGCGCGGTGGTTGGAGGAAAAACCCGATCCGGCCGGAGACCCGCCATCGTGAAAAGCCCCAAAATCCTGATTTTTATCGTGACCCTGGCGCTGATCGGCAGCGGGGCGGGGGGCTTGACGTGGCTTAAGAAAAATCAAAAGCTCGGTGGCCCTGGCATCAAGGCGGTACCCATTCCCGGGAGCGTCAAAGTAAGTTTTGATTTGCCGGAGCACGTGCTTGATTTTACTTCAACGAAGGTGGCGGAAGATCAGACGGTTTTGGGCACGCTTCCCAAAGACACCAGCTTCGCCCAACGCCTTTACAAGATGCCCAATGAGTTTTGGGTAAATGCCAACATTGTTTTGATGGGCATGGACCGGACCAGCATTCACAAACCGGAATACTGCCTGCCCGGTCAGGGCTGGCGGATTGACGAGAAAACAACGGTCAGTCTTCCCATCCAAGGTGTGCACCCTTATCACTTGCAGGTCGCCAAATGGACGATCACCAACAGGGTTAAGAATGACGATGGCCAGGTGCAGGAAGTGCGCGGCCTGTACGTATTCTGGTTCGTGGCCAGGAACGAACAGACCGACAGTCATTGGCAGCGCATCTGGTGGCTGACGCGGGATCTGCTGACCACCGGCGTTTTGCAGCGCTGGGCCTATGTTTCCTATTTTGCCGTTTGCCTGCCGGGCCAGGAAGATGCCACCTTTGACCAGATGGAAAAACTCATTGCCGCTTCGGTGCCGGAATTTCAACTGCCACCGAAGACCGAATAATGTTGTGCGCTGCCAGACGATGAAACTCCGGAGTATTGAATTCCTTTGTGGTTTGATTATCCTGAAAGGCGCCTCAACCAGCAACAGCCATGCTGAGACGTGATCGTCAGATTCGAACGGTGATTCATCAACTGGCAGACGCCAGTCTGTTTGCCATCGCTTTCTGGGTGGCGTATGCGTTGCGGGCCAATCCGGAAATCATCACCTGGCTGAGGCTGGAGCCTCCGAGCCCGTTTGAAAATTTCGCCTGGCTCTATCTCGTGTTGATTCCCGCCACCCCTCTCATTCTCGAATCGCAGGGGTTTTATGATCATTCGCCGATGTGCTCCCGGGGAGCTATTTTGTGGCCGCTGTTCAAGGGTTGTTTGCTGGTCACGGTCGGGCTGATGCTGACGGTCTACGTGTTTCATCTGATCGTGGCCCGGGCAATTTTTGTCTCTTTCGGATGCATCGGCTTTTGTCTGGTGTATTTGAAGGAGGAGGGGATCCGCCTGGTGCTCAAAAGCAAAATGGCCCAATCGCAGTACCGCCGCCGCTTCATCCTCGTCGGCACGGAACGAGAAATCGCCAGAATGCGGGAGGAATTGAAGGAACACACCGACGAAAGTGTCGAAATTGTGGCTGACCTCAACCTGCTGGAAACGCCCGTGCAACAACTGGTGCCCATGCTCCATCACTATTCGGTGTACGGCGTTATTTTCAGTGCCAAGCACACCTATTTTGAACAGGTTGAATACGTCATCCGGGCGTGTGAACTGGAAGGGGTGGAAGTGTGGCTGGTCGCCGACTTTTTTGCGACGCAAATCTCCCGTACGAGCTTCGACGAACTACTCGACCGCCCATTGCTCGTCTTTCGCACCACGCCGGAAGCCTCCTGGCAAAGCGTCATCAAACACGTCATGGACGTGGTGGGCGCGTTTATCCTCTTGATTGTGTTTTCGCCGTTGTTTTTGTTGATCGCTATTGTCATCAAACTCACCTCCCCCGGCCCGGTTTTCTTCAAACAGCAGCGTTCCGGCCAGAACGGCGCGCCGTTCACACTTTATAAATTTCGCACGATGGTCTCCAACGCCGAGCAGTTCAAACACGAATTGGAGGCCATGAACGAAATGAGCGGCCCGGTCTTCAAGGTGACCAACGACCCGCGGATCACCCGCATGGGCAAGTGGCTCCGCCGTTACAGTCTCGATGAGTTGCCGCAGCTCTTCAACGTCCTGCGCGGCGAGATGAGTCTGGTCGGCCCGCGGCCATTGCCCGTGGATGAGGTCAAACGTTTCAGCGATCTGGCCCATCGCCGTCGCCTCAGCGTGAAGCCCGGCCTTACCTGCCTCTGGCAGATCAGCGGACGCAACCAGATCAAGGATTTCAAGGACTGGGTGCGGTTGGACCTCGAGTACATTGACAATTGGTCACTGTGGCTCGATTTGAAGATCCTGTTCCGCACCATTCCCGCCGTGTTCGCGGCCACCGGCGCCAAATGAAACGGTTTGACGGTTTAATCATTGAACCGGCCTTCCGTTTCACTACGCTTCCGGCAAGCTGGCAAGGGAACCGTCAGCCAACCTGGTTCCGATGAAGAAGCCACAACCCACGTCCGTTGTTACCGGTGCCGCCGGATTTCTGGGATCGCATTTGACCGATTTGCTGTTGGCGCGCGGCTATAAGGTGATCGGCATCGATAATTTTGTCACCGGCACGGTCGACAACATTTCGCACCTCGGTGGCCATCCCCGTTTCAAGTTCATCCAGCAGGATGTTTCCGAATTCATTTTTCTGAACGAACCGGTGGATTACGTGTGGCACTTTGCGTCGCCCGCCAGTCCGGTGGATTATCTGGAGCTGCCGATCCAGACGCTCAAGGTCGGCTCGCTGGGCACGCACAAGGCGCTGGGTCTGGCCCGGCACAAACAGGCGCGTTTTCTGCTCGCCTCCACGTCGGAAATTTACGGCGATCCGCTGGTGCATCCGCAGACGGAGGATTATTGGGGCAACGTCAACCCCATTGGTCCCCGCGGCTGCTATGACGAAGCCAAGCGGTTTGCCGAGGCGATGACGATGGCCTACCATCGCGAACACAAGGTTGAAACGCGCATTGTCCGCATCTTTAACACCTACGGTCCGCGCATGCGGTTGCATGACGGCCGGGTTGTTCCATCCTTCATCAGCCAGGCGCTCAAACACAAACCCGTCACCGTTTTTGGCAAGGGCCGGCAGACGCGCAGCTTTTGTTACGTGTCCGATTTGATCGAAGGCATTTACCGTTTGATGATGAGCCGTTACGGCTCGCCGATGAACATTGGCAATCCCAGCGAAATGACCGTCCTCGAATTCGCCCGTGAAATCATCCGCGCCACCAATTCGCGCAGCCGGATCATCTTCAAACCGCTGCCGCAGGATGACCCCCGGCAGCGCCGGCCCGACATTACGCGTGCGAGGAAGATCCTTCGTTGGGATCCGAAAGTCCGGCTGACAGAAGGTCTGGCCCGGACCGTCGAATATTTCCGCGGAAAAGTTTGAGGTGTGTAAATATTAGTTTTTTGTGCTTGAATAATTACAGGGACATGGTTTATTAATATTACCTTCCCGTCTATGCCGGCGGCTTCCAGTATATTGTGAGAAGATGAAATCAGGCACCGCCGTTCTCTATGAAACTCTCATCTTTACCGCGAAAACTGAAGCGTGGGTTGCCGTACCTGAAAAAGGAAATCCGCGCGATTGTTTCTGACCGCACGCCGTTTTTCATCGCGGTTCCCCGGACGGTTCACATCTGGCGTGATGGCCCATGCAATGCCAAATGCATCATGTGTTCGTACGGTTTCCTGCCAGCCGAGGTGCTGGGAAAATTATGGAAATCCCCCTTCACCGATAACCTGATGCCGCGGGTGCTGAATGAAATTCACGAACTTTGCGGGCGTGGCACGCTGGTGTCGTATATGGGCGGCGAGCCGACCACCAGCCGCCACCTCGTTGATTGGATTGAACAGGCCGGACAGCTGGGGCTGGATTTTCGCTTCACCACCAACGGCTATATCATGGACGAGGAGATGGCACGGCGCCTTGTCACCGCCGGCCTTTTCAATATCGGCATTTCCCTCGAATCACTTGATCCAGGCATTAATGAAACAATCCGCCCTTTTCCTGATGGTACCGCCAAAACGCTCCGTTGTATAACGCTCCTGTTGCAGGAACGGAAACGTCAGAATAAACATGTCAGCCTTAACATCAAAACCGTTTTGACGGACATTAATCTGGAATCGTTCCTTGAGATTGTAAAACGCTTTGGAAAGATGGACGGGGTGATGTGCACGCCGCAGATATTTGAGCCCCTGGACGGCATGCCGGAGGCGACCCGCAACCTGCTTTCCGTCAAGGATAATCACCGGTTGAGGCAGGTCACTGACCAGATTCGCGGGCTTAAGCGCGAAGGTTACGCCATCCATGTCACCGACCAGGCGCTCGACGACATGGTCAAGCAGAACCAGGAAGACCAGAGGCACGCTTTCACCATGTCCAACAAGCAACTGGAAATGGATTCCTCCCAACCGGCGTGCAATATTGCCACGGACAATCTGTGGATTCAAGACGGCGCCGTAAAACTTTGCCCCTATTTCCCCCCTGTTGGGAACATGGTGTCTGATGCCAAAACCACCGTAAAAGAATTGTGGCAAAGTGAGACAGCACGAAAAACGCGCGAACAAACCCGGGCCTGTCGCCGGCTTTGCACCATTTCCTGCCTGCGCCGAACGCCGCTCGCCCATAAGGTTTCGACGTTTCTTAAAATCGCCTGAAATAAAGGTCCCCCGGCAAGGTGGTGGCCGGTCCCTGACGGCATTCAGCAACAACACATTGTTCAACTTTGCGGATTTGCCGGAAATCGTTAACAATGTGTTCGTGTCCGCCACCCATAAAATAATCTTCCGTGCGCGCCAGTTCGAATTTGTGTTTCCGCGCCCGGCGCTGGTCATGGGCGTGGTCAATGTCACGCCCGATTCGTTTTCCGACGGTGGAAAATTTCTGGACGCCGGGACCGCCGTGGATCATGCGCTGAAACTCGTCGCCGAAGGCGCGGAAATTCTCGACGTGGGCGGCGAATCCACGCGTCCGGGCGCTGAACCGGTGGACGAGGCCGAGGAGTTGCGCCGCGTCCTGCCCGTCATCCAGGCCCTGGCTGGCCGCGTGAACATCCCCGTTTCCATTGATACCTTGAAACCGGCCGTGGCCCGCGCCGCGCTTGCCGCCGGCGTGAGTATCGTCAATGATGTCGCCGCTCATCGTGAAGACAGCGCCATGTGGCGTGGTGTGGCCGAATTTAAAGCCGGGTATATTTGCGTGCATGCCCGCGGCACGCCCCGGACCATGCAGGAAAATCCCGTTTACGAAGACGTGGTCCGCGAGGTTGGTGAATTTTTCCAGGAGCGGCTGGGGCGATTGAACGCCGCGGGCGTGACCGCTGACCAGGTGGTGCTGGATGTCGGCATTGGCTTTGGCAAGACGATGGAGCACAATTTGCAGTTGCTCGCGAACCTGCGGAGTTTTACAACGATGGCACGACCGCTGCTGATGGGTGTTTCGCGCAAGTCGTTTATCGGGAAGTTGCTGGGCGCGGATTTGACCGAACGGCTGTCCGCCTCGTTGGCCGGCGCGTGCCTGGCGGTTGAATCCGGCGCCCAAATCATCCGGGCGCACGACGTGGCGGAAACCGTTCAAGCGGTGCGGATGACGGAAGCCCTGTTGGCTCGGAGAAAAAAATAATGTGGATCTACCTCCAGGAAGGCTGGCGGCCCGCGTTGGAAATTCTAATCCTCGCGGTGATGATCTATTACATCTCCCGCTTTTTGCGCGGTACGCGCGGCTGGCCCGTGGTGGTGGGTTTTGTGGTCCTGTTGCTGGTGCTGGCCTTCGTCACGACCTTGCTGAAACTCAAGGTGTTGAGCTGGTTGCTCGGCACGTTTTCAGCGTTTTTTGCCATCGCCGTGCTGGTCATTTTTCAGCCGGAATTGCGCCGCATGCTGGCCGAACTCGGCAACCTCCCGCTGTTTACCACCGCCCGGGAACAACGCGAAAATATTGAGGTCATCATCCAAACCGTCGAGCGCCTCTCGGAGGTCCGCATTGGCGCGCTCATCGCCATCGAACAATCCATCCAACTGTTCGAGGCGGTCGAATCCGGCGTGCCCGTGGATTGCGAAGCCACGCCCGAAATGCTCGAAACCATTTTTTTCCCGAACAATGCCATTCACGACGGCGGCGTCATTATCAAGGGCGACCGCATTGCCTACGCCGCGTGCATTTTCCCGCTGACGCAACGGCAGGATTTGAACAAGACGCTCGGCACGCGGCATCGGGCGGCGATTGGTTTGACCGAGGAAACCGACGCGGCGGTGGTGGTGGTTTCCGAGGAAACCGGTTTGATTTCCTACGCGTACAAGGGCCAACTGGTGCGCGGGGTCAGCCTGGAAGAACTG
>JAJPJM010000118.1 GCA_021324235.1 Verrucomicrobiota bacterium
AAGTTGCCGTGCGGCGGCGGCGTGGGCGTCTGCCATTCGAGCGTGGTTGAATGCCACGGATTATCGCCCACCTTTTCGCCGTGGTTGATGCTCCAGAACAAATTGAGGATGAACGGGATTTGCGCAATGCCCAGCGCCACCGCCGCCCAAAGAATCCACGAGTGAAGTTCCATGATCGTGCCCGGCAGCGCGCCAATCGCATCCGGCACGCGCGCAGCGGAATAATTCGCGCCGCCGTCGGCCATGCGCCGCAACATGCCCTTGATGCCCTGCGCGAACATCGGCATGAAAACGAGGTTCATGAAAACCAGGGAACCCCAGAAGTGCACGTGTCCCCAAAATTCATTCATTTTCCGCCCCGTCATCTTCGGGAACCAATAATAGATGCCGGCGAACAGCGCAAAAATTGTCCCCGGCGCAACGACGTAATGGAAGTGGGCGATGACGTAATACGTGTCGTGCAGATAAACGTCGCTGGCGTTGAAGCCGAGCGGCAGGCCCGTCAGGCCGCCAATGCCGAACATCGGCAGAAACGCCAGCGCGAACAGCATCGGCGTGTTGAAACGAATCGAGCCGCCCCAAAGCGAAATAAACAGGCAGGTCAGAATAATGACCGACGGAATGGAGATGATCATCGTCGTGGCCTGAAAGAACGCGGAAATCTTGGTGCCCATGCCGGTCAGATACATGTGGTGCGCCCAGACGATGAACGACAGGAAACCGATGGCGAGCACCGAATACACGAGCGATTTATAACCCCAGATCGGTTTGCGGGTGTTGTTGGCAATGATTTCACAAACAATGCCCATCCCCGGCAGAATCAACACGTACACCTCCGGGTGACCCAGAAACCAAAACAGATGCTGCCACAACAACGGGCTGCCGCCGCCGCTGATGTGGGCCAGTTGGCCGCCCACGGCCAGACCCGTCGGCAGAAAGAAACTGGTGTGCAAGGCATTGTCCATCAATTGCATCACCGCCGCCGCCTCCAGTGGTGGGAAGGCAAGCAACAGCAGAAACGCCGTCACGAATTGCGCCCACACAAAAAACGGCAGCCGCATCCACGTCATGCCCGGCGCGCGCAATTGAATGATGGTCGCAATGAAATTCACCGCGCCCAGCAGTGACGACGTGATGAGCAGCACCATGCCGATGATCCAGAACAACTGGCCTTCGGTGGGGATGGACGTCGCCAGCGGCGAATAGGAAGTCCAGCCCGCCTGCGCCGCGCCCCCGGGAATAAAAAAGCTGACCAGCATCACCAGGCCGCCAAGCACATAGGCCTGGTAGCTCGCCATGTTCACGCGCGGAAATGCCATGTCCGGCGCGCCAATCATCAACGGCACGACGTAATTGCCGAACGCAGCGAACGCCAGCGGCACGATCGCCAGGAACACCATGATCGTGCCGTGCATCGCACCGAAGGAGTTGTAAAGTTCGGGCGACATCACTCCGTTGGCGGCAGGCTGGCCGAGCACCCTGGCCAAAACCGGCCCCATAACGGGAATCGGTGAACCCGGGTGCGCGATCTGCCAGCGCATCATCAACATCAGGAAAAAGCCGAACAGCATGAAACACAGCGCCGTAAAGCCGTATTGAATGCCGATGATTTTGTGGTCGGTCGAAAAAATGTATTTGCGCCCGAAGCCGATGTCCTCGTGATGCCCGTGGGCGCCGGACTCGTGGGTCGCCTTGTGCCCGCGGTGCGGTGGAAATTCATGAACAATCGTTTCCATGTTATTTTACCTTGTCCAAAACCATCACCGCCAATAACAGCGGCAGATAAAGAATCGAGGCCAGAAACAATTGACGTGCCCGTGCCAGAGTCAGTTGCCGCGAAAACTGAATGGCGCACCACACGTAACCCGCACCCAAAATCAGGGCACCCGCGAGGTAAACCGGTCCCGCCAGCTTGAACGCGAACGGACATAACGCCACCACCAGCAACGCCAGCGTGTGGCTCACGGCCTGTTGCCCCGTGCGATGGCCGTCCGGGTCGATCGCCGGCAACATTTTGAAACCGGCGCGCGCATATTCATCGCGGTATATCCAGGCGATGGCCATGAAATGGGGAATCTGCCAGAACGCCAGAATTGCGAACAACGCCCAGCCTTCGCCGTTCAATTCGCCGCGCGCGGCCGTCCAGCCCATCAATGGCGGCAGGGCGCCGGGTACCGCACCGACGAGTGTATTGAGCCACGTCAAACGCTTCAGCGGCGTGTAGATGAACAAATAACTGATGAGCGTGACGGCGCCGATGACACACGTGAGCAGATTCACCCCCAGCGCGAGATAAACCAATCCGGTCACGGCGCAAACGCCTCCAAAGAGCATTACGGTGGTGGGCTGCAGGCGGCCCGACGGCAGCGGCCGGTTTTGCGTACGACGCATTCTGGCATCGTACTCACGTTCCAGTAATTGGTTCAGTGCCGCGGCGCCCGCGGCGACCAGCGCCGTGGCCGCCAGGGTATTGAGCATGAGCGGCAGGTTCATCGGGCCGCGCCATCCGACATAAAAACCGACGAGCGTCGTCAGCAGCACGAGCGTCGTCAACCGCGCCTTGACCAAATCGGCGAAGACGGCCGCCCAACCTTTCTCCACCATCCCAACACCGGATGCCGGAGCGCTTAATATTTCCACCGAGGCTTCTTTCATTTCACTTGTTTGCGGCCATGGCCGGAGCGCCTCCAAACGCGCCGGATATTGTCGCGGCAGGCGCAATTTCAGGTAATGCCGCCGAACGGCGGAAAGCAATAGCGCACCAGAGCGCGCCTGTCACGAGCGAAAGCGCGCCACCCAGCACGTGGGCGGTCGCCACATCCGCCGCCTTGTTCGACCAGATCGTCGCCGCCCCGAGAAGGATTTGCGCCAGAATCAACCCCAGCCAGAACCATGCGAGTTTTGCCAGTGAATCGGTCTTCCCCAGTTGCCGGCGCGCCTGCCACGCACAGGTCACGGTTAAAAAGAAAATCGCCAGCGCGACGAGGCGATGGATCATCTGCAAAATAATCTGGGGAGCCGTGATCGCATTTTCCGCGATCACGTTCATGCGATGTTCATTGTAACTTTGGACGGCGGCCGGGCTGGTGTCCGGCCAGATCTTTCCATAAGCGAGCGGGAAATCGGGGATGGCCAGGCCGGCGTGCTGCTGGCGCATGGTGGCACCGATGATCAATTGGCAGAAAATCAAAACTGTGGTGAACAAAACCAGCGTTCGCAGGTTCGTTTCGACCGGACGCGTCACCCCGTGCGCGCCCACGGCGGGCAGAGCAGCGCCCGCCCGATCGGGTCGCAGGTTTTGCCACCAGCGGCTCGTGAACAGGGCGATGGCGGCGGTCAAAACGAAGAACGATTGTCCGGCAATCGCGTGAAAAATGCCGAGCTGGGCGTCCGCCAGGACCACCCGCAGACCGCCGAGCACCCCCTGCACCACCACCAGCAGGAACGCGGCCACACCAAGCCAGCGCATCCATCTCACTGAACGTTCACAGGACGGCCAGAAGAAACTTGCGACGTAAGAAATAAAACCTGTCGCGCCATAAAGAACGCCATCAAGCCAGCGATTTGGGAACAAAATTTCGCTGGCAATTCCGAGGATCGGCAGAATTAATCCCATCCAGCGCATGAACGGACGTGCGTTTCTCCCAAAAAGCCAAAGAGCAAGAATGGTCGTCATCAACCCGACGCCGGAGGCCATCAGCCGGTGGGTGTGTTCATAGAAGATGCCGCCGATCCACTTGGACGGTGGAAATAAAAACATGTTGTAGCCGTAGCTGTTCGGCCAGTCGGGCACCGACATGCCGGCCTCGTGACTGGTGACCAGACCGCCCGCGCCGAGCAGCAAAAAGGTGAACAGTGCCGTCAGTACGGCGAACCAATGCAGCGGCCGATTTAGCTTTACCAACACGTTTTCAGACATTTTTGCAAAAGAGGGCCAACCCCGGCACACCGGAGCCGCCGCGATTTCCGGTTTATTTCACGTCAAACGTGAAATTCACAGTCACATCGCTGTCTTTGACTTCCACGTCCTTGGTCAGAGTGCCGAGTTTGCGGTGATCGGCCTCCACAGTGTATTTGCCCGCGGGTACGTTCTTGATGACGAATTTGCCTTCCTTGTCACTGATGCAGTAGTACGGGCTGTCAAACACGCTCACCCAGGCAAACATCCACGGATGCACGTCGCATTTGAATTTCATAAACATCTCCGGCTGCGAAAAGGTGAAATCCAGGTCCGGGCCACCGGGCATTTGCACCTGGTTGGACTCCGGATTACCGGCCACGGCGGGCACACAATGAACATTGTGAATGCACGTGTCGGAATTTTTAACCACCAGTTTTTGGCCCGTTTGCATCGCCAGAATCTGAGGCTGATACAGGCAACCTTTTTGATCCATCACCACCGGCGGCTGATTCGCACCGGTGGATTTGCCGGTAACCCCCTTCAAGGAAACGATCGCGTCGGCCAGTTCATGATTCGGTCCGACGACATAAAAATGTGTTGTGGGGGGCGTGGTATACATCGCGCTGCAGGTGGAATCATTCATGAGCGGCGTGTAGGGCACTTCCGGCGGCGGCGTGCCATTGAGGGTAATGGTGCCAATAATGTCCGCCGCCCGCAAAGCGGACAGGCCGGTAAGCACCGCCAGCAAAAGAACTAACGAGAATTTTTTCATACTTTTTTGGCTTTCGAAGCGCAAGAACCAGTCACAACCTAGCAACCTTGCGTGGAGTCGGCAAGAATTATGTGAAAAATTTCACAAGCGCTCATCATCAGCATTAACCCTTTGATTGGATGGCGATTAACCGACGGTGTTCAAATCCGCGAGCATCCGCGCCATGGCCAGGGCCGTCTGCGCCGCTTCCGCCCCGCGGTTGTGTTTGGGATCGAGACAGCGTGCGTCCGCTTGCGCCTCGTTTTCCAAAAGGAGCACTTCGTGAATGACGGGGATTTCGTGGGCGAGCTGGATCTCCATGAGCGCGCGGCTGACCGCTTCGCCGATGTGCGCCGCGTGGACCGTTTCGCCGCGTAAAATCACACCCAGACAAATGATGGCCGAAAGTGCGGATTGCGGTTCCATTTGGGAGACGCGGGCCAGTCGTTTGACCACGAGAGGGATTTCATACGCGCCCGGCACATGAAAGATCCGGACCCCCGAGAAGGCGCGCTGCAACTCCGCCTTGGCCGCTTGCACCATGGCGTCCACATAATGCGCATTATAGCGGGAGGCGACGATGGCAAAGCTCCCGCCACGCGCTTGACCCTTCTTCTGCTGAATCTGTCGAAGCATTCCGGGAGTTTAACTACAAAGGAACCCGCTTGGACACAAAATTCAAAACCCCGGCTACTTCCTGGTATCATCCACGGACTTCCACTTGCCATCGTAAGCGGCCACCACCACAACGTCATTGCCCAGGCCGGCCGGCTTATCGTCCGGCGCCGGCTTGTTTGCAGGTGTGTTGGCCGCCGGATTGGGCCCGGCGGCCGGTGGTTTCACCGCGCCTTCAACCGGCTTTTTCCGGATCAAAACCGTTTCTTCATCGCAGATGCGCGCGGCATCCATCAGCAACAATTCCCATCGCTCCTGGATGGTGCGCTGCGGCGGGGGCTTGAAAGGTTTTACCTGAAACTCGCCGCCTTTGAGCGAAAGCAACCGATAAAAGGCCTGGACCCCGACCAGCGTTCCCACGGCCGCATGCGTCACCGCGCCGGCCTCAATATAAATCTGGCCGCGCAACTGCCGGTTGCGGATTTCCAGGATCGAGGAATGGCGCCCGATACATTCCATCTGGATGACCTCCTGCATCCCCACCTGTCGCAGCGCACCGCTGAAACCTTCCCGATGCGCCCATGACATCAGGTCGTTCAGAAGGTTGAAAACGACCTTGATGCCGTCGGCGGAAACCGGTTTCTCGATAAAAAGTTCGGCCCCATTTGAGAGGCAGGCGGCGCGGTTGCCTTCCGTGGCATTACCGGTCATGACGGCGATTTTGAGGCCCGGATAACGCTGGTTGATGATGCCGAGCAATTGAATGCCGTCCACCACCGGTATTCCAATGTCCAGTACGGCCAGTTCGATCGGACTTTCCTGCAGGATGGCCAGCGCCCGGTCAGCCGTGGCGGCGCAATGAATTTCCCAGGCATTGTTGGCAAAGACGGTACACAACTTACTGAAAGTCTCCAGAAAGGCCAGACTGTCGTCCACGAACAGGATGTGGTGCTTTTTGATCGAATCACTGTCGGTTTCAGCCTTGGCCGCCGTGACCGGTTTCTGAACCGGAAACGGCGTCAGGGCCGCCGCGGGTGCGTCGGTTCGGGCCGACGGGGACGGGGGCGACGGCGTGGCGGAAAGTTCCAGGCGTAATTCGACGTGGCCAAGGCGCAACACCTGTCCCGGTTTCAACACCGCCTCGGCAATTTTCCTGTCCTGGACAAACGTGCCGTTGGTGGAAAGCAGGTCGCGGACGACCAGTTCATGGCCCTGCAACCGGACTTCACAATGCCGGCCGGAAATCGACGCTTCGACGATCTGGAAGGTATTGCCATCCGCGCGCCCGATGGTTGCCCAGCCTCCGCTCAATTCATGGGACAAGCCGCCCAGCGCCGGTGAAACCACAACAAGTTTGGCCATAAACCTTACAGACTGACCCGGAGTCTGAATTATCAGGCCAAGCCGGGCAAATAAAAAGTCGGGTTGGGAACGCCGGGGCGGGCTGACAAATGTTTCGCCACCGGGCGAGCCGTTCCGGCTTTGAATGGTTTTTGCATGATCAAGGCAGTTTACGATCTGTGATCGTAGGACCAATGGGCACATCAATCTTCAATCGTAAATTCAAAGCAAGTGCCCCATCTTCTGCCGTTTGGTTTTCAAATACTTCTCATTGTGCGGGTTGGGCTTCACCCGAATCGGCACCTGTTCGACGATTTTCAGTCCATAGCCTTCCAGCCCGACGATTTTCTTCGGATTGTTCGTCAGCAGGCGGATGGTTTTCAGTCCGAGGTCAACGAGGATTTGCGCGCCGAGGCCATATTCGCGCAGGTCCATTTCATAGCCGAGCTTCTGGTTCGCCTCGACGGTGTCATAGCCCTGTTCCTGCAGCTTGTAGGCCTTGATTTTCGGCGCGAGGCCGATGCCGCGGCCCTCCTGCCGCATATAGACAATCACGCCCCGCCCTGCCCCGGTCACCTGCCGCATGGCCTGATGCAGTTGCGACCCGCAATCGCAACGGCGCGAACCGAACACGTCGCCGGTCAGGCATTCGCTGTGAACGCGCACAAAAACCTTTTCCCGGCCGGCCACATCGCCGTGAACGAGCGCCAGGTGATGCTGGCCGTCCAGCTTGGAGCGATATAAATGCAAATCGAAATCGCCGTAATCGGTCGGCAACTTCACGACTTCGACGTGCTCAACCAATTTTTCACGTGTGCGGCGGTACTCAATCAAGTCGGCAATGGTGCAAATTTTCAGGCGATGTTTTTTGGCGAAATGACGCAACTGCGACAATCGCGCCATGGTGCCGTCATCGTTCAGGATTTCACAAAGCACGCCGATGGGTCGCAATCCGGCGAGTCGCACGAGATCCACCGCCGCCTCGGTATGACCGGCGCGCTGCAGGACACCGCCCGGCCGCGCCCGCAGGGGGAAAACATGGCCAGGCTGGACCAAATCATCGGGCACGGCCGTCGGCGCCGCCATGATTTGAATGGTCCGGGCGCGGTCGGCGGCGCTGATGCCGGTGGTGATGCCGCGCGCGGCGTCCACGCTCACCTGAAAATCGGTGCGAAAATTTTCGCGGTTTTGATGCACCATGCGGTCAATGCCCAGTTGCTGCAGCCGTTCTACGTTCGTCGGCACGCAAATCAGGCCACGGCCGTGTTTGGCCATGAAATTCACCGCGGCGGGCGTGACGAACTGTCCGGCCAGGATTAAATCCCCCTCATTCTCGCGATCGGCATCGTCCACAACGATAACCAGTTTGCCGCGGCGGATGTCGGCGATGATGGATTCGATGCTGTCAAAAGTATTTTTCATTTGGCGGGGACCAGCGTAATCCCGGAAAGCCCGGACGTCAGCCGCAAAACGTCGCCGTTTTCGCAGATGCGAAGGCACGATTTTAGCTTTTTTTGTTTGTCGCCGCGCAATCGCGATTTAATATGGCGCGACCATTGGGTTTGGAATCAACAAAGGCAGGGGCAACGGGCGCCAGAAGGTTGTTTTGATTTATGCCACCCGGCAGCTCAATTCAGAAAAAAAGCGGACTTCCGACCGGAAACCCGGCGAGTCTATTGCAGGAGTGTCTTGCGTATGGTGTGTTGGTGGCAGGTGCGCGCGGGCGCATTGTCGCGTGCACACCCGAGGCGGCTGCGCTTCTGCGCCTGCCGGCGGCGCGATTGCAAAAGGCGCCGTTGAAGTCCCTGCCCGCCCCGTTCCCCAAACTCATTCGCGATGCCGCCAAGAACGGCCGGCTGGTGACCAACCGGGAGATTCGACTAAAAACCTCACGCCGTGACGCCATCACGCTGCGGGCCAGTATTTTGCCCGTGCAAGGCCGCGGGCAATCGCAGGTGGTCGTGGTGCTCAACAACCAGGCTTCCGTGCCGGTTTTCGAGCAAAACATGCGGCGCCTCGACCGGCTGGCCAGCCTCGGCACGCTTTCCGCCAGCATGGCGCACGAAATCAAAAATGGCATGGTCGCGATCAAAACGTTCATCGATTTGCTGATGCAACGGGGCCAGGACACGGAACTGACCGAGGTCGTCAGCCGCGAATTGCAGCGTATCAACGCGATTGTCACGCAAATGATGCGGTTCGCGGCACCCAAGGGAACCACGTTCGCCACCGTCCGGGTGCATGAGTTACTGGACCATTCGCTGCGTCTGCTGCACCACCAAATCGCCGGAAAACTGATTTCCCTCCAGCGCCATTACCAGGCTGAGACGGACGCGGTGCGCGGAGACGACGTGCAATTGCAACAAGCTTTCATGAATCTGCTGCTGAATGCGCTTGAGGCGATGGACACCAAAGGCGCGCTGACCGTCGCCACGGAGACCATGGAAGGCAAACGGGGAGCGCGATGGATGCGGATTCACATCCAGGACACCGGCGCGGGTATTGCCCGGGAAAATCTGGAGCGCCTGTTTGAACCGTTCTTCACCACCAAAAGGAACGGCACGGGACTGGGTCTGGCCATCAGCCAGCGCATCGCGCACGAACATCGCGGTGTCATCCAGGTGCAGAGTGAAATCAACCAGGGCTCCACGTTCAGCTTCTTGATTCCGGTGCTTCCTTCCAGGCCTCCGCTCTCGAAACCGGCAACCGAAACAGTGGATGCCAGGTAGCGGGCGGAAAACAGCGGCAATTTTAATCCCGCCGGGCCATGACAACCGGGAGTACCACCAACAAAAAAGCCCCGCACCTGCGTGCGGGGCATGAAAAACAAACTTATCCCAAGGTTTGTTAACGTGTCAGGCTTTACGACGGCGAATCAGCAAACCTGTAAGACCAATGCCAGCTCCCATCAGCGCCATAATGGCCGGCTCGGGCACCGGGGCGCCCGACAGAACCACGTTGTTCAAAAATTGGTCCGTTGGGGCGCCGCCACCGTTATTGAAGGTAAAGATCAACTGCACATAACTCTCACCACCGGCTTGAATCGCAGGCAGAAGGCTTGAATAGTTATATGATATAGTTTCCGACCGCACTGAACCACTCGGCCCGAAATAATAATTGGGCTCTCCACTCGAGTTGTTATCAGTGCCCTGAAGATCAACCGATGTCGTACTCGCCCACGACACGTTGTTGTAGCCATAACCCGGGGCATTGATCGTCAACGCATAAATCTGTGAATATCCCGTCGTCGATGCAGAAGCTGGAACAGCGAACGTGAACGACAACGTAGTATTGTTGTTGAAAGCTGCCAAGTCAGCCGGGATAGTGGGTAAATTTAGCGCTAATTGCTGGCCATAACCTGATGACTGTATTTGAAGACTTTGAGAATAACCGGTCACGCCAGCAGCGACAAAACTGTATATGCTAGTGTTGGAGGGATCTGTAATCGGATTGTTGTTGGATGGATTATACCACCCTTCAGCCTGGCCAGTTTGCCAGTTACCAATTACAACTTGCGCTTGTGCTACCGGGGCGG
Source organism: Verrucomicrobiota bacterium (assembly GCA_021324235.1). Taxonomy (GTDB): domain Bacteria; phylum Verrucomicrobiota; class Verrucomicrobiia; order Limisphaerales; family UBA11358; genus UBA11358. The sequence goes on from JAJPJM010000118.1 coordinate 10,144, forward strand.
CAAACACTGCCAGTGCAGTTAAAGCCAAACAGCTGATTCCAGTTTTGTGAAGGTAAGTCATTTTCATAAGTCTTAAGTCTTTTAGTCTATTCAGGGTACCAACGATGCCTTATATTATCAATATAGCCGCCGGAATGCAATGGATAATACTATGAAATAAACGGGGATTTTATCGTTCCTTGCCATCCCTCAAATACATATTTGTCTTTGTTTTACAACAACTTGCAATCGTTCGTCTCACTCCAAAATGACTTCCCGGGGCCATTTATTAGTTACTAATGCCGGTTTATAATAGATTCCAATTGTTCTAATGAAGGCTGCATGACAAATTGGTCTGCAAAGTCCCGCATGGTTTGTCAGGCAGCGCGGCAAATCTCCGGCGGTTCAAAATAATGAGGACGGACACGGCTTAATCTTACTTTTTTGTTTTGTCAAAGTTCAAAATGTCTAAACATATCCCATGACAAAGAACATCCTACGTGCCGCATCCATCATACGGACGGCTTCATGCCTGGCAGTGATCTTATTCTGCGCACGACCGGTTCTTGCCGCACCGGATCAAGGCGGCCATTGGGTGGGCACTTGGGGAACATCGCCACAGTTAACGGAACCTAGAAACCTGCCGCCGCGGCCAGGCTTGACCAGCAACACGCTGCGCCAAATCGTACAGGTATCCATTGGTGGGGAAAAATTGCGCGTGCGGTTCTCCAACGCGTTTGGCACGAGTTCCGTCGCGATACGTTCGGCGCAGGTGGCCCGGTCGGCCGGTGGCAGCGCAATCCAGACAAACAGCGAAATGGTACTGGCGTTTCAAGGCAAACCTTCCGTGACGATTCCGGCGGGGGAATCCGTGTTGTCGGATGCTTTTGATTTTGACCTGGCACCCTTATCCGACCTGACGGTGACAATCCATTTCGATGACACTTCGGAAGCAGTCACCGGACATCCGGGTTCACGGACAACGTCGTATTTGCAGGCTGGCGATGCGGTTTCAGCGGTGGAGCTGCCGACGGCGGCCCGGACGCAGCACTGGTATATTTTGGATGGTATCGACGTGGAGGCGGACAATTCGAGTGCGGCCACGGTCACCCTGGGCGATTCGATTACCGATGGCAGGGGCTCGGGAACAGACAAAAACGACCGCTGGCCGGATGATCTGGCGCGCCGTTTGCAGGCGGACCAAAACACAGTCCACATTTCGGTGTTGAACGAGGGCATCGGTGGAAATTGTGTCTTGCGCGGCGGCTTGGGACCGACGGCGTTGTCACGTTTCAATCGGGACGTGCTGTCACAAAGCGGCGTGCGTTGGCTGATTATACTTGAGGGCGTCAACGACATTGGGGGGAGCCGCAGTCCCGAAGCGTCGGCGTCAGTGGCGACAAATTTAATCGCCGCGTATGAGCAGATGATTGACAAGGCTCATGCCGGGAAGATTAAAGTGTACGGGGCGACCATCACGCCCTTTGGAGGATCGTTTTATGACAGCCCGGCCCACGAAACGGCACGGCAGGCGATCAATGATTGGATCCGAACCAGTGGCCGGTTTGACGCGGTCGTTGATTTCGACGCAGCCGTACGCGACCCCCAAAAACCCTCACATCTGATGCCGGCGGCGGACAGCGGCGATCATCTGCACCCGAATGAAGCTGGCTATCGAATGATGGCGGATGCGATCAATTTGAAATTGTTTGAGAAATGACAGCTTGAAACCGTGGCGTGTCTTGCTTATTTAAAAACAGCCAAACCTGCCAGATTATGCAACTGAGAAATGTATTTGTTCCCGCCCTGGCGGCATTGACCGCGGCGAACTTTTGCCACGCGGAGCCGTCGGCTGCGCCAGCCACGGCCACAAACCTGCCGCCGCCAATGAATTGGACCGCCGGGCAGGACCATCAAAACATGATGGAGCAACTGGGTATCAAAACGCTGCGACCCGGCGCCGACGGCATGAATCCCAAGGCGGCAAATTATCAGAACACCGACGAAGCCAGGGCCAATCCTTATCCCAACCTGCCCGACCCGCTCACGTTGAATGACGGCAAAAGGGTGACCACGCCCGAAATGTGGTGGCAGCAGCGGCGGCCGGAAATCGTCGAGGACTTTGACCGGGAAGTCTATGGCCGGGTCCCGAAAAATGCGCCCAAAGTGACCTGGGAAATCACCAGCGTTACCCGGACCAATAATGGCGCCATTCCGGTCATCACCAAACAACTCACCGGCCACGTGGACAACTCTGCCTATCCGCTCATCAGCGTCAACATTCAGTTGACGTTGACCACCCCCGCCAACGCGACGGGCCCGGTGCCCGTGATGCTGGAATTTGGTTTCGATTTCAGCCGTTTCCTGCGCGGGACGAATCGATTCGGCGGAACGAACGCTTTCCGCCGCTTTCCCGGGTTTAACGGACCCAACTGGCAACAGCTGGTTTTGTCCAACGGCTGGGGTTATGCGATTATTGTTCCGACCAGTTACCAAGCCGACGACGGCGCCGGCTTGACGCGCGGCATCATTGGTTTGTGCAACCGGGGCCAGCCGCGCAAACCGGATGATTGGGGCGCGTTGCGCGCGTGGGCCTGGGGCGCGAGTCGCGCGCTGGATTATTTTGAAACCGATCCGGCGGTGGACGCAAAGCAGGTCGGCATCGAAGGCCTTTCGCGTTACGGCAAGGCGACCCTGGTTACAATGGCTTACGACCCGCGTTTCGCCATTGCGCTGGTGGGTTCCTCCGGCGAAGGCGGGGCAAAACTTTCCCGCCGCAACTGGGGCGAATTGGTGGAAAATCTGACCGGCACCGGGGAGTATCATTGGATGGCGGGCAATTTTCTCAAATACGGGGGCCCGTTGACACCCGGCGATTTACCCGTGGACGCGCATGAATTGATTGCCCTGTGTGCACCGCGACCCGTGTTCATCAGCTATGGCGCCACCTCGGGCAGCCCCGGCGCGGAAGGCACGTGGGTGGATCAACACGGTAGTTTCATGGCCACCGTCGCCGCCGAACCGGTTTACCGATTGCTGGCGAAGAAAGGATTGGAGGTTCACGGCAATTATCTCACCGCTCCGATGCCGCCGGTCAATACCGCGCTGACCAACGGCGATCTGGCCTGGCGGCAGCACGACGGCGGACACACTGACGCGCCCAATTGGCCGGCATTCCTGCAATGGGCAGACCGTTACATCCATGGTCCGCCACCCACAAAATGACCCAGGCACAATGGTTTCCAGGTTCCGATTCTAAAAGGATTGTTGGATTTTAAGAAACATTTCATCATCAAACCATGCAAATCAAACGTTGCTGCCTGTGCCTCTTTGCGTTTATGGCGTTGCTCCCGGCGACGGCGGCGGAACTGCCGTTTGTCAGTCCGATGTTCAGTGACAACATGGTGCTCCAGCGGGGAAAACCAAACCCGATCTGGGGTTGGGTAAAGCCGGGAGAAGTCGTCAAAGTGGAAATTGCCGGGCATACGGCGAAAGCCGTGGCAGATGCGGATGGCCGCTGGCAGGCAGAAATTCAACCGCCTGCGCCCGGAGGACATTACACGATCAAAATCGTCGGGCCGGACCGGACCGTCGAATTTCATGAAGTCCTGGTGGGCGACGTCTGGTTGTGTGGCGGCCAATCCAACATGGAGCTGGGCATCGGGCTGGTGAATAATGCCGCGGAAGAAATCGCGTCAGCGAACCATCCTGAAATCCGGCTATTCCTGCTGAACCACAAAGTTTCCTATTCGCCCGCATCGGTCCCCGATGGCACCTGGAAGATTTGCTCGCCGCAAACGATTACCGAAGGTGGTTGGCAGGGTTTTTCCGCCGTCGCCTATTTTTTTGGACGCCGGGTGCAGCAGGACATTCACGTGCCGGTTGGTTTGATTGAGGATTGCTGGGGCGGCACGCCGGTGGAGAGTTGGACGAGTCCGGCAGTGCTGCACAAAGTCGGCGGCTATGATCCAAAACTGGCGGAAATCGAACGCCTCAGCACCAAACCCGGACCGCAATACGGCAGTTTCCTGATGCATTGGCTCGATGAATACGACATGGGGATCAGCAACAAATGGGAAGCTGCGGATATGAACGATTCCCCCTGGCAAACGGTTCAGATTCCAGGCGCCTTTGGAGAAATGGGCCTGGCCGATGTGCCGTGTATCTGCTGGTTCCGTAAAGAAGTCACCCTGCCCAACCCCTTGCCCACCGGCAAGGCCACAATTTACCTGGGGTCGATCGAAAAGATGGACACCACCTACATCAACGGCCATTGGGTCGGAGAGAGTTCCTGGGTGGAAAATCCGCGGGCCTATGACATAACCGGCGGAATTCTCAAGCCGGGCACGAACCTCGTTGTGATACGGGTTTTTAAGTGGGAATCAAAAAATGGCTTCCTGTCCGGGCCGGACGTGATGCGATTGGAATTGGGCGACAAAACTGCCATTCCGCTGGCCGGTGATTGGAAAGGCAAACTCAGTTGCAACGCCAAACCGCCCCACCCGATGCCATTGGATTTTGAAAATTATCCGACCATGCCGGCCGTGCTTAATCTGGAAATGATTGACCCGGTGGCGCCGCTGGCGATCAAAGGAGCGATCTGGTATCAAGGCGAGGCGAACTTCACGCAGGCCTACCGATACCGGACACTGCTCCCGGCCATGATTGGCGACTGGCGAAATCTGTTTGGCCAGGGGGACTTCCCATTTTACATCGTCAGCCTGCCCGCCTTCATGCAACGTCGCAGCGAACCCGGCACCGATGGTTGGACGGAGTTGCGTGAGGCACAGGCGTTGACCGCCCAAAACGTCCCGCATTGCGGCCTGGCCGTCACGGTGGATACGGGGGATGCTGATAACATTCACCCGAAAAACAAAGTCCCGGTAGGCGAGCGCCTGGCCTACTGTGCGTTGGCCGAAACCTACGGCGAAAAGATTCCTTATCAAGGTCCCACCTTTACTTCGATGAAACCCCTGCCCGGCGCGCTAAAACTCAATCTCACCCATACCGACGGCGGGCTGGTCGTTCAGGGTGACAAGCTGGGGGAATTTTCCGTTGCCGGAAAAGACCGCCAATGGCACTGGGCCACTGCCAGGATTGACGGTGACGCGGTTGTGGTTTCGTCACCCGAGGTGCCCGACCCGGTCGCAGCCCGTTACGCCTGGCAGGCGAATCCGCTGGCCACGCTTTACAATGGAGCCGGGCTGCCGGCCGTGCCGTTCCGCACGGATGATTGGCCGGAAAGTACCGGGAATTAAAATCCTTCCAACGAGTCGGCCGGATCGGTGCCACATCACCGGCATCACGGACTGCTGACCTGGTAAAAGGCCGGGCTGACCGAAGCCGTTGTGTCCGTGTACGAGAGCGGACCGCCCGACGCTCCACCCGCAGGATAACCCGTGGCGATCACCGGCCATGGGCTGGCAAAGCCGTCCAGAACATTGGTCCTGAAGACCGAATAGGTTGCCCCGGCGGTTGAATTCCAGGTCAGGATGAACGCCGGCGTGCCAGGATCATATGCAACGTTGGAAATGGTGATGTTGGTCGAGGCCACATAACCCTGTCCCGCAAATGTCACCACACTCAGGGCCGGCAGCGCATAAGTAAAGGACGCGTTAGCGACACTGACCGCGGGCTGGCTGGCCAGGGAAAGATTGCTGGAGGTAATCCACGGCGTCACCGAACCGGCGGTAAAATTCGTCAGATTAAAAGTTTGGGTCACGACGGTTGAATTTGGATTGATGGCGACGATGGCAAAGTTTCCGGAATTGGTGTCTTTGTAAGCGCTGATCAAGGCGGCGCTGCCGGTGTTGGCGGCGTCAATGCGATAATAACCCGGGCGCACAAAGCGGCTGAACTGGCCGAAAGCAAACAAACGCTTGGTGATGGAGCCGTTGTTGTCCAGCAGCCCCGAGTTGCCATTCGCGGTGCTGGAAGCCATCAGCCACCAGTAATGGTAGGCGTTGGCCTGCGCCACGGTCATAAACAGGTGTATCCGCTGGGCATAGTAGATGCCATTGGCGATGCTGCTGTCGCTGCCGGAAAGAATGGCGACTTCGGTTTCCCAGAGCGCCTTCCCATAACTATTTTTGGTCAACGTCGCCGGCCCATTGACGCCGTCATAATTATGGTCCGCCACAATGCCCACATCTGCCGCGACATTTGGATCCGACATGGCAGTGGCGGCAAGACCGTGTGGATCCTGCCAGTTTTGACTCTCCGGAAGCATGATCATGGTTGAAGTCAGGTTTTGGGCCAGCAAAGCATTATAAAGATTGGTTGCAAAATCATGAATCTGGGAACCGGTCCACTGACATGCCTCGTAGTTGGTCACACCGGCATCCGGCTCGTTCTGGATCGAAATGGCGTAGATGTTGATGCTGAAAAGGGTCTTCATGATCCTGACATAATTGGCCAACTGGCTGGCATAGGCCAGATTTGTCGCGTTGTTACCACTTCCGAGATAACTGCCGCCGTTGATTCCGCCGCCGGTGGCATGCTTGGCATCGTAGATGTCGTTGGTACTCTTAAACCCGGCTGCGGGCGTCCACGGGGTACTCCATACTTTGGCCCCAAGCGTCTGCGCATCCTTCATGATGGTGGTTTCACCCGTGCCCAGCGCTACCGTCGAAGCCGTCGAGTTGGCATAATTGATATGGTTGCGCAGCAGGGAAAGGCCGATCCCATTGTCGATCGTCGTGGTCCCCAACCGATCCGTGTAAAGGATGCCATTGTTGGTGGAAAAAAACAGATTGGCCTCCGTCGTGGTCCAGGTGGTCTGCCAGGCAGAAGACGCGCCAAAGCCGTCAATCCGTTGATGCACGTTGTTCCAGTTTACGGTGCAGGTTTGCGCATGGGCTGCCATGAACGCCGTAAACGTTATTAACGCCGGCAGAATCATCACCATGCCGGCAAACAATTTTCGAACATTTTTCACTATATAGAACGCCGTTCATGGCTCGATTAAGGACACGGCACGAGCACGGCTCCGGGGGGCGGTGTTAATTGAATCACGGGCTGCTCACCCGATAAAACGCCGGGCTCACGGTGGCGGTGGTGTCCGTGTATGAGAGTGGACCGCCCGTCGCCCCACCCGCAGGATAACCCGTGCCAATCAGCGGCCATGGGCTGACGGAGCCGCCCAAAATATTTGTCCTGAGCACGGAATAGGTCGCCCCCGCTGTCGAATTCCAGGTAAGAACAAAGGATCCATTCGGAATATAGGTGGTACTGGAAATAGTAATGTTGGTTGACACCACATAACCCTGTCCCGCAAATGTCACCACACTCCAAGCCGGCAGCGTATAAGTGAAGGACGCGTTAGTAACGTTGACCGGTGTCTGGACGGCCAAAGAAAGATTGCTGGAAGTAATCCACGGCGTCACCGAACCGGCGGTAAAATTCGTCAGATCAAAAGTCTGGGTCATGGCGGTCAAATTGGTATTGACGGCGACGATGGCAAAATTTCCAGAATGGGTGTCTTTGTAAGCGCTGATCGAAGCCGCAGCCGGATTGCTGTTGGTCACGTCAATTCGATACCAACCCGGGTGTACGAACCGGCTCCACTGAGCCATGACAAATCCGCGTATTTGAGGCGCTCCGGATGCATTGACAAGTCCGTTGGCATCGCCCAGGCATTTCCACCAGATATAGGCGCTAAAGTTGCCAATTGTCAGGCAATCGTGAATCTGTTGAGCCGTGGTGATGGCTGTACTGATGGTTTGGTCATTTACGAGAAACTCTGTCATCCATGTCGGCTTGCTATGGTTGTGGGCATTGGGATAGTCCACAATGGGAACTGCGTTAGTGCCGGATCCGTAAAGATGCTCGCCGATGTAGGTCACATTGCCGACGGCCACGGGATCGTTGAGGGTTGGATCGGACATGGCCTGGTTGTACGATGCGGATTCCGGCATGATGACCGGCGCGTTGGTAATCAACCCGGCAACGTTATGACAGAAGGTCTGGAGTTGTGTAGGGGTCCAACCACACCCTTCATAAGTGGTAGGCACAAAATCCGGTTCATTCTGGAGTGATATGGCTTTGAGCGGCGCTCCGTTTGCCGCCATATAGCCGGCAAAGTAATTCAGGTAATTTGCATAATTCGTGTACTGCGACGCCAGTAACGAGCCGCCGATGATACTGTTGGTGGTTTTCATTCCCGCCGGCGGCGTCCAGGGCGTTGCCAAAACTCCGGCGCCGCGCGCGACGGCTCCCTGGCCGTCCTGGAGTGCGGCAGCCCAATTGGTTGTCGGGTCGATGCGGATACGGAGAAGCGTAAGTCCCAGTTGATTGGTATTATTGGTGCCGAACAGGGTGTCCATATTGGGACTGGTGACCGGATCGAGCGTGCCCGGATTCAAAAACACCACGCCGCCGCCGAAGCCATCAATTCGCTGATGCAAATTATTCCAATCCACGACGCCCACGCCAGCGGCACAACACCGCGCGACGACGAACCAGAAAAGCATGACAGGCGACATCCACCGGCAAAACCAAGCATTACTGACGATCGTTTTCATTTTTAACTCCTGCCATATGTTCCCGGAGAAGAAGCATGGGTGCTTCCATGGGAGAATTCAGCATTAAAAAGATCGGCGATTTATTCGATAAACTAAAAGGCCGACGGACAATACAACATACTGTCCGTCGGCCATGTTATTTAACATCTATTATCTATTGCGGTTTCTATCCGCGCATTAATTACGGCCAAGTAATGCGATAGTACGCCGCATTGGCACTGCCCACCGTGCTATCGGTGAAGCTCGTGGTCGCCCCGCCAGTCGGCAAGCCATTCGTCAGAGTGACCCACGTGGGCGTGGCCAGATTAAACGTACGTTGCACCGAGTAGGTGTTGGTCTGGAACATCGAGCCAAGCGAATTCCAATTGATGCTTACGCTTACACCATTGGTCGTGACCGAGCGAGCAACGGAGTTCAGGTTGAACAACCTGGGGATCGTTGAATCGTAACCATTCGCGCTCAAATAGAAGTCATCCAATAAGAGCATGTTGTTGGTTTCGAAGAAGGCGCCATTTGCCGCCGTCGTGATGTCTTCGTTGGCGACACCCATGAACACCTTGTCCAAGTAGGGCGTCGGCGTATCCACGGCCGGATTGGCACCGTCATAGTCTCGATCTCCATGGAAACCCGAAAACAGGAGCGTCCGGGTGGGATCACCCTGCTTTTGCAGCCAAACTGCATACACCGGTTCCTGAACCGTGTTGCTAGTGCCAGAGATGATTGCGATATGAGTGTTGTCATTCGAAACATCCATCCAGCAATAATAGGTCACATTGGTCTGCAAGCCATTCGCATTAACCGAAGTCACATAGGAATACGAATTGGTGACCGAAGTACCGCCGTAATCCGCAGCCTGCAAGTCAAAAGGCATGTTGGGCCCAAAGGCGCCGCTGGGATCATAGTGGACGATTCGCACGGCCGGGCCGTACGTTCCAGCACCGCCCGGAGGCGAGGTGCCACCGAGAGGGCCAGTGCTGCCAAAACCATAATCGCTCAAGCCCAATGCGAAATCCAATCCGCTGTAAAGTGGAATACTTGCATAACTTCCGGGATCGGTAAGCGAGAACCGGAAGAACAGCGTGGTTGTCTGATACGGAGGAATGGTCAGATGACCCAACTGTCCGTACGCCAGCGCGCCGGGTGAATCATGACCAATCGAAATGCTATTATCAGTCTTGTAACCGCTCTTTGGCGACAGAACCTTGTTGCCATTCACTGTCACCACGTTAAACCGGTCCATGGTCCCCTGATAATAACCTTGCACACCCACCCAGTCATTGCCTTGGATTCCCTGGGTGGTATTTCCAAACACGCCATCGAACCGTTGGATCAAATTCCAGTCCGACGGAACGCCAGCGAAGGTTTGAACAGTAACCGAGGCTTGCTGATCCGCCGCGATGCCATTATGGGCCACCAGCGTAAATGTGTAGCTGGCGTTGTTACCCAAGGTCACAGTTGTTGAACCAACAGAGGTCGCACTCACATCGCCTACTCCACCACTGATGACAATGCCACCGGGGGTGTTATTGGCGCCCGTTACGTTCCAATTTAGGGTGACTGTGTGATTTTTCCCGATTTCAGCCAGGCCCGCAGTGAAGCTGCCAATTATGACGACGTTCGTATTGACTGACAGGGCGAACACTCCATTGGTGTTCATTCCGTTGGTCATGACGAATTGTATTTCGTTGGTGTTCAGAACGCGGTTCCAGTATCCAATGTCGCTAACCTGCTCGACCAGACCGCCGGAGAAAGCGTTGTTGCGAATGAAACCACCAAAAGCGGTGTCCCCACTCTTGCACATGTTCGACATCCATCGCACAAAACCATTCGGAGGTGGATTGGACGAACCGACAAACGGATAAATGTTGGTCGTGTAATAGGTGTTCGTCACATTTAGCGGCGGGCCGATGGCAGGGTTACCCTCATGATCGGTGTACGGGCCGCCACTTTGCAAACCCGGATCATAATTGCCATCCACGAACACATGAAAATCGCCGTTGGTGTCAATGGTGGTTGTGAGCATGTGCCAATTGCCGTCCAGCACCGGATTGGCGACGGAAGTATTTTGGCTGCCTTGATTATATTCATACGCCACGTTCGGAAGCTGATAAGTACCATCATCCAACTGCTGGCAGGCAACCCCGTTGGGGTCAGTCGCCTGACCTGCGGGATCGTCCCGGAAGAAATAATTTGCTTGACCATTGCCGGGTTTGCCGCTGACCGAGTAAAACGGCTGGCTGTCCCCGTTATTGGCGCATTCCGCGAAAATTCGCAGTTCGCCGGCGATGTTAGAAGCGTTGGCCTTGACCCAGAAGTTCATAGTCGCGCCGCGCTGGTCGATGAAGGGCAGAAAATCACCCGAACCATCCAACGGATTCTGTCCGGTGGTGCGATAGTAGATGAGCGTGGTGCCCGGGGATTGGTTGAAATTGAAGGCCAAGCCGGCCGGTTCAATGCCTGGATGGCTCGCGGCCACGATGTTGGCGGCGGTCATTCCGGACAAGGTCATATCACGCCGGTTGATATAATCGGGCGTGGCATTGGTATTGCCGGGTGCAAGCCCGTTCAGTGGGTAGTAGTCAACCAGGCCGTTGGTTATCTGCTGGAAGGTAACCTGCGCCTGACTGGTGTTTATGAAAGCGGCCAATGCCGCCAACAGAGCTGCCAGCATAACGGCAGAGGGATGTTTTTGAGTTGGGTTTTTCATGTTTTTATGTGTTTTGGGTTTGAGCGAAAGTTTAAACAGGGAAAAAATAGGGAATCAGGTTGGTGCGTAATAATTTTAATAAAACCAATAGTTTCCGCCTTGAAAATACGCACTCTTCACCTGGCCCAAGCTATGGCTTATCACGTGCCCGTCGGCAAATCCCAGATTGATCGGGTTAAACGAACCGCTGTTGAAGTGGCCCGTATCGGGGGAAATATTGTTCGGATCCGGCGACCCCGCCAGCTTCGAATGCAAGCCGCCCGCCTGGCCCGACCCGGCGGTGTCACTGATGAACGGAACCATCGGCACCGCCTTATCCGTCATCTTGGTCGCCCAGCCATAAATGGCGCAAGTGGGGTACTGTTGCTTGAGCCAACTCGGCCAGAGGGCATAAATCTGCTTGGAGTAATCCGTCGGAAATATCGGCTGGCCAGGTGTGTAAACCAATAAATTCTGGCGTGGCACCCAATAATTGTAGCCGCCAGTCCAGCTAATCTCTTGCGGGAAATTCCTGGCAAAATATGAAATCACATTGGTGATATTCATCGGGTCGGCCAGCGGGTTCGGAGCCGGGTATGTTTGTTGCACCCAGGTTGCATACGCGGAAAACCCGGCCGGACGGACGGGGTCAAACCACATGGGCACGTTCAAATTATACGGCTTCAGCAATTCCGGCATCTGCGTGCCTATGTCCCAGGCATACGAGCCGCCGCCGGCTGGATTGGAACCCGGTTCTTTGCATGGCAGGTACTCCTGGTTATCTCCCGAGTACAGGTTGGCTACGATTCCCCACTGCCTGAGATTTGAAGTGCAATTGATCATCCTGGCGCGGAACTTGGCGCTGGCCAAGGCCGGCAGGAGCATGGCCGCCAATATGGCAATAATGGCAATGACCACCAGAAGCTCAATCAGCGTAAAAGCGTTTTTGCCCTTACATTCGGGGCGCCCCGAATGCACACCGACCGCCTTGTTGCTTTCGGCAGACGAGATGGAAAAAGACTCTGGCTGGGTCATATCTTGTGGATTTCTCTCTAATATAACATTTTGAGCTCTTTTGGGAATGGACAATGCTATGATTTTCATTGAATTTAATTTTGATTGTATTTTTTTATTCGAATTGAATGCGTCTCGAGTTCCTTTTTGCCTGAGGGCCGGCGGGTAAATCTGCGCCGTCCGGACCGGCTCCGGATTTGCAGGCCCTTGTTTGACGGTATTCGGTGGGCGCAAGCTGGTTCACGGATTTAAAAACACGTGAAAAATAGAACGGATCATCGTAACCCAGCGCCGCGGCGACTTCCTTGACGTTCAAGGACGTGCTTTCGAACAGCCGGCATGCCTGTTGCATGCGCAAGTGAATGAAATAATCAATGGGCGGACATCCCATCCAGCGTTTGAACAACGCTGAATAGTGCGAGGGGGAAAAGTTCACGGCCGCGGCCAGGGTGGCCACCTGCAGCGGCTGGTTCAGGTGCTCTAACATGTAGGAAATACTCTGTTCGATTTTCCGCGCGGTGCGCGAGCCGGCGCTATCGCCCGCAACCGGCCCATCGTGTTCAACAAGAACGCCAACCCACCGATGGCCGTTGGTTGGCAGCCGCTCAATTCCATTACTTTTCATCGTTCACTTGCAATCTTACGTTGTGATTAGTTCGACCGGCGAACAAATTTGGCAATAAAAGTCATCGTCACGTTTTAAAATTATATTATCGGGGCGCAGAAAAATGTTAAGTTTCTGCAGAACCATCGCAATGGTACCACGCAGCCGGGATTGAGCCTCGGACCCGGCTGGCACAATCCGGGTGATGGATTGAGCGGCAGGTGTTCGAGTGTAGACTTAAATTCATCTCTCGTGCCGCATCAGACTGGGAGTCGCCGGCGACTCCTTCACCGCGTCGGCTTGAAAGGCGAGCCGGCTTATAACACTCTGATTGACCGTTACTCTCTGTCCTCATATCCGCAACATCTACGTTCACTTTTCTCCGTCCCATCAACTGGTGGCCACATGAAATCTGTTCAAATCAAATTTACGCACGGAGTATCACTATTACATACACGATTGCCGGACTGTTTGCAACCAGACATTAGACATTATCAGTTTGCTGTCAACAATAATAACGCGGCGCGCAGGTAGCCCAGCGCGTAGGCCATGCCCGCGTGCCACGGCGCCGCACAATTCATCTGTGGCGTGTGGTCGGGTATGATGACGCCGTTGAAATTATTCTGCTTCAAAATACGCAGCACGCGAACCGTGTCCACGTCCCCGTCATCAATAAATGTTTCGCGGTAAAACGGTGCTTTGCCCCGGACATTCCGGAGGTGCATGTAGGCCACCCTGCCCTGCCGGCTGTAGCTGTCCACCGCATGGTAAACGTCGCCTTCGTTCATCTCCGCCAGCGTGCCCACGCAAAATTCAAAGGCGTTGGCCGGGCTGGGATTCAAATCAACCACCTTCTGATAAAGCCGCGGTTGATAAACCAATCGTGGCTGGCCGCGCATCGTTGGCATCGGCGGATCGTCCGGATGCAGGGCGAGCTTTACGTTCGCTTCCTCGGCCACCGGCAATACTTCCCGGAGGAAATTTCCCAACCGCCGCCAGAGCTCATCCTGCGTAATTGGCGGCACGAAAGCTTTCGGCGCGTTGGGATCATAAACCATGTTCCAGACCATGCCGTTGGGCATCGGTTCCTCGAGCGGGCCTTCCATGCCCACCGACATGGCCGCGCCGCGCGCGTAGGGACCGGTGGTGCGTCCACAAACCCCGGCGATGCTGAAGTTGTAACCCATGATGGGAATGCCCGCCTGGCCGAGATTGCGGATGATCGTTTTTACATTTTCGATCTGCCGATTTCTTTTCGGACCGTCGAGCAGCACGTCGTGCCAGTGGGCAGGGTCGAAATTTTCGATGGCTTCGAGTTTCAATCCCTCCGCTTCAACGGCCTGGCGCAATTCGCACAATTCTTCGGCGCTCCATAATTTTTCAGGGTCGCCGGCCAGTCCCCAGCCCTGCTCCGTGCCGGTCGGCTGGTTGCCGTTGGGATTGTGCGCGCCGCCTTTGAAATAATCCACGAGGTGGGCCACGATGTGCGTGGCGCCGGCCTGCCGGGCGAATTGGAAATTTTCGCGCGTCAGCATGTGACGGTACAAGCCCAGTCCGAGTTTCATACAGGTTCAAAAATAACGGCGGCGGAAGAGTCCCATGATCACCAAATGGAAAAACGCTTTTGCCAGGCCATGCCGCAGGCCGTTCACCGGTTCAAAATATCTTTGCCATTTAAAACCCGGTCACTTCAAGAATGAAATATCAAATCCGGGCGTTCTGCGTAAAATCATGGTTTCATCCATTCCCCGATACGATATGCTCCCGACGTGAGACGGGCGCTAAAAATCGCGCACCCGACAAGGCCGTGAGGGACAAATCAACGGTGTGCCGGTGAACTCTGGCGGGTCTGAATACTGCGCCAACAAGAACAAAGAACGGAACGCTCCATGAATTTTCAAATGACCACCCATTCTCAATTGAACCGGTCAACGTGCAAAATCTCCTGGCTGCTGGGTTTTTGCCTACTGGCTTTTGTCCGTCAAAGTTTCGCCCTCGTCGAACCGCAATATGTGGAGAACATCGCCGACCCCGGCGATTTCTGCGTGGTGCAAGGAAACGTAACGGCCCCGGTTTACGTGGATCCCAATGACTACGCGGGGGTGATCATCGCGGCCGACAATCTTTGTGCGGATGTTCGTCGGGTGACCGGTCTAACGCCGGCGATGGTTCATACCGAAGCGGCATTGGGAACCAACGCAATCATCATCGGCACCCTCGGTAAGAGCCGGATCATTGATCGGTTGATCCAGGCCGGGAAAATCGATGTCTCATCCATCACGGACAAGTGGGAATCGTATTTCACCCAGGTCGTGCCGGATCCCCTGCCGGGGGTCGCCAGCGGCCTCGTGATTGTCGGCAGTGACCGGCGCGGGACGATTTACGGCATTTATGATTTGTCCGCGGAGATGGGGGTATCGCCTTGGCACTGGTGGGCAGACGTGCCGGTGCCGCACCAGGACACGATTTTTGTCAAGGCCGGGAAATACGAACAGGGACCGCCCGCCGTCAAATATCGCGGCATTTTTCTGAATGATGAAGCGCCGGATTTGACGCGTTGGATTCAGGAAAAATTCGGCAGCGCGCCCGGATACAGCGGCGCGGCCAATTACGGCCCGGCCTTTTACACCAATTTGTTTGAAGTGATGCTGCGTTTAAAGGCCAACTACCTCTGGCCGGCGATGTGGAACAACGCGTTCAACGAAGATGACACCAACAATCCGCGGCTGGCCGACGAATATGGAATTGTGATGGGCACGTCGCACCAGGAGCCGATGATGCGCGCGCAAAAAGAATGGGACCGGAAATATTCAAGGGAATATGGCAGTTGGAATTACGCCCGCATTCCCAACGTGGTCTCGAATTTCTGGCGCGAAGGCATTGAGCGTAATAAAAATTACGAAAATCTCATCACCATCGGCTTGCGGGGCGCGAACGACACACCGATGGCCGAAGGCGGCCCGGAAGCGAACATGGTGTTGCTCGAAAAAATCGTGGACGACCAGCGAAAAATCATTGCCGATGTGGTCAATCCCGACGTCGCTCAAGTGCCGCAGGTGTGGTGTCTCTACAAGGAAGTGATGGATTATTACAACGCCGGAATGCGCGTGCCCGACGACGTAACGCTGTTGTGGGCGGAAGATAATTGGGGCAACGTCCGCCGTCTGCCGACCGCCGAGGAACGCAAGCGCGGCGGCGGCGCGGGAGTTTATTATCATTTTGATTATCACGGCGGACCACGGAGTTATCAATGGATCAACGCCAATCCCATTCCCAAAATCTGGGATCAACTGTCGCTGGCCAAACAATACGGCGCGGACCGGGTTTGGATTGTCAACGTCGGCCATTTCAAAGGCTACGAATTTCCGACGGAATACTTTTTGAGCCTCGCCTGGAATTCCGGCCGCTGGACCAATGACAACCTGGATGAATTTACCCGATTGTGGGCCGCGCGCCAATTCGGGCCGGAATACGCGAACGACATCGCCGACATCATTTCCAAATACACAAAATACAATGGACGGCGAAAACCGGAATTGCTGGATGCGACGACTTACAGCCTGGTGAATTATCAGGAATTCGAAAAGGTCGTGAAGGATTACGACGCGGTCGCCGCGCAAGCGCAGGACATCTCCGACCGACTGCCGGAATCGGAACGCGCCGCCTTTTATGAACTGGTTTTGTTTCCCGCCAAAGCCTCCGCGCAACTGAATGAAATGTATCTGGCGGCGGCGAAGAACGAATTATACGCGAGCCAGGGTCGCGCGAGCGCGAATGACTTCGCCGAGCAAACGCGGTCGCTGTTCGCCGCCGAAACCAACCTGATGGATTATTTCAACCACGATTTTCTGGATGGCAAATGGGATCATTTCATGGATCAAACGGTCATCGGCTACACCAGTTGGAACGATCCGCCGCGCAACAGTCTGCACGCGGTCAGGCTGAGGAACATTGAGGTGCCGGACGCGGCGGCGATGGGCGTGGCGGTGGAAGGTTCGAGCGCGGCGTTCACCAACGGGGAAACCACCCTGCCGCCCTTCGACGCCTTTAATCGGCAACAACATTACATTGACGTGTTCAACCAGGGCAAAGCGAGTTTTAACTTCACGGCCACCCCGGGCGAGCCGTGGATTTCCGTGAGCGAAACGGGCGGGACAATTGAAAAAGACAAACGGCTGTGGGTGAGCATCGATTGGGACAAAGCGCCGAAAAATGCGGCGAGTGGAACCGTAAACATTTCCGGCGCGGGCGGTGAGGTTGCCGTCAAGGTCAATGCCTTTAATCCGACGGAAATCACCCGAAATACGCTTAATGGTTTTGTTGAAGGCGAAGGCGTTGTGGCCATCGAGCCGGAACATTACACCCGGCGGACCGAAGCCGGAAAAAACCGCTGGATTAAAATTGAAGATTACGGACGCACGCTTTCGGGAATGCGCGCCACGGGCCCGGTGGACGCACCCGGCGCCATCCCGCAGAAAGATTCGCCCTCGCTGGAATATACGATGTATTTGTTCAGCACGGGAGCGGTGGACGTGGTCACGGTTACCTCGCCCATTTTAAATTTCGCGCCCGACCGCGGAGTACGGTTCGCGGTTTCCCTTGATGATGATGCCCCGCAAACCGTCACGCTGGTTCCCAAGAATTACAACGCCGGCAACGGAAACCGTGACTGGGAAAATTCCGTCCGGGACAATGCGCGCTTTGCCCATGCCGACTTTACGATTGGAAAGCCGGGTTACCACACGCTGAAATTCTGGATGGTGGATCCGGGCGTCGTGCTGCAGAAAATCATCGTGGACTGCGGCGGTCTGAAGCCGAGCTATCTCGGGCCGCCGGAAAGTTATCATAATACGGTTTCGCCAACCCAATGACCATGAACCAGCCGGTTACGCTTGCCGCGGCCCTCGCCTTGTCGCTTTCCCTGACGGCCTGTCGCAGCCTTGATTCAAAGACCGCCAGCAACAGCTCCGGCGCTTTTGCCACCGGCCATTACCGCAACCTGTTTGCCGAAGACGGTCATCCGCCGGAACAGGTTAAGGCAAAAGTTGATGCCGGCTTCCAACAGTTGTTCCACGGCGACCCGGACACGCAGGCGGTTTATTTTCCCGCCGGAACGAACGCCAACGGCCCGCTGGCTTTTGTGGAAGACATCGCCAACCATGACGTGCGTTCTGAAGGCATGTCCTACGGCATGATGATAGCCGTGCAGTTAAACCGGAAAGCCGAATTTGACGCCATTTGGAACTGGGCCATGACCCACATGTACCACGATTCGACCAACAGTCCGGCCTATGGTTATTTCTCGTGGTCCGTCAAAAGCAATGGAACGCCAAATGACGAAATGCCTGCGCCGGATGGCGAACAATATTTTGCGATGTCGCTTTATTTCGCTTCCGGTCGCTGGGGAAACGGCCCGGGCATCTACCATTATCGGGCCGCGGCCGACCGCTTGCTGGACGATATGAAAAACCGCGCACTCCTCACCGGCGCGACCATCACGGGAGTAAAAACCGTCGGCGCCTTGTTTGATCCAAATTCCAGAATGGCGCGCTTTACTCCCGACACCAACAGCTGGAATCACACCGATCCTTCTTATCAATTGCCCGGATTTTACGAATTATGGGCGCTTTGGGGTCCCCAACAAGACCGGGAATTCTGGTCCCAGGCAGCGTCGGCGAGCCGGGAATTTTTTCAGCTCGCCGCAAATCCGGTCACCGGGTTGACGCCGGATTACGCCAATTTCGACGGCACACCCTGGGCGGCGCCATGGAAAGCCAGCAGCACCAATTTCGAATATGACTCATGGCGCAGCGCGATGAACTGGTCGGTGGACTGGGCGTGGTGGGCCAGGGACGACCGGGAAAGACAACGGAGCGATCGTCTCCAAGCGTTTTTCGATTCCCGAGGGATGGACGCCTACGGCGACCTGTATACCGTGGACGGCAGACCATTGGGCAACGATCATTCGGCAGGATTAGTGGCCATGAACGCGGTGGCCAGTCTCGCGGCCACGAATTCCCGCGCCAAACCATTTGTGGAAGCCTTGTGGAACACGCCGGTCCCGTCCGGCTCATGGCGTTACTACGATGGCATGTTGTACCTGCTGGGAATGCTTCATGACAGCGGCGCGTTCCGCATCTGGGCGCCAAAGTAGATAAATCCTTGCATAAAAAAATCTTATAACAAACGAAACGTTGCAGTTGGTCCGATAATTATGTTGACACTCCCAGACACCGGAGCCTAGAGTCCGCTGAAATTAAAACCGAACCGGAAAGTTCCGAAGCGCCTCTTGTCGTTACGTTGATCCGGACGGACCTGGCGACCGCGATTGGTGCGCACAGGCCGAAGTCATAAAATAATTCTTAAAAGCACATTACTATGTCCAAAGAAAGAGATTCCTTTGTTTCTGCGAAGTTGGCAAAAATGAGCCTGCTGGAAAAATGCGGCCAACTTCTCACTTTTACCTGGCGCGGGGCCATTCCGACGCCTTCCGGCATCGAACAGATCACCAAACTGCACGCCGGCGGCCTTTGCCTGGAACCCTATGCGCTGGAGACCTGCAAGAACCTGTATTGGGGCCGTTCCCAGGTGGATCCCAACTTCAAAAAGCCGAAAGACTATTTCGATATCGCGCACACCTACTTCGATGATCATAACTACGGTGTGAGCGTGACGCCGGAAGAGTTGACGGTCGCGCTCAATAAAATGCAGGAAATCGCCCTGAACCGGCCCTCCGGCATCCCTCTGCACGTGACGATTGACATGGAAGGTGATTTCAAGAACGACTACAGTGCCGGCCACGTCCTGCAATTCCCGCCGCCCATGGGCATGACCGCCATTGGCGACCTCGAGATCGCGTACAAAGTCGCGAACCTCTGCGCGAAGCAGTGCGCCGCCATGGGCGTCACCCAGTTCTATCACCCCGTCTGCGACGTCAATATCAACCCGCTCAATCCTGAAATCGGCGTGCGCTCCTTCGGAGACGATCCGAAGGTTTGCGCGAAGTTCGTGGCAGCGACCATTAAGGGTTATCAGGATGCGAACGTGGTCGCCACGATCAAGCACTTCGCCGGCCGCGGCGATTCGTCCACCGACGCACACGACACGCTGGACGTCTGCCGCGGCGACCTGAAGCGGATGCGCGAAGTCGAATTGGTTACCTTTCAGGCGGGCGTTGATGCCGGGGCCAAGGCACTGATGACGGCCCATACCATCTACCCGGCGTTCGACAAGGAATATCCGGCGACGCTGTCGAAGAAGATTCTCACGGACCTGCTCCGCGGCGAGATGGGCTTCAAGGGTGTGATCGTTTCGGACGCGATCGGCATGGCCGCGATTCTGAAGAAGTGGCCACTGCCGCTGGCGTGCGCCATGGCGGTCAAGGCCGGTGTCGATACGATCCTGCTCAAGGCCGACGACGAATCACGCGCCCAGTGCCTGTTCGGCATCAAGAGCGCTGTCGAACGCGGCGAGCTTTCCGAAGAGCGCGTCAATGACGCGGTCCGCCGGTTGTTGTGCATGAAGTACGACCAGGGCCTGTTCGAAAAGGCGGGCAAAATGGATCCGAAGAAGACCGCGGCCGTCGTCAGGGACCAGAAGAACATTGATTTCTCCGTGGAAGTGGCGCAGAAGGCGTTGCTGGTCGTACGCGACGACAAGAAGCTGTTGCCGCTCAAGAAGGACAAGAAGCTTTTGGTGATTGAGCAGCTCATTCCCTATCCGTTCCTGGGAAAGGATCTGTACAGCCATCCGCACATGTTCTGCGAACAGATGACCAAGTACTCCATCAACCTGATCCTGGACGACACCGGCTTTCATGCCAGCGACGAGGATGTGGCAGAAGCGTTGAAGCTGGCCAAAGAGGTGGACATGGTCGTCATAACGAACTATTACGCCCGCATTGAGAAACGCGGCAACAATCAGCACCTGGTGAAGGCATTGAAAGATGCCGGACACACGGTGGTGGTCGTAACCAACTTCCCGTATCGCAAGGGCACAACCACGGAGGCCGATGCTGTCATCTGCAACTTCTCAGGCTCGCCCGATTCAATCCGTGCCGCCGCAGATCTGCTGTGGGGCGCCATCAAGCCTTGCCAGACGACGAAGATGCCGATTGATCTGAGCGCCGAAAAGAACCTTCCGGACCAGGCGCCGGCAGCGGCTCCGAAGGCCCCCGCGAAACCAGCAGGCAAGAAGAAAGCCTTTGCGTACGGAGGCAAGTGCTAGGCCAGGCAATTTGACTGGGCAACTGATAGGGGAAAAATGCCGAAACCCGCTGCATTTGACATCCGTGATATTTACACCATCACGGGAACCGAGGTGGCCACCATCTATGAAAAGAACAAGATGGCGGTCCACTTTCAGGGGATGTCCAAAACCCTGCAGTTTCCACAAACCGTGGCATTGCAAGGAGCGCCGACGTGCTCCATCGGCATTTCCCCCCATGGTCTCTACAACCGGCTGAACGACGCGGGCCGGCTCATCATGCTGAACCAAAAGACGGTCCAGTTTGGTTCGGCGCCCTTCGTGCGCATTGGCGACAAGCTCACGATGCTTACGCAGGCAAAGCCGGGAGCCTCCGAGCTTCCCGAGGACGTCCCGGCAATCAAGAATTACTATCCTCCCGCGATTGACGAAAAGAACGTCTCCCTCACCATCGCCACGCCCTCGATGGAGATGGCTTTCAAAATTGGAAAAGTGACGGTTACCCGCCGGCTCATATCACCGCTGCTTTCGGGCAATGAGCAGACGCTGATGCCGATTGGCGTTGAAGAGTTTGAAGTCCAAAATGCCTCGAACCAATCCCAGACCATCACCCTGGTCGTTCCCAAGCCATCCCTGGTCAATCTCCAGGAAAAGGAACTCAAACCAACCGACCAGGACAGCGTCTATATTTCCTCCGCGCCCGTCCATGGCCACGTGCATGAGGCGTTCGAGTCCAACGGCGTTCGCGGCATCGTCATGGGCAGCACCGAAAGCCCCAACCGGATGGTGCTGGCCGTTGCGGAAACGCCCGGAGTGGCGATTGACGTTCAGCCTTATTTCTGCCTGAACCGGCTCGTCCAGGATTTGCTGCTCAACGGCGATGGCAGCTTCTTTGAAAAACGGAAGCCCATTCTCCGCAGCGATTACGGTTCGGCCATCAGCCTCACCTTCACCGTCAAAGCCAAAGCAACCCGGAAAATCGCCATTGCGGTGGCGCTGGACTTTCCCGAGCAGGTTTATATCGACGGCACAAAGTTCGAACGGAAGTACGTTCGGAATTTCAAGGATGCCGGGTCGCGGGCGATGGATCTGGCCAGGCTCGCTCTGGACAGCTATCCGCAGTGGTGGGAAAAAACCGTTGCGATTCAAAAGCGAATCTTTGATTCGATTCAGGCCAGCGCCTCCTATAAAGGCGACCGGGCCGGCGCCCTGCGCCTGACCCGGCTGATTCTGAACGAACTCCATTTCCCGCTTTCCAACGCCATCGTCTGGGTCGAGGACGAAAAGAACGGCGAGCGCGCCCGGTTTCTGGAATGTTTCGACTACGCCTACATTGATCCCTCGGACGTGGATTGGTATTCCATGGTGCTGTTGATGCTCTTCCCGCGAGTGGAAAAGGACCTGTGCCAGGGTTTCGTGGATTCGATTTTGGCCGAGGACCCGACGCCCCGTTTTTACCACCAACACGCGTCGTTCATCGAAGCCAGAAAGCACTACCTGGAACACCCCGAGGAATACGAAGGCGTCTCGATGACGCAAATCCGCGATGCCTTCAAGACCAAGGGCAGCGTCGCCCACGACCTGGGCGCCATGCCCAAGGGCCATCCCCTGCGCAACGTGAGTGATTACGCCTGGTACAACAACAACTATTGGGTGGACCTGTTCCCCAAGTTGATGATGCGGGTGTTGCGCAACGTGAAATTCACGGGTGATATTGATTTCCTCAGGCAGAATTGGAAAACGCTCAAATTCGGCCTGGAGTCCCTGCTTCAGCTCGATTTCGATGACGACGGCCTGCCCGAAGGCTATCCCGATGAGGTGAAAAACACCTTCGACAATCTGGTCCTCTTTGGCGCTGATGCCTATGACGCCACGCAATTCCTCGGCGGCTGCCAGGCCATGATCAAAATGGCGCAAATGCTCAAGGACAAAGAGGGCGAAGCGCACATCAAAAAAGTTTTCAACAAGGGCTGGAACAGTTTCGAGCAGCTGTGGCGGGATGGGAAGAATCAGCGCGGCGAGAAGCTTCAATACTACGTTACCTGTTACGATCCCAAGACCGGAAACAAGAACACCGATGTCTGGACCAACCAGCTCGATGCCTTGTGGTATCTGATCTCCATCGGCGAAGAGCCTTTCATTCCCGAGGACCGCGCCAGGCAGATCCTGAAGACCATCTATCGGAACAACCGTTCCTTCATGGGCTGGGCCATGTGCAAAACTGAGAATGGCAAACCGGTCGAATCAGACCAGGGGAAGGACGTCTATACGACTTCCAACTATGTCCTGGCCCAGTTGCTCGATTACTATGGCATGGTCAAGGAAAGCAAGGACGTTTACCAGCACATGGACCGGGTCGTCTTTGATTACGGCAATTCGATGATCACCGCCGACAACCTCCGGGCTGAATTGGAGAAGGAAATGGGAGAATCGAAACCCGGACCTCATTACATCGTCGCCGCCTATCCCCGGCCCGGGGCCGTCTGGACTCATCTGGTCATGAACCACGTCAAGGACCTGCAGGCCAAAACCAAATCCGGGACCATCGAGTCGAAGGATTTGATGCCGTTCTTCCCGGGGTTGCTGAGCGGCCCGGAAAAAGCGAAATAACAGCGCAACCATCGGCACGTTTCAGGCAACCATCAACATGTCCAAGCATTACGATATCACGTTCGTCGGCCACATGTGCTATGACGAGATCATTCCCTTTGGGGGAAAGCCTCACATTGCTCCGGGAAGCGCGGTCTTGTGCGGCGCCATGGTCGCCGGCCGCATCGGAAAGAAAGTGGCCGCCGTGGTAAAGATGGCTAAAAAAGACGAAAATATCCTGCAGGCCATGAAGGATGTCGGTGTGGATACCTACCTCATTCCGAGTGCGGAGACAACCTTCTCGAGGGTTTTACACGAGTCCGCAAACGTCGATGAGCGCAAATTGACCCTGGTCAAATCCGCCGGTCTTATTTCAATAAACGATGTCCCCGCCCTCAACTCGAAATGCGTTCACCTGGCCGGGATTTCGGACACCGAATTCGACATGGCGCTCATGCAGGGCCTGAAATCCAGGGGCTACAGCCTTTCGACCGATATGCAGAGCTTTGTCCGCCACGTGACGCCCGTGACGCACGACATTGAGTTTAGTGATGTCGCCAACAAAAAGGAAATCGCGGCCATGATGGACAAGCTCAAGCTGGACGTCGTGGAAGCCCGCATCCTGACCGGCACTGAAGATCTGGAAAAGGCCGGCGTTATCGTTGAATCGTGGGGTTGCCCTGAAATCCTGATTACGCATTCCCAGGGCGTCTTGGCACGGGTAAAAGGCAGGACGTACTACGAGAAATTTTCCAACAGCAACGTTTCGGGCCGGACCGGCCGCGGCGACACAACCTTTGCCGCGTACCTTTCGTGGCGGTTGAATCATGACGTGGCGGAATCCCTGAGATTCGCCGCGGCACTGGTTTCCATAAAAATGGAAACGCCGGGACCCTTCAAGGGAACGCTCGAAGACGTCGCCCGGCGTTTAAAGGAAAAGCATTCCTCGTAGGCCCTGCATCCGCCCGGCGGCAGGCGGTTTCAACCATCTCTCTTAACGCGGAGTTCGCAGCGAGGCTTGCGCCCCCAATCCGCGTGCATTGGTGAATTTCGCGTCAACTTACTCCCTTCCTGGCAAGGGCATCGTATTAGGAACCTCCAGGACTGCCCCGGTCAGGCGATTTGACCGTTTTGGCCTTGTCCTTGCTTGTGGCTTTCAGTAGAAAGCGCACCCAATAAGAGCCGTGAACCAGATTAATAAGCATTTTTTCGATGCCTTGAGCCGCGCTGGCGAGGGCGAAGGAGGACGGCTTCCGCTCTGGTACTGAACGATTGATGGATGGGGTTGCGGCGAATATGAATCAAAAACTAGAGTCTTTTACCGGTAATATCAGTTTCAACGCCCAGCATTCGCCGATGGGTGCTTTCATGAGCTTCACCTGCGGCAACTTCGGCACGCGAGGGGGCGTTGGACTACAGATCGGCCAGCCAGGCAATCAGGATATTTACATCGGCGTCAAAGACGGCGACCGCAAAAGCGACGCCGTGCCACGATGCCTGCCGTTTTATCAAGGCAACGCGCGCGATGCGGTCAGTGCCTTTCTCGTCGAAGCCGGACCGGAACAGCAAAATATCAAGGAAAAGGTGCAGGCGTTCCGCGCGGAACAGATCAAGCGCTTCTATGGTTGGGGCACCGATCGGTGGCAGACGGACGAACTGGGGTTCAGCATCTACACGCCTTTCGGCGCCATTCCCGATCCCCAGACCACGACACCGCGGCACATGCGCGACGCACTGCTGCCGGCGATCACGGCGCGGCTGACGCTGGACAACCGTCAAGGCAAGGGCACCAAGACGGCGTTTTTTGCGCTGCATTTTCACGACCCCGGCGCACGGCCGCTGGATCTGGGATCCAACTCGCGACTCCGCCTCGCGTTCGCCTACCGGCGGGACTTTGGGGTCGCCGCGGAATTGCGCGAATCCGGCAGCGAAGCGGTTCCCGCGGAGAAACCATTTCTCTTCCAGCAGTGGACGGTGGACGGTGGTTTGCGCGACATCAATCCGGTTCACATGCTGGGAAGCGCCGTCGGCATCGGGTTTGAAGTTCCGGCGGGGAAAGCATACGAGCTGGTCATCGCCATCGGCACCTATCTGGATCACATTGTGACGACGGGCCTGGAGGGAAAGTACCTTTACGTGCATCATTTCGGCAGTCTTGGCGAGGTGTTGTCCAAGGCACTGGAACGCGCCGATGAACTGCGCGCCACCGCCGAAGCGCGCGACGGGGAGTTGCTCGCCTCCGGACTCACCGCGGACCAACAGTTCCTCATCGCACATTCGACCCGCAGCTACTACGGCAGCACGCAATTGCTCGAGGTTGGCGGGGAGCCATTCTTCATCGTCAACGAAGGCGAATACTGCATGATGAACACGCTGGACCTGAGCATCGACCACGTGTTCTGGGAGTTGAAGCAAAACCCCTGGGTGGTGAGGAACCTGCTCGACAATTTCGTCCGCCATTTCAGCTACATCGATGAAGTGAAGCGCGAGCGGGGCAACGATTCGCGCCGTTCACCGGGAGGAATCAGTTTCGCCCACGACATGGGCGTCCACAACAATTTCTCGCCCCCCGGTACCAGCAGTTATGAATTGAAAAACCTGACCGGCTGTTTCAGCTATATGACGGCCGAGCAACTGTGCAACTGGAGCCTGCTGGCCGCAACTTACGTGCTGAAAAGCGGGGACCTGCCCTGGGCGCGGCTGAATCAGCATGTGCTGGCCGCCTGCGTGAGCAGTCTCGTGAACCGCGGCGGCGAAACTGGCTACGTCCACTATGACTCATCCCGCTGTGAAAAAGGCGCCGAGATCACCACCTATGATTCGCTGGACAACTCCCTGGCCCAGACACGAAACAACGTTTACATGGCCGTCAAATGCTGGGCCAGTTATCTCGGCCTGGCCCTGGTGCTTGAAAAGCTCCAGGTTCCCAGCGCCAAAACCGCCCGGGATGAAATGAGGCGGATTGAGCAGGATCTGCAGCGACGCCCGAACGGCGAGGGCGTCTTCCCCGCCGTCTTTGAAGAGGACAACCCCGGCTATGTCTCGCGCATTCTGCCTGCGTGCGAGGGTCTTGTTTATCCACTCGTGTGGGGCGTACGTGATGAGCCCTCGGCCTTGTATGAGGTGCTTAAGAAGCACACGCAGGCGCTGCTGCTGGACCCACAGCGGCGGAACCTGTTCCCCGACGGCGGCATCAAGCTCTCTTCCACTTCGAATAATTCCTGGATGAGCAAAATTTGCATCGTGATGCACGTGGCGCGGCGTGTGTCCGGGCTGGATCAGGACGAGCAAGTCAGGCAGATCTTCACAGCCGCCGATGCGGCCCATGTCAAATGGCAGACCGATGGCAGCAGTTACTGGGCCTGCTGCGACCAAATCGTCAGCGGCA
>JAJPJM010000131.1 GCA_021324235.1 Verrucomicrobiota bacterium
GTAAAGTATTTCAGATAACGGATGACGTCGCGGTCGTCGGTGTTGACCCAAAACTGGTAAAATTTATAAACACTCGTGCGTTTCGGATCGAGCCAGATGGCGCCGGCTTCGGTCTTGCCGAATTTGGTCCCGTCGGCGTTGGTGATGAGCGGCAAAGTGAGACCATAAGCCGTCTTGCCCGCTTTTTTCCGGATGAGGTCAATGCCGGCGGTGATGTTACCCCATTGATCGCTGCCGCCGATTTGCAGTTCGCAGCCGTTTTTCCCGTAAAGCACCAGGAAATCGAACGCCTGGAGCAGCATGTAGCTGAATTCGGTGTAGCTGATGCCGACTTCGCGATCTTCCATCCGGGCGCGGATGCTTTCCTTGGCCACCATCTGATTGACCGAAAAATGTTTTCCAATGTCGCGCAAAAAATCGAGAAACGAAACGCTCGCCGTCCACGAGGCATTGTCCACCAGCCGCGCGGGATTGGTTTTGGTTTCGAAATCGAGCAATCGCTTGAGTTGTTCCTTCACACTGGCGATGTTGCGCTCCAGCACCTCCTGCGTGAGCAACTGCCGCTCCTGGGTCTTGCCACTGGGATCACCGATGGAACCGGTCGCACCGCCGGCCACGGCAATGGGATGATGGCCGAGCAACTGGAACCGTCGCAGCGCGAGCAACGGTACAAGGTTGCCCACGTGCAGGCTGTCCGCCGTCGGATCAAAGCCGCAATACAGTGTAACCGGTGACACCATCCGCCGGGCGAGTTCCGCCGCGTCGGTGCAATCGGCGATCAGACCGCGCCACGTCAGTTCTTCCAGAATGCTCACAGCGGCAGGTTAAATCGCCGATTGCCGAATGCCAATTTCCAATTGGAACAAAACAATCTCACGCCAGGCCGCCAGGCCGCGAAGCAATTTAACTTTGCGCCTTGGCGTCTTTGCGTGAGAATCCCGCGCGATGTCACAAATGCTCAAGTCGTCCGGCGCGATGGCCGTCGCCACGCTGACCAGCCGTCTGCTCGGCATGGTGCGTGAGATGGTCTATGCACGGTTCATGGGCGATGGCTGGGTGGCCGGCGCGTTCCAGTTTGCATTCACGATGCCCAATTTGTTCCGCCGTCTGCTCGGCGAAGGCGCGTTGACGGCGGCGTTCATTCCCATCTTCAAGGAAAAGGAAAAAACGCACGGCGAGATCGAGATGTGGCGCGCCGCCAACGCGGTGATTTCCGGCCTGATCATCGCCGCGAGCGCGGTCGTGGCGTTGGCTCTGCTCGGCCTTTCGTTTGCGCTGGCGGTGCATCAATTCAGCGCGGAAACCGAGCTCATGCTGCGGCTGCTGCGCGTCATGTTTCCCTATATGCTGCTCGTCTGTATTGCGGCGGCGTTCATGGGCATGCTGAACGCGCGCGGCCACTTTTTCATCCCAGCCATGGGCGCCACGATGCTCAACGTGGTGATGATCGCGTCCGTGCTCTGGCTCGCGCCCCGGATCGGGCTGTCATTCCCGAAAGGCGAACGGTTGCCGCACCAGATTTTTGCACTGGCCATTGGCGTGCTGGCGGCGGGCGCGGCCCAGGCGGCATTTCAACTGCCAACCCTCTGGCACGACGGCTTCCGGTATCGCTGGGTTTCGCCGTGGCGCGATGAGACGGTGCGCCGGGTCATTTACAAAATGATTCCGGGCACCATTGGCGTGGCGGCATTTCAGATCAACGTGACCCTGGTGCTGGCCGTCGCATTCTGGGTCAACCCGCAAATAGTCGCCTCCTTCAACTACGCCGTGCGCCTGATGGAACTACCCCAGGGCATGTTCGGCATTTCGCTCGCGACTTATCTGCTGCCGACGCTTTCCGGATTGGCCGCGGAAAAGAATTACACGGAATTCCGCGCGACGCTGCGGCACGGCATGGGTACATTGTTTTTTCTGAACCTGATTGCGGCCATTTTGCTGGTAGTGCTGGCCGAACCGATTGTCCGCCTGATTTTCCAGCATGGCAAATTTACCGATGCTTCCACCACGCGCGCAGCGTTTGCGCTCATGTGCCTCGCCCCGGGACTGGTGGCCTTTTCCACCGTCAACATCCTGGCCCGCGCCTTCTACGCGCTCGGCGACACACAAACGCCGATGAAAATCAGCATCGCGTGTCTGGCGGTCAATCTCGTCCTGGCCACCGCGCTGGTCGTGCCGTTGCGGCAGGGCGGACTCGGCCTGGCGAACACGGCGACCTCGGTCTGCAACGTCTGCCTGCTGGTTTACTGGTTGCGCCGGAAACTCACCACGCTCGAGATGGAACCGCTGCGCGCAACCCTTTTGCCGCTCGCCGTAGCCGGGACGCTTGCCGGCCTGCTGGCGTGGTTTGGCTGGCAGTTCTGGGAAAACTCGCTCGGCCACAACACGGTCGCACTGCAAATCGGCGAAGTGTTCGTCCCGGCGGGAATGGCCGGCCTGGTTTACTGGCTGACGGCGCTGGCGTTCAAAATTCCAGCAGCGAGGGAAATGGTCGAGTTCGCGCTGGTGAAATTCAAAAAATAAATCACGGGAGGGATGGCATGCCGCCGTCCCTGATTTTGGGGACGCCGACACGGCGTCCGTCCCCGATCAAACCGGCGCCACCGCCGTCCAGCAGGTTTCACCGAACCTCGCCTTGAATTGATCCAACAGCGCCCCGGCGGCGGAAACGTTTTCAAAGAGCGCGAACGTCGTCGAACCGCTGCCGGACATGAGCGTGGCGAGCGCGCCATGGGCACGCAGAAACTCCTGGAACAGCCCGAGGATCGGGTACTTTTCCAGCGCGGGCGCCTCGAGTGAGTTGTAAAAGCCGTCAGCGACGGCAGGCCAATTATTGGTTTGAAGATTTGAAATCAATTCCTGGGCGCGGCCGGGCCGGCCATTCAACGCGGCCGGAAATCGCGCCAACGCCTGATAAGCCCACGCGGTTGAAATGCCAAATCCGGGATGAATCAGCAGGAGTGCCTTGCCGCGCAGCGCCGGAAAAAAGTCAAGCGACCGGATTTTCTCGCCGCGCCCGGTCGCCAGCGCCGGCCGGTCCTGCAAAAAGAACGGCACGTCCGACCCCAGCGCCGCGGCCAGTTCGTTCAATTTCACGGCCGCCAGCGGCTGGTCAAACAGCTCATTCAACGCGATCAGCGTTGCCGCGGCGTTGCCACTGCCGCCACCAAGACCGGCCGCCAGCGGGATTTTTTTCTCCAGACGGATGGCCACCCCTTCATTGATCCCTGCCGCCTGCAAAAACGCGGTGGCCGCGCGGTGGACAAGATTCTGCGCATCCGCGGGCAGGTTCGCGTCCGAGCACGAAAGCTCAACTCCGGCGCTGCGCCGCCTAAAGGTCAACTGGTCGTAGAGCTTGACCGGGTGCAGGACGGATTCGAGCTCGTGAAAGCCGTCGGCGCGCCGGCCGAGAATGTTCAGCAGCAGATTGACTTTGCAGGGCGATTTCTTTTCCAGGCGCATTGGGGCCTTCACCAAAACAAAACGCGCCAACGCAAAGCGGTTGGCGCGGCGGACAAAACGATTCCGGCCACGGTCAGTTGTCGAACACCTTGAACCGGCTGCCGGGGACAAACGGAGCCACGTCACCGCCGCCAAGACCGACATACGTGTCGGTGTCAAACAACGAGTCGGAGATCAGGCCCGGCGAATAGTTGTCAGGATAGGCGGGATCCGGCGAGAGGTATTTGGTGAAAAGGGGATGATACGGCGGGAACGGAAAAGTGATGACTTCATAGAGCCCCACCCCGGTACGGGCCACGGAACGATCGAATCCGCGGACAAACCCGACGGTGTAACCGGCTTCCGGCGACTCAAACACGGCGGTTTGCTCCACGGACCGGCGCCATTCCCCGCCGCGGGCAACTTCGCCAAAATTACTCATGCCCCGACCGAGTTTGGCCTCCGGCCCCGCGCAGCCGGAAGTAAACAACGCAGTCAGAGCGACCACGCTGAGAAAGAAAAGTGCGTTGCGCATAAAATTCTCAAATTGACCAGGCCAGCTTACGGCAAATCCACCGGATGTAAAGCGCGTTTTATTTTAATTCACGCGCCTTTCCTCTTTTCCTGGCGGTCCCAGTACCAGGCAATCCAGACGGTGACTTCGTAAAGCATATAGAGCGGAACCGCCATCAAAATTTGGGTAACCACTTCCGGCGTGGTCAGCAACGCGCCCAGCACCAGGACAATGACGATCATGTAGCGCCACATGCTCCGGAGCAGGCGGTAATTGAGCACACCGATCTTGACCAGCGTGAGCAGCACGACAGGCAATTCAAAGCCCAACCCCATGCCCAGCATGAACTTGCAAACAAAGCTGATGTAATCCCCGGCCCGCCATTGCAATGCGCCAAAGCCGAGCCATTGCGAGTACATCTGCGACGCCGACAACGCCACCGGCATCAAAATAAAATAACAAAAGGCCACGCCGACAAAGAACAGCCCGGCCCCGATGAACAACCCGCGATAAACATATTTCCGTTCACGCAGTTTCAGCGCCGGGAAAACAAACGACGCGATGAAATAGAGAATAAACGGCGACGCCAGCACCGTACCGCCATACAACGCGACTTGAAACGCGATGAAAAATCCCTCGACCGGGCTGAGGTTGATCAGGTCAATTTGGAGCCGTTGCGCGTCCGCGGCGGCATGGGGATCGGCATCCACCCGCCAGCCGAGCACCTGGTTCGTACCGAGGGTGAGCGGTTGAACCTGAACGGACACAAAAGGATTGGTGCCGAGATTCAGCGAGCGCTGCTGGTCCGGGGTGAGTTGAAAATTGCCAAGGTGGTTGGTGCCGAAGCTGACCGCGACCACCTGATTTCCGGCGGGATAACGAACCCGGGCATGGGTCAACGGCCACTTGATGATTTGAACGACATAGTTGCCGGCGATGAGGCAGAGCAGCATGGCCACGCCCAGAGCGACGACACTCTTGATGAGCACCCAGCGGAAATCCTCTAGGTGTTCGAGAAACGTTTTGACCGGGCCGCCTTCGGCCTCGTCGGGGCGTTCCGTTTCGTGGTCGCCGGCCATGCCAGAAACATTCCGCCGTCAGGCTTTGGGCGGTGGGGAAGATTGCGAAACCGTCTGCGCGGGTTGCGAGGGATCCTTGGCGGCGGGCTTGCTCGGCGGCGCGGACGTGTCGTCGGCCGCCTTCTGAACTTCGTCCGTCACTTCGCGCGTCGCCTTCTTGAATTCCTTGATGCCCGTACCCAGGCCCTTGGCCAGCTCGGGCAATTTCTTCGCCCCGAACAGAATCAATACGACGGCCAGAATCAAAATGATTTCCCAGCCGCCAAACCAGCCTGCAAACATGACATTCATATGATTTATCGAGCTTTTGACAGGTTACGCCCGGTTCGCCTGTTAGTAAAGTGTCAAAAAGAAGGCCGCGACATGCGCGGCCTTGAAACCGTTTTCAATGCTTCGGGCGATCAGGCGCCGGTCTTGGGATGCAACAGCACAAAGTCGTCCCGCCGGTTCTGGGACCAGGCGGACTCGTCATGGCCGGCATCAACCGGTTTGTCCTTGCCGTAACTGATGGTGCGGACCCGTGCCGGATCGATCCCCATTTTGGCCAGCGCCTGGCGCGCGGCCAGTGCGCGACGTTCACCGAGCGCGCGGTTGTATTCCTCAGTGCCGCGCTCGTCGCAGTTGCCCTCGATGGTCAGTTTGGTGCTGGGATCAGAGCTCAAGGCCGAGGCAACGGCCTGGAGATTGGCCTGTTCCTTCTCCCGAATGGCGGCGCTATCAAAGGCGAAGTGAATTGTGTAATTCGCCAAGGCCGCGCGGTCTTCATTGTAGTTGTCAAAGCCCGACAAGCTCGCCTGCTGGCCACCGCCGGGCAGATTGCCGCCCATGGTACCACCCGACCCAATGTCACCGACCTGGCCTCCTGGCCCGTTCGGAATGGGCGTGACCCCGTAGGGCTTGTGATTCCGGCAACCGGTGGTGGCGAGGGTGAGGGCCAATACGAATGCCATTGGGTAAACCAGCTTCATCATTTTCATAATCTATCCTTCGGTTAAAGGTTTGTTAAAACAATTAAAATTTATTTCGCCCAGGCCGGTTCGGAATCACTGCCCGAAATCTGGCGAATATCCTTGACTTGTTTTGTGTACACGTCAAGCAAAGACAATACGTAATGGCCGCCAGTGCGCCGCGCGTAAATCAAGGTCCGGGAATTCGGCGACCACGACGGATCCTCGCCGCGCACCAGGATCGTGGGCGGTGCGCTGCCGTCCGCCGGCATGACGCAGATGTCAAATTCACCCGCCTGCAACGTGAAGGCGATCCACTTGCCATCCGGCGACCAGTCCGGCTCCGTCGGGTTCGGCGCACCGGTGGTGTGGATGACCTGAACATCGCCGCCGCCCGCGGGGACCTTGGCCAGCACGCGGCGTTCGCGGATCTTGGTCGCGAAACAAATCCACTCACCGTCCGGCGACCAGCAGGGCGATGAATCCTCGCTGGTGGACGTCAGCTTTCGCAAACCGGAACCGTCAGGATTGGCGACCCAGACATTCGGGCTGCCGCTTCGGCTCATGATCATCGCCACGCGCGACCCGTCCGGCGAGGCCGCCGGGCTGATGTTGGAACCGCTGTAATGCGCGACGACGTGCCGTTCGCCGGTGTTGAGATTGTGGTAAAAAATGTCCGGGTTCCCCAGTTTATAGGAATTATAATAAAGGGCCGACCGGCCGGGCACCCATGATGGCGCGGAAACGATGGTGCCGTCGTGTGTCACCGCCTGCGCGTTGTGGCCATCAAAATCGGCGACATAAATCTCGCCGTTGCCGCTGGCCCCCTGGACCTTGAACGCAATGCGGGTCTGCGCTATGCCCTTTTTGCCGGTGATGGCCTGCACCACGTCGTCGGCAAACGCATGCGCCTGTCGGCGCAACGTCGCCCCGTTGTAGGAGCGCGACAGAATGTTGCGCTTGGCAAAACGGTCCACCACGCGGCCCACCACATCACCGGCGCTGGTGCCGCTGATTTGATATTGCGCGGCATCGGGAGCCACGAAGGTGAAACCCTGAACGTAGAGGTCAAATTTGAGGATATCCGTGACTTCGCTGCTGAATCCTTCGATGGAAACAGGCACCGGCTTGGTGTTGCCGAGCTCGGAAACAGGGCGGTTGATGACAATTTCGTTTTGATCATTCTGTCCGCGGCACAAAGCCACGGCGAAGATGGCAAACAAAAGCGACAGACAAATTCTAAGACAATTTTTCATTCGAGCATTTTTCTCAGTTGAGGATTAAAGTTGATGGTATAAATCCGCTGTTTGTCAGCGGTTCCTTCCGGGAATGGGGCAATGAAGGTGACGCGCTCTAGTGTTTTTTGCACCGAGGCGTCCAAGGCAGCGTCGCCGGATGAATCAATGATACGCGCGGAAATCACCGTGCCATCGCTGGCAATGGTGATTCTGGCTTTTACGTTCTCGTCCTCGTTGGCAACGGTGTCCAGCGGTACCTGAGCCCAAGCCTGGTCGTAAATACTTTTGACGGCAGAAGCATAATTCGCATAGGCCACGCTGCTGTTGCCCGGCATGTCCACCGTCGTGCTGGAGGAAAGATTGTTTTTCAGGCTCTGAATCGCTTTGCGCAGTGCCCGTGCCCGTTTCGCAGAATCGTCCGGGACATTTTTGGGCGCATTATGAACCACCGGTTTGAGGTCAGGTTGAATTTTATGCGGTTGAACCTTTTCCGGCGCCGGTTTGGGCGGTTCGGCTTTGAACATTTTCTCCAGCCGTTCGGTAAGCGTGGGAACCGGCTCGACCGGCTTGGGTGGCGGCGGCGTTGGCTGCGGTTGCGGCGCGGGCGGAGTCACCACCGGAGTCGGCGGCGGCTGGGCATCTCGCACGCCGCTGGTGAATTGCGCGTCAATCAGATTGGCCGGAATGACGTCGAGCACCTGCGAATCGTCCGGTTTGGGCCGGGGTTCGAAGAACGCCGGGCCGACCAGCAGAATCACCAGCAACAACAGGTGAATGCCTGCCGTGGCCAGAATGCATTTTTTTTGCAGTCGGTTCATTTCGCCGGTTCGGTGCGGAGTGAATAACGTGTGATGCCGTTGCGCTGGCAGCCGTCAATCACAGCCGCGACGTATTTGTACGGATCGTCCTGGTCCGCGCGGATATAAACAATGAGGTCCGGGTTGACCCGAAAGTCCGACGCCAGTTGCGTAATCATTTCGTCGAACGGCATCCGCCGCCGGTCGAGCGCGTAAACCCCGGTCACGCTGACTTCGACAGTGCGAACGTTACGCGGATCAATTTTTGTGTCCGGCCGACCGCCGTGCGGGAGCTTGAGATTGATGCTTTGCTCCAGCAACGGCGTCGTGATGACAAAAATGATGAGCAGCACAAACGCCAGGTCGAGCAGCGGCGTGATGTTGATCTCGCTCAGCGTCACCAGATAACTGCGTTGTGAAAAGCGTCTCATTCTTCCTCCAGAAACTCCGATTCCATTTTGGAAACCAGTTCCTGCGCGAAATTGTCCAGTCCGACCGTGAACACCCGCAAATTGTGTACCAACCAATTGTAACCAAACATCGAAGGAATGGCCACGAGCAGGCCGGCCACCGTGGTGATGAGCGCCGCCGAGACGCCCGGGGCCATCGCCGCCATGGTCGCCGAGCCTTGCTGCGCGATGCCGGCAAACGTGCTCATCACGCCCCAAACCGTGCCGAGCAATCCCAGGAAGGGCGCGCCCCCGCTGGCGATGGCCAGAAATATCAGGCCGGATTCCAGCTTCAACGATTCCTGCGCGACGACATTTTCGACGGCGCGTTTGACGTGTTCCATGTTTTTGAGCGTGACCCGCTGCCGGCGCCGTTCCCCGCCGGGGCCGCGCAACCGGGCGTCGAGTTGCGTGCAGCCGACCCGATAAACCTCGTACAACGGGCAGCCCTCGACCTGCAGCTTGCGGTCAAACAGCTCGAGCAC
The DNA here is from genome assembly GCA_021324235.1 of Verrucomicrobiota bacterium. Taxonomy (GTDB): domain Bacteria; phylum Verrucomicrobiota; class Verrucomicrobiia; order Limisphaerales; family UBA11358; genus UBA11358. The sequence continues at coordinate 8,948 of JAJPJM010000131.1, forward strand.
GGATTTTTGCGAACGGAACTCCTCATTGAAATAATAATTGAGCCGGCGCGCCCGGCGCATTTGCAGGGCCTTGGAGGTCATCACCGACCAGGCGATGACGGAAAAGACCACCAGACAGGCGATGACGGCCTTGCCTTCCGGCGTCGCCTGTTTCCA
>JAJPJM010000135.1 GCA_021324235.1 Verrucomicrobiota bacterium
CACGTGGCCGTTGGCCAGCAGGCCGATGACGAGCCGCTCGACCAGATAATTCTGGCCGATAATGACCTTGCCGAGTTCGTTGAACAGGGGATGCGTAAAGGCCCCCGCTTCCTTGACTGCGTCGTTGATTGCAGAAATTCCCGTATTCATGTTTTTCTTAATTTTTCCAGTGAACGAAAATGTGACAACAAGTTGTTTAATGTGTTCAACCGAACTTCATCCGGTGGGGCGAGACTGCCGGCGAGCCGTCTTGTTCGTTGTTCCGGCTCGCGAGAACGCTCGCCCCACCCTGAAAATCTTTACGCGCCAGGCAGAATTTCAACCTGCTTCGCCGGCAGCCAGCCGATTCTGCCGGCGCCGTCGGATACCTGCCACCAGTTGCCGCGGCGGCCGGACACGGCCAGTTCCGCGCCATCGTGCACTTTAAATACGTCCTGCGCCTCGGCAAACGGCCCGCTGCGCGCCGTCGCCCCGGCGGCAATGACCACCGCGGTCGATTTCGAGTAATGAATCACCACGGACGCGCCCAGACCGGCCCCGGACAAAATCATGAGCAGCACCACGCCGGAAGTCAGGCCCCGCAACCGGGGACGCCAGGCGGGACGGATCTGCCGCGTGGCCAGCAGGATGAAGGTCAGCCAAAAGGCGCCCGCCGCGAGCCACGCCCATTCATTGAGCGTCAAAGTGCCGAGCCATTCCTGCCAGCGGCTTTCACTCCAGACCGGGCCGGCCACCTGCCTGCGCACAAAATCCAGATTTGCGCGCACTTCATCGTCGCGCGGCGCCAGCAGTTCCGCATGCCGGTACGCGGCCAGGGCGCGGCCCAACTGCCCCAGCTTGAATTCGGCATTGCCGTAGTTAAACCACAACGCCGGCGACACCGCGCCGGATTGCAGGATTTTTTCGTACGCCCCGGCCGCGGCGGCAAATTTGCCTTCGGCGTAAAGTTTGTTGGCCGCGTTGAAATCGGAGGCAACATCAGCCGCAAAAAGGTTTCCGGCGAACAACAGAATGACCATCGTAGCGGCGGTCGGCAGACCGCCGCATTTCTCAAAAATAAAGTTCCCGGCTTTCCGCCGAAAGCCGCTACGTTTAATTTGCAGGAAATTCGAAATGTGAAATCCGATTTTCATATCTTCAACCCCTGGAGTTCGCCAACAACTTTTTTGAATTTCGCGGCGATGGCCGCCAGCTCCTGGCGGGTTTGAACCGGCGCGTAACGGGCCTGGTTGCAAAGCTGGAACAGTTCGCGAAGTGATTCCAGCGTCGCCGGGGTTGCCCCCAATTGGATGAGACGCCGGTCCACGTCCGCTTCGGTAATGGCGGTGGCAGGGCAGTCGAGTCGCTCACCGAGTTGCTCCTGCAACAACCGGAACAACATGGCAAAAAAATCCTCGGTTTTGTTTTCCGTTGCAAACTGGTTCAAGTCGTTCAAGCCTCCGGCAACGAGTTGCGTTACCTGCCGTTGCCGGCGCCGACGCGGATTGTTTGCCAGATTGTCCGTGCGTTTGCGCCAGACCAGGGTGGCGAGCCACGCCAGGACGGGCAGGGCTTGCATCGCCAGAAAAACCGGTTTGGCAATCAACGGCTCGACGGAATCCCGCCCCGCCGGAATTTGCGCAAGCGCACCCAGTTCGTCCTTGATTGGCAGGAGGTCTGCCGGCCGGGCGGGATTTTCCGCAGAGGCGGCCTGATTGCCGGCGAGGGTCGGCACCGGTGCCGGTCCGGCGGAGCGTACCGCCAGTGCCACGGCCGGTTCCGTGAGCGTCCGATAACTACCGGCGTCCGGGTCAAAATAACTGAAGGAAAATGGCGGCAGTTCGCGCACGTCGGCGTTTTGCGGCGCCACAATCTCCTCGAATGTCTTTGTTCCCTGCAAACCGAGCGGATCAGTCGAGGCCACGTTGGCCGTGGGCGGATAAACCGTAAAGTCATGCCACGCCGGCTGTTCCGGCAGGGTGAGCGCGCCCAGATCCCCCCGGCCGGAAATCTGGATGCGCACGGTGATGGGATCGCCGACGGCGACGTTCGTCGGCCCGGCGGTCACAGCCATCGTATATTCGCCGATCGCGCCGTTGAAATTCGGCGGCACATTTTCCGTCGGCGTCGGCAGCGACTGGACGTTCACGGTCTCGGTGGCGAGTGAAACCTGCTTTTGGTCTTCGTTAAAATTCCCAAAGGGATCGCGCATGCCAAACTGCCGAAAGGGGTCGTTCGGCTGGTTCGGCGAAACAATGAGCAGGACCAGGTTGGCGGTCAACGGACCCAGGCTCAGGGTTCCCGTCCGCGTGGCGGTCAAGGCGATGGTCACCGGCATGACGGTGTAAACGCGGCTGCCGATCTGGGCGCGCTGCGCCTGGCCTTCAGACATTTTACCCACGGTGAAACCATCGGCCGGCATGGCGGTGAATTGAAAATTGGCAAAATTGCGCACGTCGTCGCGCAGATAAATCTGCAGATTGGCGGTGACCACCTCGCCGGCGTAAACCTTGCCCTCGGGCAACGTCACTTTCGTGAAGGCCATCTGCGAACCCGAATCGATTTGCGCCGGGGACGCCGCGCCGGGTTGAACCACCTTCAACGACAACGGCTGGCTGGTCAGTGTTTGGCCGTCCACGTCAACCGACATGGCCGGGATGGCAAAGTCGCCCGCGCGTTGCGGCGTGACGGAAAAGGCAACCGTGACGGTTGAACTCATCGCGCCGTTCACCCAACTGACATTCTGCGAGGTGCCCGCCTGGCTGAACTGCAGACCCGGGACGCCCGGCGTCGGCACGTTTTTGGGCTGGCCGCCTTCAAAGGTGAGTGACAGCGTGGCGCTCTGGCCCAGCGTCAACGTATCGTTGTCCAGTGAAGCGGTAAAACTCGCCGCGCGCGCCGACGCCGGGGCCAGCCACAACAGGAGCAGGCACAACCCGGCGGCGACCGGAAGAAAATTTACTTTGCGGTCGCGCCAGCGGAGAAAACTATTCCATCGTAAACGTTCCATTCCAAACACTTTACGCTTTCAGAGCACCTGTTCTCACTTTGCAATCGGTCTCTCACTGTGGCCCATTTCGGGCAATAAAAAGACAATCCACGGGCCGAAATGTTCACGATTTGAGTGCGCCTGCCAACGGACGCCGGGGGTTTTGCCGGTATGGCCGTCGGTAACGTCCGGCCAGTGTGCCGGTTGCAACACCGCTCGACAAAGCTTTTTTCCCGCGCCATCCTGCCGGCGATGGCATTTGAATCAGATTCACCCCTCGACCGCCTCTGGCAGGAATACGGCCGGCTGTTTCAGGAGTGGGACGACCTGACCCTCGCACGCTGGCTGGCACAGACCCTCGGCCAGCTCGAAGGCAAGGCGTGGCGGCTGTCCCATCCGCTCGTCGGCGCCTACCGGCTGGGGGCGCAACAGGCGCACAACCGGCAAATCTGGTTCAAACGGCTGGCCACGCCACCCGCCGCCTACGCGGAATCACCGTGCTGCCGCGCCCCGTTTCTGCCGTTGCTGACCCGCGACGTGCGCGAGTCCGGCCTCATCTGCCAGCACTGCAACGAAACCCTCGTGCCGTTCGATGAAATTGCCGAGGACTTCCGCGGCGAGCTCGATGCCTGGGCGAAACAATACGAACCCGTCCACGCCGTCGCGCACTGGGACGACCGCCAGCGCCGCCGCGTCGGCAGCTACGACGCCGCCTATGAGAACGCGGCCAAGGAAGCCGAGGGGATTCTCTCGCGCGCGGGCCGCGAACTCGCGCCGAAATTGCTGAATCTATATCCGACCATCATCTGGGAGGACCAGGACGAATGCCTGGAGGTGCGACCCGAAGACGTGGCATTGTGATTTACGATTTTGGATTTACGATTTACGATTTGATTCGTCATTCAATGCGGCTCGTCAATCGCATATCGTAAATGATTAAATTCTTTTTCAAATGGCTGGTCCGGCTGGTCGTTCTGGCGGCGGCACTGGTGGTCATCCTGTTGCTGGCGCGCAACGCGATGTTGCGGGTCTATCTCGAACACCAGATCCGCGCCCAAACCGGCATGGAGGCGGAGATCGGCAGTTTTTCATTCGGCCTGGCGGAACCGACGGTGACGATTCAAAATCTCCGGCTCTATAATCCGCCGGCGTTCGCCGGCACGCCCTTCCTGGACATCCGGGAAATTCACGCGGAATACGACCCGGCCGCGCTCGCCCGGCACGAATTGCACGTCACACTGATGCGTTTTGATCTCGGCGAGATCGACGTGGTGAAAAACCAGGCCGGGCAAACCAATATCTTTTCCCTCGGCCTGGCAACGTCGCTGAAAAAAACCGGCGGCCACGCCGGCCCGTCGTTCACCAGACAAACCGGTCTGCAATTCACCGGCATTGACGTGTTGAAGGTCTCCATCGGCACGGCCAAATACATTGATTTGAACAACCCGCGGAACAATCGCACCCAGGTCATCGGTATCCAGAATTGCGTGCTTAAAAATGTGAAGTCGCAAACCGATCTCATCGGCCTGTCCGCCTTTGTCGCCTTGCGCAGCGGTGATTTTTTCAAATCCTTGCTGGGTCCGCAAAACCAGTCGCCCGGGGTGTTGCAATTGATTTCGCACTGAAGCCGCCGCCATTTTTGCGTTTTCTGCGCGCCCCTTCTGCCGTAACCTCGGCGCGTGCATCGTGACCCGCTCAAAGCCGCCGCCCGCGTCGTCGTTAAATTCGGCACCGGCGTACTCACGGACAGCCGCAAGCAGCCCGACCCGGCGCAACTGGAACAGCTCGTGGCGCAAATCGCCGCGCAGCGCCAGGCCGGCCGCGAAATCGTGATCGTCACCTCCGGCGCGGTCGGCGCCGGCATGGGCGCGCTCGGCCTGGAAAAGCGACCCACCGAACTGGCTGCCCTTTCGGCTTGTGCCGCCGTCGGCCAGTCGCAGCTCATGGCCACGTACGCGGAACTGTTCACCCGGCACGGCCTGCGGGTCGCGCAGGTGCTGCTCACGCACGACGACCTCGAACATCACGAGCGCCACCTCAACGCCCGCAATACGCTCGTCACGCTGCTGAACCGCGGGGTCGTGCCCATCATCAATGAAAACGACGCGGTTTCCTTTGATGAACTTAAGTTTGGCGACAACGACAAGCTGTCCGCGCTCGTCGCGTCGCTGCTGCCCGCCGATCTGCTCGTGATCCTCACGACCGTGGACGGTGTCCTCGAAAATTTCGGCAAGGCCAACCCGAAAACCATTTCCGTTGTAGAACACATCGATGCGACCGTGGAGAAACTCGCCGGCGGCACGAACAGTGAAACCGCCGTCGGCGGCATGGCCTCAAAAATTCAGGCGGCCAAGATCGTCGTGCGTTCCGGCATTCCGCTCGTCATCGCCTCGGGCAAAAAGAAGCAGGTGCTCGCGAAAATTCTCGGCGGTGAGGACGAAGGCACGCTGTTCGTGCCGCAACCGACGAAGTTGCAGGGGCGCAAGCGCTGGATTGCGTTTTTCCATCATCCCAAAGGGGCATTGATCGTGGATGATGGCGCCAGGCTGGCGTTGCGTGAGAAGGGCAGGAGCCTGTTGCCGCCGGGGGTCGCGCGTTGCGAAGGCGATTTCGCCGCCGGCGACGTGGTGCGGATCTGCGATTTGAACGGAACGGAATTCGCGCGCGGCATTGCGCGGTTTGATTCCGCCGCCGTGCGCACCCGCAAACTGCCCAAGGAGGAACTCGTCCACCGGGATGATTTGGTGATCTTGTAAATGAAACATCGAACGCTGAACATCGAACTTCGAACTTCAAAGTTTCCACCGCCGTGCGGCGCACGCCAAACGTTCGGCGTTCGATGTTTCGTGTTCGATGTTCGATGTTTTCTCAAATGAAGCAGCGTTCAGCCATCCAGGATTTGTTAAAAGTCATGGCCCGGCTGCGTTCGCCGACGGGCTGTCCGTGGGACCGCGAGCAAAGTCATATGACGCTGCGCCGCCATGCCATCGAGGAGGTTTATGAATTGATTGATGCGATCGAGGCGGAGGATGACCACGAGCTGGCCGAGGAGCTTGGCGACCTGTTGTTGCAGGTCGTCTTTCATTGCCAGATGGCGCGCGAACGCGGCGCGTTTGATTTCGAGAAAGTCTGCCGTTTGATTGTGGAAAAACTCGTGCGCCGGCATCCGCACGTCTTCGGCCGGACCAAGGTCAGGAATGTGGACGAAGTCTGGGCGAACTGGGAAAAAATCAAGCATGCCGAAAAAAAGGGGACGCGACACGAGCGCGTCTCGGCGTTCGACGGCATCCCGAAACATCTGCCTGCCTTGCTACGCGCCGAAAAACTGGTCAAGAAAGCGCGCAAGGTCCTGCCGGACGGCCACCCCGCCCGGAGCCAAAAATCCAAACAGCGATTCACCAAATCAGCTTTGGCCGGGGAGCTTTTTAACCTGGCGGAACTGGCGCAACGCCAGGGCTGGTCGGCGGAGGAATTGTTAAGCGACGAGGCCAAACGGCGCGAGCGGGCGTTCCGTCGGCTGGAAAAGGGCTGATTCGAGAAACCGCCAAGGCGCCAAGCGCGCAACGTTCTGGACCATAAGAACCTGAAAACCTCTGCACCTTTGCGCCTCTGCGGTTCGAACCTTGGCGATCTCTGCGTCCTGGCGGTTAAAGGTTCTTTGTTCCTTTGTTGCTTTGTGGCTAAACCGGCTCGCCGGTTGCATTTGACAGCCCGGGCAACTCGCATCACCTTGCGGTGTTGAACCTATTGGTCGGTTCAACTGTCAAATGTGTTGGATTCTATGAAAACTCGAAACTTTCAAAAGCCGCTCCTGACGCTTATCGCCCTCGCCGCACTGGCTTTGATGGCGGGTAATGCAGTAGCGCAAAACTCCCCGACTGCCACCCCCAGCACCGGCACCGCCCAACCGGCGGCAACCACCCCGGCGGCCGTGCCCCAATTGTCTTATGGCGTGCCGGAAGTCCTGCAGCTTTCGCAGGCGAAAGTCGGCGACAGCACCATCATCGCTTACGTCCAGAATTCGGGAAACAACTACGGGCTGAACGCCTCCCAGATCATTTACCTGCGGCAGCAGGGTGTTTCCGAAGCCGTCATCAACACCATGCTGGCCCAACGGTCACAATCGGCGCCAACCGCGCCGGTGGCAACAGCCGCGCCGGCCGACAGCTCCCAGACTTCATCCGCCGACACACAGTCCACGACGACTTACGTTCAAACCGTCCCGACCTCGACGGTCTATGTGGTGCCCGACACGCAGACCTACTACTATAACAACTGGCTTTATTCCCATGGTCCGTATTATGGCTATTATCCGTATTACGGCTATTACTATCCCTATCCGGCCTTGTCGGTCTCCTTCGGCTGGGGCGGTGGTTGGGGCGGCTGGCACAACGGCTGGCATGGTGGCGGCGGTTGGCACGGTGGTGGTGGCTGGCATGGCGGTGGCGGTGGCGGCTGGCATCATCACTGAAAACCATTGTGGCGGCGGTCTGTGACCGCCGCTTTTTCTTACGGTGCCCGCCGGCACCGCTACATTGTTCCCGTCGGCTGGGTACTGACAAATTCCCGGTGCAACCGGGCGTAAACGCCGTCCTGCCGCAACAAACTCTCATGCGTGCCGCGCTCCACAATCCGGCCCTGGTCCAACACCAGCACCAGGCCGGCCCGGCGGATGGTGCTCAGGCGGTGCGCGACCACAAACGCCGTCCGCCCGCGCAGTAAAATTTCCAATGCCCGTTGCAGCCGCGCTTCGGTGACCGTGTCGATCGCACTGGTCGCCTCGTCGAGCACCACGATGCGCGGGTTCGCCAGCATTGCGCGGGCGAAACACACCAGTTGCCGTTGACCGAACGACAGCGCCGCGCCGCGCTCGGCCACCTGGGAATGCAGACCCTGTGGCAGCGCGTCGATCAAGTCGACGCAGTCCAGCGCCGCCAGGGTCGCCCGCACGTCAGCCTCCGTCGCACCGGGCCGCGCGAACCGGATGTTTTCGAGCACCGTGCCTGAAAAGAGAAAATTGTTCTGTTGGACGCTGCCCATCTGCGACCGCAATGAATCGCTGGTGACCGCGTTCAAGTCCGTGCCGTCCACCCGCACACCTCCGCTCGTGGGCCGGTAAAATTTCTGCAACAAGCCAACCAGGGTTGTTTTGCCGCTGCCGGTGTGCCCCACCAGCGCCACCGTTTGTCCTGGCTCGGCGATGAAGGAAATATCCATAAGGACGGGCCGGCCCGGTTGATAGGCGAAATGCACCGCTTGAAATTCCACCCGGCCCTGAATCACGGGCAGCACGGTCGCGTCGGCCGCGTCCTGCCATTCCGGTTCCTGGTCCAGCATCCGAAACAGCCGTTCCGCCCCCGCCATCGCCATCAACGCCTGGTTCAATTGATTGCCGATCACCTGCACCGGGTCGAAGAACAGGTTGGCCAGGAAAAAGAACATGACCAGGTCGCCCACCTCCATGTGCATCCAGCCGTGCCAGCTCAATGCCCCGTACGCGCTCAACAACGCCATCGCCCCCAGAAACAGCTGGCTCTTCAACTGCAACAGCGGCACGAACACCGCCGACGCCTGCGCCACGCCCACATTGTTCTCGCCGTGCACGTTGATTAATTTGCGGAAAAAGCCGGCGTTTACATCCTGCCGCACAAACGCCTGCGTTACCCGGATGCCGCTCACCGATTCGGCCAGCGTGGAGGAAACGCGGCTCCAGGATTCCTGCACCTTGCGCAGGCGGCGGCTCATCTCCTTCCGGTAATTTTCGTTCACCACCCAGATGACCGGCGCCAGCACGGCCATCAGGCAGAACAGTTTCCAGTTGTACCACGCCATGAGCGCCGCTGACCCCGCCATCTGCAGGCACTGCACCACCAGCACAAACGCCACGTCCTGTACCCCGGCGCGGACACTGTCAATGTCCGACGTCAGCCGGCTGATGATGCGCCCGAACTTGGTCAGGTTGAAAAACGACATCGGCATCGTCATCAGCTTGCGGAACAAATCCGACCGCATGTCGTGCACCACCGCCTCGCCCAACTCGAGCGCGAACCGCTGGCGGAAATGAAAGTTCACCACCGTAACCAGGGCCAGCGCGAAATACGCCACCGCCGACCAGAATATCCCCGGCAAATCACGGCCCGCAATCGGGCCGGTGATGGTGCGGCCAATCAGCCACGCCAGCGCCGGCAATTGCAAACCGCGGATGAACGTCAACAGGAACAGCCAGTTCCGCCGGGCGGCATAGGGCCGGGTATACCAAAAAATCCGGCGGATGAGCGCCAGTTGCAAGGGTGCCTTGTCCGCTTCGCGCTCCTCCATCGGATTGTAAAACGTCAGGGCTTCCCGCGCCGAAAGGTTGTCTTTGGCCGTATCACCTGCCGATGACTTAAGGTTCGATGGTGCGCTCATCTCCGGCCTGGCCCTTTCTTTGGTAGGGCGGCGCTGCCGCGCAGCCAGGCCGGGCAGCAGCTCGGCCCTACCCGGGGGGATTCAAGGTTCGACGTTGAATGTTCGATGTTCAATGTTCGATGTTCTCCGTTTCATTCCCCACCTCGACCTTCTCAGTCCGCCCGTCATCCAGGTCCATGATTTGCAGCAGCGCCGTTTCGTGATACGGCCCGGGCCGGTGCACGAGTTCCGCGTGCGTGCCGGTCCGCGTCAACCGGCCGTTCTCCAGCACCAGAATCAAATCCGCGCGGCGCAACAAACTCAGCCGGCTCGACACCACAAACGTCGTCCGCCCCGCCATCGCCTCGCGCAAGGCCGATACAATTTCATTCTCCGTCCGCGCATCCACGGACGCCGTCGGGTCGTCCAGGATGAGGATCGGTGGTTGCAGCAACAACGCCCGCGCCAGCGCCAGCCGCTGGCGCTGGCCGCCCGACAAATCCACGCCCGATTCCCCCAGCACCGTCTCGTAACCTTGCGGCAGCGCCGTGATGAACTCGTGCGCCGACGCGATGCGCGCCGCCCGCTCAATCTGCGCCATTGTCGCGTGGGGATGCCCGAACGCGATGTTCGCCGACACCGTGTTCGAAAACAAAAAGGTCTCCTGATACACGATCCCGATCTGCCGACGGAAGGCGTCCAGTTCCAGCTCCCGCACGTCCTTGCCGTCCGCGAGGATTCGTCCCCGTTGCGGATCGTAGAACCGTGGAATCAACCCCAACAATGTGCTCTTGCCGGCGCCGGTCATGCCAAAAATTCCGATGACCTGTCCCGGCTTCGCTGCGAACGACACGTCCGCCAGCGCCGGCTTGTCCGCGTGATAACCGAACGTCACGTTTTCAAAAATCAACCGGCCTGTGAGCTGCGCCGGCGGGAGGACGCCGGGCCGGTTTTCCACGTCCAGCGGCGTGTCCAGCACTTCAAACACCCGCCGCGCCGCCGCGAGGCTCTGCTGCACCGAGTTCGCGATGGTGGAAATGGTCGCCACCTGCCCCGTAAACTGCTGGAGCAGGCCGGCGAACACCACCAGCCCGCTGCCCAGCGGAATTTTGCCCTGCACGTACAACCAGCCGCCATAGGCGAACAAAATGACCAGGCTCAATTGCGACAACATCTGCGTGCCCGGCGTGAACACGGACAAATCCCAGAAAATTTTCCGCTGTTGCGACGACACCTCGTCGTTCGCCTCCTCAAACCGCCGGACCTGGTGCGGTTCGGCGGCGAAGCCTTTCACGGTCTGCATGCCGCGCACCGTCTCGCTGAACAACAGGACCATTTTGTCCGTCAATTCGCGATTGAGGAGATAGCCCGGGCGGAGCCGCGCCGAATAAAATTGCGCCAGCCACCACAGCGGCAGCGATACGCCCAGACACGCCAGCGTCAACGCCGGCTGGATGCGCCACATGAAAACCGCGTAGGCCGCCAGCGTCAGAATCATGGTCGCCCCCTGCAACAACACGCCGTCCACAAACAGCCGCGTGTTCTGCACGTCGCCCGTCACCCGGTTGAAAATGGAGTTGGAACCGTGGACATCGAAGAAGCGGAAGCTCAGGCGCTGCAGTTTGGCGTAAATCTGCGCGCGCAATTCCGGCACGATTTCCCCCTGGGTCAGCCGCGCCGTCACCATGTTGTAGGCATAGGTAAACGCCGCGCGCAACACCGCCTGGACCACAATCGCCAGCGACAGCGCCATGACAATCCGCAGGGCCGGCCAACCTGCCGGCGGCTGCCAGTCGAACGGATACACCGGCGGCGGCAGCGACGGGTCCAGCGCAAACCGGATCACGTCAATCACCACGCCCAATAACTTGAGCCCCGCGATGCCCAGCAGCAGCAACACCAGGCTCAACACCAGCGACCACAAACAATCCGCCCGAAACCGCCACGCCAGCGCCAACAGCCGCCGGACGAGTTCACCGGTGGCATAGCGCTGGTCAGCGGACGCGAGTTTGACAGTTTCGGGCGTTTTCAGACCCCGTAACGTGCCGCAGTCCGTGCCCGTAATCGATTCAAAAACAAACGAGGAAACCGCCAAGGCGCAAAGCTCAAAAAATCCGTGTTCCTCCGTTTAATCCATGGTTAAATTCGCGCTTCCAAATGAATGCAAAACAACTCGCCCGACTGGCCCTGGTGTTTGCCTGTCTCATCGCATTCGCCGGGTGCAAAACCAACGCTCCCTCAACATCGCGGTCATCCGCCGCGTCCGGTCCCAAAGACACCTACGTGCTGGTGCACGGCGCGTGGGGCGGCGGCTGGGATTGGAAACACGTGGACGATTTGCTCACCGCCGATGGCAACACGGTTTATCGCCCGACGCTCACCGGGCAGGGTGAACATGTCAACCTCAGCAGCACCAACATCGACCTGGACACGCACATTCAGGACATCGTCAACGTCATCCTCTGGGAAAATCTGCACGGTATCGTGCTGGTCGGCCATAGCTACGGAGGCATGATCATCACCGGTGTGGCCGATCGCGTGCCCGACCGCATCAAACGCCTGGTTTACATTGACGCCTTGCTGCCCATCAACGGCGAAAGCGAAAAGGATATCCGTCCCCCCGCGATCAAGCATTTCGACAAGGACGGTTTCGCGATTCCGACGTGGGTCACGAACAACACGCCGCCGCCGCACGACGTGCCGCAATCGGACAAAACCTTCAACGAACCCATCACCCTGACCAACCAGGCCGTCGCCCAAAAACTGCCCACGACCTACATCCTTACCGTGGACAAAGGCCGACCGGCTGAACGGGACGATTTCTATCCGTTTTACGTGCGCGCCAAGGCCCGTGGCTGGACCACGGAAATCATGGAAGGCGACCACAATGTCCAGCGCTCGCATCCGGTGGAACTTGTCAAACGGCTCGAAGCCGCGCCCTAAACCGCCGGGGCGGTCTGTTCCGCGAATTAAAATCCCGGCACCATTTGCGTCCCGGCGGTTGGAGGCATTTGTTATTTACGTTCCCGGACCCATGATCCCGGACCCCGAACCCGACCCTCACTGCCCTTGCACCCGGAAATATTCGGTCGCGCTCGTCAAGGGCAGGGACACGCTTTGCGCATTGGTGGTTACGACCGTATTCCACGAACCCGCCGGCAGCGTGGTTGTTGCCTGCACCGTGAACGGCGCCGTGCCGCCCGTCCAGACCAGGTTTACGTTTGTTCCGGACAACGCGATGGACAGATTGATGGCGCTGGTCGCGGTGTACACCGCCGCGTCGTAGGCCACCGCGTGCACACTGTCATCGGCGCTCAATTCCAGCGTATAAACCCCCGGCGCACTGAAGGTCGCCGTTGTATTCGTCAATGCCGCGTTGCCAAATGTCACCGTGCCCGGTCCGGAGTACTGCTTCCATTGAATCGTTGGCGGCGTATTGCTGAAAACCACCACGCCCGGCAAAGTCACCGGCACGCCCACCGGCACCGCCTGGTCCGGCCCGGCGCCCGCCACCGGCGCGCCCGCCGACCGCGGTCCTTCGTTCGGTCCCGTCGTCTGGATGACCTCGAAATTCGTGGCGCTGATGCTGGTCAGATCGTTGAAACAGCCCGCCGGCCAGCGGTCTTCCGGCGTCACCGAAATCGAAAAATAATTCCCGTTGTCCGCCACCATCGCCCCGTATTTTTTTAATCCCGCCAGGACCGCCTTTTCCTCCTTCGTCCAGCCCGACGGAACGATAAACGACGCCTTCAATCGCAACCGCTGGCCCATGGCCGGATAATTTCCGCTCGTGATGCTGCTCGCGTCATGCGTGGCCGGATAAATGTGGGCCTTGAGCGATTTGGCCACGACCAGCCGGCAGGCGTGTTCGACCATGCCGCGCTCGGCCTCGTCGTAACGCACCAGCGCCGAAAACATCGGGAAACCCGCCGCATCGCCCGAAGTCAGGCCATCCGGTCGCAGGCCGTTGCTGTTCAGATTGAAAATCGCGCCGTTGCCCGCCTGCCAGTTGGTGCCCACCAGTTGTGCCTGCCAGGTTTCCCAGGAGAACCCCGCGCCCGGCTGGACGACGATGGAATGCCGGTCGCCGCCGGTGTTGGTCTGCCATTGATACAGCGTCTGGCCGCCGGTCCCCACCGGCCAGCTCTCAATCGGCATGTTCGTCGGTATCGGATACAGGCCGTACGGGTAAGTCCCGCCGTTCAGGTCCGAATCGCCGGGATACGTCACGAACTGGATCGGTACCAGCGGCTGATTGTCCGGCACCAGCGCAAAGTTCATCTCGAACTCGGGCGTCAACACCGCCCGGTTGGTATTCAGGTCCTTGACGATCTCGGCAATCATGGCGGTCGAATTCGACAACACCGGCCGGTTGGAAATGCATTCGTTCCATGGATTGGTCACCGGGAAAATCTGCATCGCCGACACCACCGCGTCCGCGTTTGACGTGTCAAACAGGATGTCGTTGGTCACCACCGGCAGCGGTCCCAGGATGCGCCCTTCCTGATTGATGCGTTCCGCAGCGGCGGTCGGGGGAAAGGCAAACCAAACCAGCAAACCCAGAATTCCCGGTACAACATGATGCTTCATAATACAACAACGGCGAAAATGTCGCCGCTGGTCGGATGACAGCACAAAGAGCGCCAGCCCTTAAAACGCGGAAAACGCCGAGTATCCGTACGGGAGTTTGAACCATCTGGCAGCCAGGCAGCCAGGCCGGTCTGATTTTTAGCCACAGACGGGCGCCGATGAAACCCGGACAAAAATCATTCCAACCATTCTGTTCATTCTGTCAAAAAATCAGAACCGTGGTAACCTGTGTCCATCTGTGGCCACCAAGCGACAATCTGTCAGCATCATTTTAGCCGCGTTCTGGCTGTCCGTTCTGCCGGCGGGATTCGCCGCCGACACCACATCCCCGGCAGCGCCCGAGGCGTATGACTATGCCAAGCCCGCATTGTTCACCGGCACCCTTTACGAAATCGGGTCGGACCGGAAAAAGGTTCTCTACACCTTCCGCCGGACCGCCGCACGTTCCGGGTCCACCGTTCACGTCGAACGGCAATTCCTCGACACCAATGGCACGGTGGCCGCTGTGGAAAAAGCGCTCTATGAATCCAATCACCTTGTCTCCTTTGAGATGCAGGAATTCCAGGCCGGGGTCTCCGGCGCCGTCCGGATTGCACCCGACCCCAAGGACCCGGCCCGGCAACAGCTCTGGATCAGTTACGGGCACGGCCTGATTCCACCAAAGGGAGACGCCCAGGAGCTCCCGCCCGACACCCTGGTGGATGACACCCTGTATCCGTTCCTGCTGGCTCATTGGGACGACCTGATGCGCGGCGACGCCGTCAAATTCCACTTTGTCTCCCTGGAATGGAAGCGCACGTTTATGTTTCGGTTCGTGAAGACCGCGAAATCCGGGCAGAACGGCCGGACGGTGGAACTCATAAAAATGGAACCGGTCAATCTGTTCGTGGCGCGGCTGGTCAACCCGCTCGTTTTTACCGTGGAAAAGGATCGCCCGCATCGCATCCTCTCCTATACCGGGCGCACCACCCCTCGCCTCCAGAAGGGAAAATCCTGGAAGTATCTGGACGCTGAAACCGTCTTCGACTGGCCAAATTGATTTAACCGCCGAGGTAGGGACGCACCGCCGGGGCGTCCGCGGACGGCTGGGCCGGCCGTCCCTACCAACTTAAAAGAAATCTCTGAATCTTTGCATCTTGGCGGTTAAAGCCGGACCAAAAGGCGGGCAAATCACTAAGTAAACTCTGTTAATACCACTTCCAATCTGGCGCGCCGATTGCTGAAGAAATCGTCGTTGCGGAGATTTATGCATGGCAAAAAGGAGTCATTTGCCCATGGAACTGCTCCCACAACCGAAGAGAAAAAGAAATCGGGCCGCCAGCCCATGAAACTTTATGAACATTAACAGCAAGCAGGAAGATAGAAATTACGTATCCGTCGGGTCGTGGATGGGCATGATCTTTGTCACTGCCATCCCGGTGATTGGGCAGCTGATGGTTCTCATCTGGGCCTTTTCCGGCGAGAACGAATCGCGCAAGAATTATTATCGGGCCATCCTTTCCTGGATATTGATCCTGGTGCTGTTGGGTGTGGCGGCGGGTGTGGCGATCAACTATATGGGCGGCGGGCCGGCCATTCAAAAATTTATTCAAGATCACCAGAATTTGGTCCGCAACCAATGACCGCCGGTTGGGCGGGCCAAAGGAAAAGTTTGAACAACGAAGCAACCGGGCAACCGGGGAAAAAAGGTAATTTCTGTTCCTGCGTTTCTTTGCCTGCCACGCCATAGCGCAGCGACGACCGGTTGTTCCATCTGCCTTTGCGCCCTGGCGGTTGGATTATTTTGCACTTCTTTGCGGCAAAAAACCCTGTCCGTCTGTCCAAGTCACGTGAGTCACGGGATGCCAATCCTATCGTTTCTCAAATATCGATCGTCATTTTGTTTTTAACCGGTTGTGACCGCCGGGTTTTTGTGGCATCTTCTGGAGCCTTGGAAATAATCAATTCCCGGGGAGGAAGAGCAAACACCATGAAAACGAATTTTAAATTAGCGGAAGGATTTGTTGTCGCCATGCTGATGGGCGGTTTTTCCGCCGCCGTCGCCCAGCCGGTCCTGACCGTCAGCCCCGCCGTCACTAGCAACACCTATCCCGGCGTCATCACCCTCGGCATTACCGGCCTGACCAACCATGAAACCGTCACCGTCCAGGAATGGCTCGACCTGAATGCCAATGGAGTGATTGATGCCGGCGAGCCGATGATGGATGCCGGCAAAATCACGGATAACGATCCCTCCAAAGCCATCATCGGTGGTGTCACCAATATCAATGTCCCGATTGACAGCAATTCCGCCACCGGGGCCATCACCGCCACGTTGAATTTTGCACCGCCGGCGGTGCTGGAAAATGTCATCGGCCAGCGCATCTTCAAGCTGGTCAGTCCCACCGGTAATTTTTCACCCGTGACCGCCACCCTGCTCGTAACCAACGCCGTCACCGCCCAGACCCTGAGCGGCACCGTTTACAGCAACGGCGTCACCCCGCTCCCCCATGCGGTCGTCGTCGTGTTGCCGCCCGGCGGCAAGGGTTACACCGCCGCCGAAGTGGCTGATAACAGCGGACATTACAGCATCAATGTCAATCCGGGCAGTTATGTGGTGATGGCGGCCGTGCCCGATTATTTCATCGACCAATCCCTCGCGCCGCAGGTGACGCTGACCAACGGCCAGTCCGCCACGAATGATCTTTCCATGACCAACGGTACGGTCACCGTTTCCGGCAATTTTTATGACGCCGGAAACAGCAACGCCCTTGGCGGCGTCATGTTGCAGGTGCAATCCGGCCCCCTGTTTGAAATCAGTTTCACCGACACCAACGGCAATTACTCCGCCGCCGTCACTCCCAATTTCTGGCAAATCGGCCCGAACACCGAACGCCTGCCGCGGCGCGGTTACGTCGCTCCCCAGCAATCGTTGCAGGTGGACGCCACCGGCGGCGATGTGACCAACGCCAATGTCGGCCTCCCCAAGGGCAACGCGCTCTTCTACGGACACATCGTCGACAACCTCAGCCACCCGTTTGCGAACATCGAGTTTGACTCCAGCGACGTCAACAATGGCAGTTATGACGCCAAAGGCTACAGCGATCCCAACGGCAATTACTCCGCTGTGGCCCTCGCCGACGGCACCAACCAATGGAATTGCAATCCCAACAACGAAGCCAACATCTCCCTGGCCGGATACGTCCTCAATAATTCCGAAAATACCAACATCGCCGTCAGCCAGGCCATCGAGCAGGACTTTGTCGCGCTGCCCGTCAATGCCCAAATCTCCGGCCAGGTCCGCGACAACTCCGGCAACCCCGTCGTCGGGGTCTCCCTTTATGCCGGCACCATCAACAATAATGGCAACGGATATGTGTCCTTGAATTCACAGACCGACATGAATGGCAATTACTCCATGGGCGTGGCCACCAGTGCCGGCGCCTGGAGCGTGAACTTCAGCTACGGCGACCAGAACGACCTGCCCCATCAGGGCCTCGTGGACCTCTACGGGCCGTACCCGGTCACCATTCCACCCACCAACGCCGTTCAGAACATCATCGTCTATCCCTACGGCTCCTCGGCGATGACCCGGCCGCAGCGGTTTGGATCCCAGCAATTCAGCATCAATGTCGTCGGCTCTGTTGGCGTCAGCTACACCCTGCAGGTGTCAACCAACCTGGCCTCGACCAACTGGACGCCCCTCTACACCTTCCAACTCACCAACAGCCCGATGCCGGTTACGGATTTCTCGGCCACCAACACCCCACGCTTCTATCGCCTGTTGAAAAATTAGCTGGACGGGGCGGCCCTGCCAGTTAAAAGAAAAATCTCCGCGCCTTCTTGCGGCAAAACTCCTGGTGCCTCCTCGTCGCGCCGAAGCGGGTGAAGGCGGATGCGCCCTGGCGTTAAAAAAACCGGGCGTCCACCGGCCCGTGATTTACCGGCGACGAAGACCGCGGATTCCAAACCAGATTCCCGCACCGCTTAACAACAAAGCGGTCGCGCCCGGTTCCGGAACAGGAACATCGCTGATGATGGAAAAACTGAAGAAACTGTAAACCGGACGTGGTCCGCCATAATAACCGGGCTGTGCCGGGTTGTTGGGGGTCCAAATCGTGATACTGTTTCCTTCCGCACCGGCCGCCGCTTCATTGATCAAGACGAGATTGGCGCTGTAGGGTATTCCCACATCCGCCAGATCCCCATTCGGACCGTCAATATCGGAGTAAAAAATAATGACGCTGTGGTTGGCTCTCGGCGCGTTATAAAAACGGATCAGGTCGGAGAGCGATGACTGGCCGGGCTCCACCAGGCCGACATCACCCGCAGTCCCCAGGTACGGCAGAGTGTAGATCAACACGGGAGCCCCCGCGATTCCCCCGGACGGATCCGGTCCCACGGTAAATGGCAGCGGCGCGGTGAACGGAGGCGTTGCCACGGCGTCCAGGTAATCAATGCCGTTGCCGTTTTCGTCAATGCTGAACGGCTGCGCGACCAGCGCGACCGTCGAAGCCGCCAGCGTCAAGACCGACAGGAGGAGCGGTTTTAATGAAGTTTTCATGATCTGAATTCCCTTCACGATGACTGACCAATTTTCTAATGACAAATAACTGTTGTATTGTCAAGTCTAATCCGGCAAGACTCACCATTGCCGGGCACCGGGAACACCGGAAAATGAGAACTTGTTAGACTGTGAACCGCGCGAACTTCAGGCAAAGGACGCACCGTCCACCCTCCGTCCCGGCGGTTAAGCCTGATTGCCCCCCGGCTTGCCGGCTGGCGGCACCCCACCTGCTGTAGAAGAGAATCCATATGGGCCCGAACCGATGCGGAAGCCGAACGTCCCGCCGCGAATCAGTGATCGCCATCGCGATGATTTGCCTGGCCGGTCAGTTTGCTTTTGGGGGGTTGGCCGGCACACCGGCGGTCCAACCCAATCCTCCGGCGAACCTGTCTTCAAATTCGTTGCCGGCGAAAATAACGACCACCGACGGAAAGACCTATAACGCGGTGCGACTCGTCAAAGTTGAACCGGATGGATTACTGGTCGAATACCGGCCGGAGGCCGGCGGCCTGGGCGTGATGACGCTCAAATTCGCCCGGCTGCCCGAGCCGCTCCAAAAACAGTTTGGCTACGATCCCCGGAAGGCATCCGACTACGAGCACGAACAAAAGCTCGCCGCGTTCGCACTGGCCCAAAAACTGCGACAGGACGAAAAGGCGCGCACGGCTGCCTCCATGGAGGAGTCTGAACGGCCTAATTTGTCCGGAACGGTTTCGGTGAACAGTTCCGATCCCACCGTCACTTATACGTACTATGCGCCCGGCGAGAAACCGGACTCCCTTGGTTCCAACATTGCCACCTGTCAACACGCCTGCCAATGCCGCGCCGATTTTGATGCTCATTTGGAGCCGCGCACCGTCGGGCAACCTGCCCGTTTTTACATCGATGCGGTAAGGATTACGCTGGGATTGAACTGCCAAATCATAGAACCGAAGTCCCCGTTTGACTATATCCGGCTTCATGAAGAACGACGCCGGAAAATCTTCGAGTATTTTTACCAGTTCGGCCCGCAAGTGGCGAAGAGCATCGGCGATTCCATGATTGGCCAGGAATTCACGTCCTCCGACACCGACATGGAAGCCGCCAAAGCCGGCGCCATGGCTCAAGCGCAAGCCGTCGTCGAAGGTCAATATCTGGTCCATCTCGATTCTGTCGCCGTCGAGGCCGACCAGTATTACGAAAAACTGAGTGACTATAGTCAAAACAACCTCGACTCGGACCAGATTGTCCAACAGGCCATCGCGAAGTACGCCAATCAAATTGACACCCGGCCCCAAGCCCCGGTTGGCGCGCCATCCTTCCCCGACCATCAATTCGTGCCGCGGTCCTTCCCTCCGCCCTTTCCCCCGTCGCCAAACTGACTTGTTTCGCAGGCGTTTTCACCACCAAGCCCCGGAGCACGCCAAGGTAGGGACGCACCACCGGGGCGGCCAGGTGCCTCTTGGCGGCAAATATCTGTGACAATCTGTGCGTATCTGTAGCTGAAATCTCTGCGCCTCTGCGTTTAAAAATCCATGTCCATCGGTGGCCGAAACCTTTGCGTCCGGGCGTCTTCGTGGTTAAACTCAATCCATTATGCCGGATAAAATTGGATTCGTCGGAGTCGGGCGCATGGGCGCGAACATGGCGCGCCGCCTCAAGGAATGCGGCTTTCCCATTGCCGCCGTTTTCGATGTAAACCCCGCCGCCGCGCAATCGCTCGCCCAGGAACTTGGCTGCGTCGCCGCCGACCAGCTCAAGGTCGTCACCGCCCTGGCCGATGTCATCCTCACCGTCGTCACCGACGACCGCGCCATGAAAAAGATTTACGGCGGCGGCCTGCTGACGCGCGCGAAGGGAAAACTGTTCATCAATTGTGCCACCGTCACGCCCGCCATCCACGTCTGGGTGGAACAGAAATGCGCAGCCAAAGGCGCGCAATCGCTCGAAGCCTGCATGGCCTCCAGCATCCCGCAGGCGCGACAAGGCACGCTCTACCTCATGTGCGGCGGCAAACCGGAGGTGTTCGAACGCGCCAAATCCATCCTCGAAAAACTGAGCGCGTCCCTGCGCTACATCGGCGCCGCGGGCCAGGCCGCGCAGGTCAAGGCCCTCGTCAACATGGTCATGAACGCCAACACCGCCGCGTTGGCGGAGGGACTGGGACTCGGCGACGCGCTGGGACTCGATCTCGCCATGCTGCGCGAAGTGTTTTCCCAGACCGGCGCGCGTTCCGGCGTGCTCCAGACCGATGGCGAGGACATGCAGAACCGCGACCACACCTGTTTCTTCTCCGCCGCCCATGCCGCCAAGGATTCCGGCATCGCCCTCAAACTGGCGCAGGCGCAGGGCTTGAATCTTCCGCTCGCCGCCGCGACCAAGAAACAATACGACCGCATGGTCAAAACCGGCCTGGGCGACCTCGACAAATCCGGCATCGCCGAACTCACCTTCAAAGGCCGTAAAGGAAATCCCGCCTGACTTTTTAACCCGCCGATTACGCCGATGAACGCGGATAAAAATTTCTTGCCGCTAAAAGGCTCAAAATGCGCATAAAAGATTCAGCGGATTTTGGTTTGTGCCTTCTGTGCCTCTTGGCGGCAAAATCTGTGCCCTACCGTGGCTGAAATCTCCGTGTCTTGGTGGTTAAATTCGATGTTCAGCGTTCAATGTTGAATGTTCGATGTTTCCTTTACACGTTGCGTCTCCGCGCCTCTGCGGTTCCTCAACAGGAGGTAACTGAGGGAACAGAGATTTAGCCGGTATAAACAGCTCCGTTTCCTCCGTTTTCTCCTGTTCAAGTTTTTTGTGCCTTCTGTGCCTCTTTGCGGCAAAATCTGCGTCCTGGCGGCTGAAAAATTCCGTCGCCGCCCGGTAACGCGGCTTGCCAGCGGCACTCCGGGTTGGCCACACTTTGTGACCCGATGAAAAGATATTCCGCCGGTTGCGCGCTAATCGCAGGCCAGGTTGTATTGGCTGCGTTTTGGCTGTCCGTCGTCCCGGCGGGCCGGGCCGGCGACGCCTCGGACCCGGCTGCGCCTGGGGCGTACAATTACGCCGAACCCAAACTGCTCACCGGCACCCTTTATGCCATCGGCTCGCATCAGAAAACGGTTCTGTATCTCTTCCGACGGATCGCCACGCGCTCCGGCCCCATCGTACACGTCGAGCGCCAGTTTTTCCGCACCAACGGCGTGCTGGCCGCCGTGGACAAGGTCACTTATGAATCCAACCAGGTCGTCGCCTACCGGATGCAGGATTTCCAGGCCCGCGTCTCCGGGACCGTTTGGGTTGCGCCCGACCCGGAAGACCCGGCCCGGAAACAAATTTTCATCGGTTACGGGCCCGGCCTGATTCCCCCTAGAGGCAATGCTCAAAACCTCCCGTCCGACATCGTGTATGACGACACGGTGTATCCGTTCATGATGGACCACTGGGACGCCCTGATGCGGGGCGACACCGTCAAGTTCCACTTTATTTCCTTTGAATGGGAGCGGACCTTTGTGTTTCAGTTCGTGAAGACCGGCGAATCCGTGCAGGACAACCGGTCCGTCATCCAGATCACGATGCAACCCACCAGCCTGCTCCTCGCTCCGTTTGTCGATCCGCTCGTCTTTACCGTGGAAAAGGCCGGCCCACACCACATCCTGTCCTACACCGGGCGCACCACCCCGCGCATCCAGCGGGGCGGTTCCTGGAAATACCTCGACGCCGAAACCGTCTTTGACTGGAAGTAAGCGGTAAGCGGCGAAAGGAATTCGACCAAAGGTGAAGGCCCGCGAGGGCCGAGCGAGCGGGTGCGAGCGAGTCCACGGCGGCAAATTTCTTCTTACCGCTTGCGGGGTCTCGGTATTGGATTAATACTTGCCAAGTAAAATGAACAACGACTTTAAACAAGTCTGGGTCGCAGTCAAAGTCGAGCGCGGTTACATTTGCGATGCTAGGGTCTATGAATCCGCAAAATCCGCAAAACGGACTGAGCGGAGGTGGCGATCTCGCATCAATCCCGACTACGATGAAACCGCCGTCATTGAAAGCCAACTGATTTCATCCAGCGTAGACCTCTAAGAGAGGGAGAATCTTTCTTGTCTTTCCCGGACTGCGCCGGTTGCAATTTGCAGCCAACGCAGCCACGCCAGCACAGTTGCTGCCCGGCGACTTGGTGTGGAATTGGCAATCGTCGAATGTCGTTCGATGAATCTGGCAATATCCGCTTTACCGATACCGCGTTCACCGGCCTTGGCCGACAATTCCAGTGCGGTCCGCACCGGCGGGAATTGCGTTAGCAATCCTGCCAGTAATTGGCGCCGCTCATCGGCAGGACGACTTACATACTCGCGACCTAAATCCGTGAGTGTGTAACGATGGTCTTTCTCCAAACGCACCAAGCCAAGGGATTCCGCTGCCTGCCGGTAGTAACTGCTCTGGCGCGGGTCAAACCTGTAATGCTCGGCCACCTTGCTCGACGTGTTGACGCCTTGTTCCACCAGCAACGGAATTTCTGCTACGCGCCAGAACGAATCTGCTTGCGGAACATCCCACAGCCTCGCTTCCACCCGGCGTCGGACGCGCGCGCGCAGCAATTCCTCCACGGTCAATCGCTGGCGAACCGGCTCGACGAGGAAATTTTCACCACGCGTGAGCCGCAGTGATTGATATTGGGTATCGTCCGAAAACTCATATTCCCAAAATTTGTAGAGTCGCCGCCCGGAAACTTCCTCTGAGCAGAAGAACCACGGGCGAATCTGTTTGGCTGGAATTTCGATGCGCCACTTCCGATACGGGTAGAACAACTGCCGAACAATGAAATCCGGCGGCTGACCAATTTTTGCTTCGATCAACATGATGGCATCCCGCCCCTCGCAACCGGAATCAACTTCTACTTGCACGCCAGCTCTGACGTGAATCGGCCCAACTTTTCCGACTGAGAAATCAATGGCTGGCAATCTCTTCCTGCCTCGGATCGTTTGACGCAATCCTGTAACACCAGCGAACTTTTCGAAGAGGCCGATATTGTAGCAATAATCGAGATGTTGCATCTCACTGTCTCCGACGTTGAGGGTCACCAGTTCGAAATCAAGTTTTGGTCGGAATACCGTCGGAGGTTCGGGCAGGTGCTCGAGTTTGTGGAATCCGTTTCCGCGCACGAGAGCATATTCGCCATTTTTGACTGGCAGAATGAAGTATCCATGCCGCCGCAAAGCAACAGGAACGTCTTCCGACGAATCCATCTTTGCCATCAAGCGAAGTTCGTTGCCGGTGGATGATTCGATGTCTTTTTTGGTTAATACCACCAAGTCAGAAGAAATGTCCACTCGCTCCTGCACGAGTTTTTCCCAAGCAGCTTCGAATGGCATGATCATTGGCATAGATTCAATTTCTTCCAGCGAGCACAACAACCTCGTTGATTGCTCCGCGCTTTGAGCCGTCACAGTTAATTGCGCGGCGCGCTTTAACCGTGTAAATCTTGAAGCCGCGATACGACTTACGGATGAATTCTGTGTCAGAGTTGGAAAGCATGAGCCGAACGCCACGCCTGCTGACGTCAGCAAAAAGGGCCGCGAGTTCCTGCTGCTCACCCATTCCAAAATCTTCTTTCGTGTAGGAGGTAAAGTTCGCGGTTAATGAAATTGGATGGTAAGGCGGGTCAATATAAACAAAGTCGCCACGCCGTGGTTCATTCAGCGTGTCACGGAAATCCTGCGTTGCGAGGTGAACGCCTTCCAACGTCCAACTTGCCGCCAAAATGTTTTCACGGTCGTAGAGGCCAGGATTTGTTTGTGAGCCAATGGGAACATTAAACTCGCCTCGGGCATTGACGCGCCAGAGACCATTGAAACACGTCTTGTTGAGAAAAATCATACGGGCAGCACGTTCCACCACCTCAGCTTTTGGTAAATGATGCCAACTACGGACGAGATAGTAGTAGCGCTCGCGGTCGGCCCGGAATTCCGCAAGATGTTCATCCAGCCGGCGCATCAACGATTTCGGATGATCGCGAACGGCAATGTAAGTGTTGATAAGTTCGTCATTGTTGTCGCGCAAAAAGGCGCGCATTTGCGGGAAACGATGTTTGAGGTGAAAGAACACCGCCCCACCGCCAATAAAAGGCTCAAAATAACGCTCCACCTTTTCGGGCAGAAATTCGTCAAATTGCGCGAGGAGTTGTGATTTGCCGCCCACCCATTTGAGAAACGGCTGCGGTTCAATCCGGCCTACCGGCGGAATCCCGGCAATGGCGAAATTGACTTGGTCATCCTTGGCGCGCTTCGTTCGTGGCGACGTGGGAACGGCTGGGCGAATGAGTTCCGGCAGCGAATAAGCCGGGTCGGGAATATTGCGGCGGATGCGGTACTTCAGTTTTGGATCGGATCTCTGATCCGGCCGTTTCCTTGGTGCGGCCTTGGGAGACGAACGCTTTCGCCGCGCTGATTGAGACATCCGCGTGGATCGATCCCGATCCCCCAAAAAGGATCAAGCACAAACATTCGATATGTCGAATGTTCCCCGCGTCTAAATTCGGGTTTGCTGGTTGAATGGCTCATGCCGGCAACCATCGGGAGATCGTGGGGAAGAACATCCGCACCTGCCGAACCAAGGCGGACCTGACGCTAGAAAAATTGGCTGAAAAAGCGGAAATGAGCTGGCCGTACCTTTCTGAAATTGAGCGCGGGCGTGAGAATATTTCGCTAGATAAACTCGCCCGATTGGCGCGGGCACTAAATGTGACGTTGTCCAAACTTGTTGAGAACGCCTAAAAGGAGATTTCCCACGGATGCACCCATCACCAACACCAAGGCTGCGCTGATCTAATCGCCATCAATGAATCTTTCCATGACCGGCGGATTGGCGGCGGCGTATCACAGCGGCGCGCAGCGGGCACGGGTCGTCACGGAAGCGTGGGGTGAGAAGAATCTTTTCTGCCCCAATTGCTCGTGTCCCAAATTGACCTGGCTGGAGCCGGGGCATCCGGCCAGTGATTATTCCTGTCCCGATTGCGGTTTCTGGTATCAACTCAAAAGCCAGAAATCGCGCATCGGCGACAGCATCACCGACGGCGCGTATGCGGCGATGATGAACGCCATCCGCTGCGACGAGTTGCCGAGCTTCTATTTCATGCATTACGAAATCATGCCTTCGCTCGCGGGAGCGGGAGAAGGTGGTCCCGAAGCGGCGGGACCGGATGAGGGTCGTGGGAAAAACCCAATCAAATCCCCTCGCCCTGACCCTCTCCCCACTGAATCGCGGGGCGAGGGAATGTTATGGCTAGTCCGCAATCTTCTGCTCGTGCCGCATTTCGCCTTCCCGCCCTCCGCCATCATCAAACGAAAGCCCACGACTCCAAAAGGACGGAGCAAACCCTGGATTGGCTGCAATTTCAATTTGAGCCGCATTCCGGTTGAGGCGCGAATTGAAGTAGTACGGACGATTACATCACAAGGTAGGGCTCGCTCTTCCACCCTCCGTAGCGGTGCCACTGCGGAGGACGGGCCGAGCGAGCCGCGGCGCGATAGGGACATCGCGCCCTACCAACAGACCATCATCACCCCGGCAACCGAAGTCCGCGAAAAGTTCCGTCGGGTGAAACCACTGAAAGACATTTCCGTTACTCAACGCGGCTGGACGTTGGACGTGCTGAACATCGTGCGGCGGCTGGTAGATAGTAGGAGACGAGGTAACGAGTCTGGGTCCGCAGCCGAGAAAGGGGCCAGCCTCCTGACGTCGGCTCCTACTGGAGAGTTCTCGACAGCAGATGCGTACGCCTTCACCCGCGAACTGGAGAAGCTCCATCCCGACAACCAGCACGTGAAGGATAAAATCCGCCAGCAACTGCAAGTGTTGCGTGACGCCGGTTTATTAATTCACATCGGTCGTGGCGAATGGCGATTGCCGTGATGTTGTGATACGCTGGTCATCATGCTCTGCAACCAATGCCACGAACGTCAGGCGACAATCCACATCACCCAAGTCGTTGGTGACAAGTTGGCCAAACGCGATTTGTGTGAAGTTTGTGGTAAGGAGTTTGTGGATGCGGCCAAGAGTGGCATGACCAATTCGTTTGAGTCACTGATCCGTGGTTCGCCACTCCAAATACCGTATGAATTGATGCTTGCGTCCGATTCACGCTATACCCAGGAGGCTTACGACTTTGTGCGCGCCGGATTAGAAAGGGCGCAGCAAAACCGCCTTCGCCGTTCTCAAACCGTGCCTGCTCATATCTCCGGCGCCGAGTTGTTGGAAGGATTGCGTGAACTCGCCATTGAATCGTTTGGCAAGCGGGCCAAAGCCACATTGAATGGGTGGGGGATTTTCAAATGCGAGGATTTCGGCGAAATCGTGTTCAACCTCGTCGCGGCAGACTTGCTGAGCAAACAGGAGAAGGACACCAAGACGGACTTTCAAGGCGGCTACAACTTTGACACAGCTTTTCCGTCGTGAGCAAGTCGTCTGGCGCCTGCCGTGAGTTGTTGATAGGATTCACCCAATGAAATGGCTGCGATTGGATTATTTAACGGCAAGCCTCGTCGTGCCGATTGTCGCTGTCTCGCTTTTGACTTCGGGCTGTGGCGTCACCTTGAACCCGGTGAAACGACAACCGTTACAGATTTTCCCCGCTCAGACTTCACTCGCACCAAGCTCGCAGGCAATTTCCGTTCGGTTTGAAAGTACTTTGCCCGGCACGCTTTTGTCCGAGACGGTGTGGGACAACAAATCGGGGGCCTTTGCAGACACCGACGAATCAACGCAGATTGGATACACCCAGGATTATTCAAAATTGCTCTACCCTCCGTTTGAAGCTGCTGCATTGAAACCAAGTTATACCAGGATTTTCATTCCTTTTGGACGGATATTTGAGGGTGTGTTCCAGTCCGGCCTGCAAAAAGTATTCCCGAATTCACCAGCCTGTGCTGAAGAAACTAATCTCTTGGGAAATTTGTCAACGGCGGGGTCGGGCAGTGTTGTCAGGCTCAGAGTTGTAGAATTTTGGGTCTGGGAGAATCCTTTGAACCATATCAACCTGAAAGCGACAGTAGAATGCAAAGTGTATCAAACGGGTGTGACCAACCAACCCGAATTTGTTTACGAGGCGCGCTACGAAACGACGAATCAGTCCATCGGATCTGTGATGACAACAAGCAGTGGTTTCGTCAAAAAGATGAACGAAATCTCAAACGGATTTGCGGCGGGACTTTCGGAAGACATACTTGAACACTTGCAAAAGAAAGTTGGGGAATGATTTGGGTTTGTTACCGCACATCGGCTTCGACCGCCGGTGCCTGCGACAATATCGTTGTTCGCGTGATTCGTTTGTTCCGTGGTAAAAAACTTGGCGTCTTGGCGGTTCTACCTTTTTCTTCAATCCGGACAGCTACGGCTTTGGCCATGACGGCTGTGTTCGGAGGGAATTCGGCATCCAGCATCTTTTTGAACGCGTCCATTTCCGTTGCTGACATCTGGTCAAGGTGTTTCGGCTTTTTCGCCGCCGCCTTTTGCCACGCAGCATCGTCGCGGATTTGTTGGCCGGTCAGGCCGGTGTATTTTTTGACGAATTCCAGCACTTGCGGGTTGTAACTTTCGTAGTCGTCCAGGTGGCCCAGCAAAACATGGTGTTCGCAATCGTGATGCACGCAAAGCGTGAGCAGGTTGCGCGGGTCAATTCAATTCCGTGCCGGTGGCAATTTGGCCGGGTTGCAGGAAGGTCTTGATGAGTTCACCGTCGCCACAAACAGTCATGCCGGGAAATTTCTTGAACCAGGGACCGTTCGGCACTTCGGGCTCGTTGCGGAGCCAATTCGCCATCAGCCCGAGTTGTTCAGCGGAAATGTTGCGGCGGCGCACCCGGTCAAGCAAATGGTCGAGAAGGTCTGGCGGAAGATTGTGGCGCCGAATGCGTGGCATGGCTATTCGCCGTAAAAGCCACGGTGGATTTCCTCACGCAATTTCTGTACTTCAGCGGGATTGTTAGAGTCCGCCATTCGCCGGGCCAATTCGGTCAATTTTTCGCCGGGCAACTGGCGTTCCCGCGCCAATTCAACGGCGAACCGGATGACCCGCGACTGTTCGGCGGGGGATAGTTGTTTGATTTCTTCAATGACGGCACTCGCGGTCATGCTCAAATCATACCGAAAATTCCGTCTCATTCAAATGCATTTTGCTTATGCCAATCCCTCGCCACCATGGTTTTGGCCAAAAATAACTGTGTTTGGGTGAATTTGGCATCCAGCATCTGTTTGAACGCGTCCATTTCTGTTGCTGATATAATTTGTCAGGGGGACGTGCCCCGAAAGCGTTCGGGGTGAACCGCACCGCCTGGCCGAGCAGCAGCTCGGCCCTACCAATCCAACGGACGCCTCGGCGAGGCGTCCCTACCAATAAAAAAGAAAATCTCTGCGCCTTTGCGTCTTTGCGTTAAAACTTGTCGGGCCCGGCGTCGGGCGGCTGCCATGATCTGGCTCGTCTCTTTACCTTCGCACATCATACCAATAGCGGGCGGCTTCGCGGCTGGCAGTGAAACGATACGGATGAAACAGAAGGTGCCAGACCAGTTTCAGTGGCGTGAATATCGTGAGCTGGTTCAATTTGCGTCCCGAGGTCACCACCGGATGCTGATGCAGAATCACAAACCGTTTTCCGGTTTCCCGGGCGAGCTTTTTCAATCGCCGGCTGATTTCCAAATCCTCCCCGCCAAACGCTTCCAGGCTGAATCCGCCGAGTTTTCGGAAGGTCGCGGTTTCGATGAACATAAACGCGCCAACCAGCAGTCGCCGCCAGCGGAATCCGACATTGACCACCGGTGTCCACAGGTTGGCGATGGGATGCGATCCGTCCCAACGAATGATGGCACCGCCCGCAATGCATTTGCCGGATTGGATTTCTCCGGCTACATCCCGAATCAATGCCTCGCTGGGATGGGAATCGGCGTCCACAAAGACCAGCCAATCGCCGCTGGCCGCGGCCGCGCCGGCATTCCGCGCACGGGAGATTTGGTTGACCGGTTCGAAGACCACGGTCGCGCCCGCCGCCCGCGCGATTTCCGCGGTGCGGTCGGTGGAATGATTGTCGCAGACAATCAATTCGGTTTCCCATCCAATTTTTGTGAGCGCGCCGGTTGCCGACTTGATTTGCGCCAGGGTTTCACCCAGGAGTTTTTCCTCGTTGAAGGCCGGGACGACGATGGAAATCTTCACCGCGCGAGTATAGCCGCTTGTGTGATCCCGCTCAATCACGGGGCGAGCGGGTGTGAAACGGGTCGCCTGGCCGGGCGGCAGCCCGGCCCTACCCAAACGACGGACATCGCAGCGCAATGTCCCTACCAATTAAAAATGAAAATCTCTGTGCCTTTGCGTCTCTGCGGTTAAAACTTGTCGGGCCCGGCGTCTGGAGTCTGCCGTAATTAGGACAAGAAGGTAATTTTCCTCGACTGGCCGCCATTGCACGGCTTTGATTTGGAGTCGCTTCAATCAGCTTATGAAACGTTGTCCATATTGCGGTGCGGAATATCCCGATGATGCCGTGGTATGTGCCGCCGACCAGCAACCGCTGCCAGACATAGCCCCGCTTCCCCCACTTTCCACGGATAAAACGGCCAAGGATGCCGTAACTGACGCTGCTGTCTTGCCGCAGCCGCAGACAGGAACAACAGTAGAAAGCTCAACTCATCTGATGTTCCCTGATTATCGATGGTCCGCCCGTGACGCCTGGAAATGCATGGGAATGATTGTGCTGGTGGGATTCCTAGTTTCGACGGCCATTTTCGCGCTGAGATTGCACTTTCATGGTTTTCGGAATTGGCAGGCCAGCGGGTCCGGTTATTTTTCAAGGTCGCTTGTGCACTATGCCGTTGAATTGTTTGCTGCCGCCTATTTCGCCCGGACGGAAACCTTTGCTTCGTTTTGCACAGCCGTCGGCCTGGACCGCAAGCCAAGCAACCTGGCTTGGTTTGGCGTGGTCGCCGCCCTGGCCTTAAGGGTCTTGGGCCATTTCGTATTAATCCATGGGTGGAGCAAGGGAGTCAGAGATTATGATATCCTTGCTTTCCAAAGTGCGTCCGGCCCCGAAAGGTATTTATTCCTGGGTCCACTGTTGTTATTGGCGCCGCTGTTTGAGGAATCAATCTATCGCGGGTTTCTCTATAAAGCCCTTCGCGGTTCTTTCTCGTTGGTCATCAGCATGGCCTTGATCGTGGCCTGGACAGCCTACAGCCACTGGTCACAGTATTCCGTTTCCTGGGTGGCGGCTTTGGACTTGAGCGTGCTGACCATCCTCCAATGTTATTTGCGGGAGAAATCGGACAGTCTTTGGGACTGCATCATCTGCCACATGGCATTCAACGGGTCGCTTATTTTCCTCGCGTTTCACTGATTTTGGGCGTGTCCTGATTCTTTCACCAACGGCCCCGGCTGCTGGCGGTTGTCGTGAATTACCGTAGGGCTGCACTGCCCCGAAAGTGTTCGGGGTGAACCGCGCAATCTGGCCGGGCGGCAGCCCGGCCCTACCCAAACGACGGACATCGCAGCGCGATGTCCCTACCAGCACCTTCACCACAGTTGATCCGCAGATTTCGCCGATTACGCAGATAAAGGCATCTGTGAAAATCTGTGTTCATCTGTGGCTGAACCCTTGGCGTCCTTTGCGCCTTGGCGGTTAATACGGCTTCCGTCTCACCAAACAAAAGGAATCAGCCGCCAATAGTTCATCTTGACCCGAACATTTCCTTCATTACGGCAGGGGTTTTTTGTTACGGAAATAACAACAAAGTGGCGAGAGGAAAGTCTGACGAAAAAACCAGTTGGCATAGGAAAGGCTTAGGTAGGGTAATTATTGTGAGTGTTGGAAGTAAGACACTTAATCAAATGGAAAATTAAAAATGTGATCGTAAAACCGTCCATTTCATTCCTGAACGACAACACCGACACCTGGGGAAATCCATATTGTGGATGTTAACTCCGTCAGCACCGCCGACATGGGTGATTGGACGCGATCCAATCCACAGATGGTGGTTTAAATTTAATCGTCCGTCACAGTAACAATTAAAAACCAAATCCATATGCAGAAAAAAATTGTCAGTTCAGTCCTCGGCATCGTCTTATTGGGCATGGCCGCCCAGGCGCAGTCCACAACCATCTTCAATAGTCTTTCGGACAGCATTATCGGAGAAGGCCCGATTGGAACAGACCCCTTTGGTCCTCCACCGATGAACGGAGATAATTGGCGGGCACAGAGTTTCATGACGGGTGGCGCGAATTGGACGTCAGAATCCGTTACCCTGTCGCTCCTATCGGTCGGATCGTCAACCGGGGGCTTTACGGTCAGCCTCTATGGCGACAGCGGAAACGGGCCGGGAACGCAGTTGGGCACGCTGACCGGCAATGGCAATCCTGGCACCGGTCTCTCTTCCTTCACGGGCGCGATCACCCTGAACCCGGACGCGACTTACTGGATAGTGACTGACGTCTCCAGCGATCATTCGGGCAGCGTTTATGGCTGGATGGCGGGCACGGGCGGGCCGGCCGTCGGCTCAACCGTTGGGGCTGGTTACTCTTCTGACGGCGGCGCGTCCTGGGGGACCGATTCCAGTTCCAGCTATCTGATGCAGGTGGACGCCGACCTCACCTCGGCTCCAGAGCCTTCCACGATGGTCCTGGCGGGTTTGGGTGGTGTGGGTTGCCTGCTGCAGATCCGTCGGCGCCGGTAAACTGACTGCGTTTTGCCAGCCGCTGCGGCCTCCGCAGCGGCTTCTGTTTTGGCACGGCGGTTTGGTGGGGCAGGCCAGGGCTCACTCTCCGAGCGAACCGGGGCGCAGTGCGGAGACCACGGCTGGACGCTGGACGTGTTGAACATCGTGCAGCATTTCCGAGGTAGGGACGCCGCGCCGCGGCGTCCGAACACCGGTAGGGCTGCGCTGCCCCGAAAGCATTCGGGGTGAATCGCGCAATCTGGCCGGGCGGCAGCCCGGCCCTACCAAACCAACGGACATCGCAGCGCAATGTCCCTACCAGCACCTTCACCACAGTTGATCCGCAGATTTCGCCGATTACGCAGATAAAGGCATCTGTGAAAATCTATGTTCATCTGTGGCTGAACCCCCTGGCGTCCCTAGCGCCCTGGCGGTTAATCTGAAGGGGTCAAGCCCAGGCCTTGCCGAGTTTGCCCAACCCCGCCTTCTTCAGGTCGGCCGGAGTCATGGCAACCCGGAATTCAATATCCGCATGGAAGGTCAGAAACCACGGCTCGCAGAACGCCGGAAGCTGTGACGCGTCCTTCATATTGACCACGAGGGTCGCGCCGCGCTGACCGTTGTGCCCGGTGAAATAGACCGCCTCCGGTTTGGTGGCTGCCAGAATCCGATTTATTTTTGAACCCACCGTGCCGTCTTTCACCGCAGTGTTGAACGGTTCATGGGGAATGGTGACGTCGAGTATGACTTTCATGGTAATTGGTTGGTTGGGTGAGATGTTAAGGGATGATGTTGCTGGATGGAAGACAAGGAAAAGCAAAACTCCCGTTCATTTTGTTAATTCTGTCGAAAAAGCTGTATGTCGGTCGTGAGCAGGAAACCAAATGGAAACGTCGATTTAATCCGGATTTCCGGTCACATCGAATCTGAAAATACGCATTTGGGCAGCGACTTTGAGAAACTGCGCACCGACGCCCAATATAAACCGGGGTTAGGTCCGGTATCAGGCTTTGCGGCGGCGGAGCGCCAGCAGACCGAGCAACCCTGCGGAGACGAGCCCCAAGGTGGCCGGCTCGGGCACGGGGTTGAGAGTGAAAGTCATAGTGCCCGTTTCATTATATACGTAAACCCATTGAGCATCTCCAATCACATTTCCATTCCCGTCCACATTTGCTTCTCCAATGAACATTCCGTAGGAACCTGGCCCATTACCCCAAATGTTTATGAGCGCATTATACTCAGGCGTACCGCCATCATAACCGTAAAAGCCGGAGGCAAAACAGACTCCGGTGCCATCGAATACGGGATCATTCAAAGGGTTGGCAACCGTGTCATAAGTAATCACATCGCCATCATGATTTCTGACGTCCCCGCCCGCCGTAAGCAAGTCCCCTGACGCGGTGGTCAATGGTGTGTGTGGAGGTGCTTCGAGCGGAACGTTGATTACATTGATTGAGCCGCTGGTAGCGACTCCGCCCGAGACGGTGATCGTACCCGTGGCATCAATGCCATCATTGCCGGTGAACGTGAAAGTGTAGATTTGGGCGACCGCCGCCGGAGCCGAAGCGATGAACATCAGCAGTACAACCCCAGCGATCCGCGAAAAGAGGTTCACGGCGGTTTTATCGGACCGAATTTGCGACAATGATTTCATAATTTTAAACCTCTGAGTGACTCCATTACACACCAGGAATGATAAACAATCAAGGAAAATCGCCCATCCTGCTTATCCTGATGGCGGACTTGCTCTCCCGGCCAGAAAACCATGTAACTGCATGCGGTTGAGTGGACTACCTAAACGAATATTCCGAAAGCATCCGCTTTTTAGCAGCTTCAGGATCAGGAACTTATTCACAATCTCATGATTATCGAAAAGCGGTCCGAAAATCCGGCGCAACCATTCAGCATACCGGAGCCACAGATGGGCACAGATGAAACGCAGATAAAAACATCTGTGAAAATCTGCGTTCGGCTGTGGCTGAACCCCGGACATTCCCTGCGCCTTAGCGATTGCCGGGAAGTGAATAACTTTTCATTGACCGGAAATACGGCCGGCGTATAAGGGCGTTAATAGTCCGGATAAGGGAGTGTTGAGAAGGCTGCTGACGCTGCCCGGGCGGTTTGGTTTTGGAAAACCGTTGGACGGCAGGGGCCAACAACCCTCGGCAATAATGGGTGGATGTATCCTGACGAATGCAAAATCCAAGTTAAAACCAAATAACCCTATATGAAAACGAACCCGAAATTCCTCACGGCCTGCCGTACCACCATGTACCGCCTGGCCGCTTCGCTCGTATTTATCCTGGTGCTGGGACCGGCCCGCGAGTCCGTGGCCAGCGTCCTTGCGTACGAGGGCTTCAATTATATTGTGAATCAGCCGCTGCCGACCATGACCGGCGGGACCGGCTGGGCGCCCGGGCCCTGGACGCAACTCAGCGGCGGGATGGTGGATCAACCGCCCTCGCTGACCTATCCGACGGCGCTGCCTTCGACCGGCGACGCACTCGTGACGCTGGCGGGGGGAGCAGCTTCCCGCAACTTTGCCGCACCGCTGAGCAATTCCGGGAGCGACCTCTGGATCAGCTTTTTGGAACAGAATTCCGTCGGCGCCGTCCCCGGCGCGCAAGTGGACATCCAACAACCAACCGCGGTCCTCCCGGATATCGAGGTGGGCAAGACCGCAGGCGACGCCATCACCCTGAACGGCCTGCCGGCCGGGTCTGTTACCGGTGTCGGGGCCGATTTATTCATCGTGCAACTGGTTCAATGGAGCGGGGGAGGCACGCTGGTAAACCTGTACGTGGATCCCGGCCTTGTCCTCGGCCCGCCGAGTGCCTCGGTTCTGCTCTCGGGCCCGGCGTTCCAGGCGCAGGATTTTTACTACCAGAGCAATGCCGGACAGGAATTGGACGAGATCCGGGTCGGCACGACCCTCTCGGACGTGGCGGCGGTGGTCGTCCCCGAACCAGCCACCTTCACGTTGCTGGCGGGCGCGCTGCTGCTGCCATTCGCGGTGAAGACCCGTCGGCGGTTGCGCCGGCGCAGGGTCGCGTAGTATTCCAGCGAATCAAGGTTACAAGCCGGCCGGCATTCTGAAGGCTGAAGGCTGAGCATCGGGCCACGGAATTCCAAGGTAGGGACGGCGGGCGGGCCCCATCACGGATACTTGAGCCGATAGAATTGGCTGTTCGCCGACTGTGGAAGCATGACCTGATTCCAATTGCTTACGACCGTCGGCGTGTTGGTCAGGTCCGACCAGTTTGCGGAGGTGAGATCGGAATTCTGTTGCAGCACGAAAGGCGGGCCGGGTGGCACCGGCCAGGAGAGTTGAACAGTATTGGTGTCGGTGAGGTTAATGATGGGTTGCGGCACGAGCAGGTAGATGCGCAGGCCGTCCAGGCCGTCAGCCAGATAGATATAATTCCCGGCTATTGCCACGTCGAAAGCGCGGGCATTGCCACCGACAGCACTGTGCGCGACGTTCGTGGGATTGGCCGGGTCGGAAACATCATCAACGCGCAAGCCGTCGGCGAAATTGGCCAGGCAGGCAAACCTGCCTGAAACCGCCACCCCTGACGCACTGCCACCGTTGTTGATGTGACCGACGTTCGTGGGATTGGCCGGGTCGGAAACATCATCGATGCGCAAGCCGTCGCCGTCATTGGCCAGATAGGCGTAATTTCCGGATACGGCCACGCCTTTCGCGGAGAGACCACTATTTATCTGGCTGAGGAAGGCGGGATTGGTCGGATTCGAGATATTGTAAATTCGCAGCCCGCTGTTGCCGCTGGCCATGTAGGCATAGTCGCCCGACAGCGCCAGCGCGCCGCCGCCATTGGTTTGGCCGACCAAAACAAGGTTGGTGGGGTTTGAAGCGTCATAAATCCGCAAACCACCCGTGCCCGACAGATAGACATGGTTCCCGGATGACGCAGCGCCGGTAATGTACGGTCCGATGGGATTGCCGAGGTTGAGGATGTTGGTGGGGGTTGAAATATCGAAAATGCGCAGGCCGTCGCAGTCATTGCCCATGTAAGCGTAGTTGCCCGATAAGGCCAGGCAATAACCCCCGGCAGGACACGGACCACTGGGGGCGCCACCGTAGCCGATATTGGTCGGATTGGCCGGATTGGAAATGTCATAAACGCGCAAGCCATCACCGCCATTGCGCAAGTAAACATAGTTGCCCGACAGCACGATGCTGGTGGCGGTTCCACCGTAGTTGGT
Source organism: Verrucomicrobiota bacterium (assembly GCA_021324235.1). Classification (GTDB taxonomy): domain Bacteria; phylum Verrucomicrobiota; class Verrucomicrobiia; order Limisphaerales; family UBA11358; genus UBA11358. The sequence continues at coordinate 36,376 of JAJPJM010000135.1, forward strand.
GGTTGAGTGGCCGACATTAACCAGCGTGAATTGGGCGGGAGCAGGCCACGCCGCGAAAAGCAACGATGCCAATGAGGCAAACATGGGAAGGGTTCGCCATCGGTTCATGCCACAAGTCGTTATACCCTCACTTTGGCCACATTTCAAGCCAAACGTCGCCTGGCGTGACGGCCGTAACTCCTAGACAGAATGTGGTTGAGAGATGGGCGTTGGCAGGCGGCAGTTAGGGAAAAGCAAAACTCCCAATGCGTGACCGCTGGCATCTGCCGGCAGAACTCATGCCCTCAGACCGTTTCTCACTGTACCTCCGTGGGTGCGGAAGGTTGTTCAATGCCCGTCGTCGTGATCGTGACCGTGACCGTGGTTCTGGTCGTGGCCCTGATCGCGATCCCGGTTGTGGTCATTGTCATGTCCGCCGTCGCGGTAACGATCATTGTGAATGGCATGGTCGTGCCAATCCGCGTGATACCGTTCCCAGCCATGAAAGCGCTGAAGCCTCCATGGTTCACAAACAATCCAGACCTGGCCCGGTCCCAAATAGTAATATTGACCGCCGACAACGCCGACGTATTCGTAACCGTCCCAGACGTAATCATCAGGATACACTCCCACCGCCACCACGGGCGCGGGCGCTTCCACGGCCACGCCACCATAGGGCCTGACAATACAGCCGGACATCAATGCCGCGGCCGCCAGACCGCAAACACCCAACGTTATTTTATTAGTGCGATTCATAGAGATTAGACTGTTTGGCACCCAATTTGTCTCAAAATGCAAAACCCACCGAAAGCCCAAAAGCCAGAATTTCTACCGCCAAGCCGCCAAGCGCGCAAAGGAGTTGATCCGCAGGGTTCGCCGATTAACGCTGATAGGGATATCTGTGAAAATCTGTGTTCAGCTGTGGCTGAAGCCTTGGCGTTCTCCGAATTCTGGCGGTTAAATGTCCGTTGTTTTGCTGCACCGCAGCCGTGGCATCTGGAGATTGCCGTGATTGGTAGGGCGCGATCTCCGCATCGCGCCGAAGTTCAGTCTTCCACGCGGCTCGTTAGGGACAACGAGCCCTACCTTTCAAAACGCTTCGTTCCCGTCGTTTGCTTCTGTGGTCTGAAACCCGTCAGCGCCATCACGTGTAAACCACGCCCAGGACGCGTGGCACGAATTCGTGGGTGAACAGATCCACCCATCGGCCCTCGCGGTCACGAAAGGCCATACACTTGAAGCCCTCGCACTGGACCTGCACCGGCATGCCCAAAACCGGCAAGGGACCGTATTTGATTTTTTTGAATTCCCGGGCGTTGTCCTGCATGCCACAACATACGCCCAAATCGGGAAAGGCGCTCACTTTACTTCAATATATCGCCGTTCCTGAACAAGAGGCGGCACGTAATCGGCGGTGCCATTGGCGGAGTGCCCCGGTCGGGTTACACCCCATAGCCGCGATGCGGCCCGTCGCGTAGGTTCATTTCAGAAATTGACGGCAAATACATTGCCATCAAAAAACGAAAGACAAACCATGCATCTCTTATTATTCACACCCGTGCTAGGTAGTGCCATCTGGATTGGCGGAGGCTCGGTCGGCCTCGTGCTGCTCATCGTGATTGTGGTTCTATTGCTTCGCTGACCATCAAGCCGTCACACCCCATGCGACGGCACGCGCCTTTGGCGCACCCCTCGCCGATGGGGCGGCGCCGAACTCCGCCCTCGCAAGATTCACGACCGACGAGCATGGGGTAGGGTTACACCCCATAGCTTATGAAGCGCCGATGGCGTAATCACGTACGAGTAAAACAAACAAAAAATTATACTTATGAAAAAACTTATCATCGCCTGTTTCGCCGCGGTCGTCATTGCGTCATCGCTGTCCGGCTGCACCACTCCGACAACCACAACGAGCACGACCACCACGACACCCGCCGTGCCCGCCGTGCCCGCCACCTCAACGACCACCACGCAAACCCAATAACCATCAAGGTTCGGGCTTTCGCAATGGCGCGCGCGTGGGGAGCCTGTCATTTACGTTGCGCAGCTGGACGTTGGACGCCCTGAACCACGCGCGGCGTCTGGCGATTGCCCGGATTCTTCAGACCAAATGCGGTTGGGAGACAGGGCTGCCAGATGGGAGACGGGTAAAAAGCCAAACGCTGTTCATCATGTTGATTCCGTCAAAACGCGTGTCGTTCTTCGCGCCCTGGCGGCTCGGCGGTAAAAACTTATTTCCCGTGTGATTCGCCGTTTGGCCGGGATTGACCACTGGTCTCGACAAACCGTCCCCGGGGAGTAGCTTTCCATCAGAATGAAAGGTGAGGTCGTCTATCTTTACGCGTTTGACGTGGCCAACGAAATCATCACGTCGCGCGTGCAGGAAATCCTGTCGGAAAAACCGTTCCCGTTCGAAATCCGGATGGACCGGACGTTGCCGAAGGACATGCCGCTTTACAAGCCGCTGGCCATTGAGCCGCATCCGCTGCCCGCCCGGTTGCAGGGCGCGCCCGTCCGCCTGCTGATTCGCGTCTATGACGTGGGCGTGGTGACGGTGATGATGCGGGTGGCGTTTGAAACGGAATCGCTGGC
>JAJPJM010000041.1 GCA_021324235.1 Verrucomicrobiota bacterium
CACAACTAATTGGTGAGGAACCATGATTTGCTTTGTGCCGACAACTGCTTACTCTAATCCATCAAATCGTCGGTATTTATACGCCTCCCCCGGGAATCCGTCAACTGGTTTTCGCATTGCTTTCAAAGCAAACCGTGTAAATCGGTGAAATCCATGTCTCAGGTTTCCGGCGGCAAACGCAGTGTTGAATCCAGCGGCTGGACATCGGCCAGTTCCTTGCCCGCCGCCGCGCCGCCGAGTTTCTGGATTTTTTCGCCCGCCGGGCGGATGCGCGATTCGTAGCTGCCGACCGCCTGGTTGAATGCCTTGTTTGCTGTCTCCAGGCCGTCGCGGATTTTTTGGAAATGCTCCGTGAATGTGGCCACGCGCGAGTAAAGTTCCTGCGCGGCGTCCGCAATCGCCCGGGCGTTTTCCGTCTGCGCGTGTTGCTGCCAGCTCACACTCACGGAGCGGAGCAGGGCGATGAGCGACGCGGGGGTTGCCAGCAAAATCCGTTTGCCCGCCGCCCAGACAATCAAATCATGGTCGCCTTCGAGCGCCGCACTGAACAGCGATTCCGCCGGCACGAACAGCACCACGTAATCGAGCGCGTTGGGAAACTGGCTCGGATAATCGCGGTCGGCCAGCGCCTTGATGGTCGCCTTTAATTTTGCCGCGTGCGCCGCCAGCGCTTCCGCGCGTTTGGTTTCATCCGCCGACTCCAGCGCGTTGAGAAAATCGAAGTCCGGCACCTTGGCATCCACGATGATGAAACGGTCGCCGGGCAGTTTCACAATCAGGTCCGGCCGGTTCTCGCCGGCTTGCGTTTGCTCCGTGAAATCACAATGGGCGCTCATGCCGGCGGCCTCGACCACGCGCCGCAACGTTTCTTCGCCCCAGCGCCCGCGCGCCTGGTTCGATTTCAACACCATCCGGAACTGCTGCGTCTCGGCGGCAAGTGAGAGACTGGATTGTGCCAATTTTTCGAGCTGTTCCTTCACTTTGCCGAGTGTGTCCGCCTGCGAGGTTTCACTTTGCTGCAACCGTTTCTGGTAGGTCTCCAACTGCTGTTTCAGCGGTTCGACCAGGGTTTTGATGGATTCCTGGCGTTGAGCCAGATCCCCTTTGGCGGTTTCCTGGAATTTGCCGAAGGTTTGTTCGGCGAGCCGCAGAAATTCGGGAGCGCTTTGTTTCAACGCCTCGGCGCTCAGCGCCTTGAACGCCTCGCGCAAATCGGCCAGCGCCTTGTCCTGCAGCGCGCGCTGCTCCACGACCATTTTTTCCGCTGCCACCCGGCTGGCTTCCGCCGCCGCGCGGGCATTGCCGGTTTCGGTGAGTTGACCGCGCAGTTGGGTCAGTTCCGTTTCGCGCTGGGCGACCTGCTGACGCAACTCGTTTTCCAATCGTGCATCCGGACCGCTGCCGCCGCGCGCGCGGCCGTAAAGCCAGCCGAAGAGAAAGCCCAGCCCGCCGCCGATGGCGAGCGCGATCAATAATTCGATTCCGAGAGACATTTTCGATTTACGATTTTAAAGGTAGGGCGCGCTCTCCGGGCGCGCCGCGGCGCGATGGGGACATCGCGCCCTACCATTTTAAAAATGCGCGATCACTTCAATCTCCACGTTCGCGCCCTTCGGCAGCGCGGCGACCTGGACGGTCGAGCGCGCCGGACAATCACCGGTGAAATACTTCGCGTACACCTCGTTCATGCCGACGAAATCGGCGAGATTGGTCATAAAGACCGTGCTTTTGACGACGTTGGCGAAGGTCAGCTTCTGGTCGTCCAGGATCGCCTTGACGTTTTGCAGCACGCGGTCGGTTTGTACCTTGATATCGCCGGCAATCAGGTTGCCGGTGGCGGGGTCGATGGGAATCTGCCCGGCGCAGAACAGCAAATCGCCGGTGCGCACGGCATGGTTGTAGGGGCCGACGGCGGCCGGCGATTTCGCGGGTTTGATGATGATTTTGGTTGCCATGGCTGGTTTGCGTTGAATTAAAAATGTGGAGCGAGTTTGTCGCTTTTGTTTGCCAGCGTCAAGGTATGGCGCTTTGTGGTGGCGTCACATTTTGCAACCTTCGGTGGGGTGAGCGTATTCGTCCCGCATTGCGGGATCAGTCGCCCCACCAAATGTACCCGTACCCGCTTTGCTTTTCATTCGCCCGGACCATCCGGGTCTGTTATTTTGCGCGCCAATTGATGCCGGTTCAACCCAAGAGTCACAACGGAACAACCAACGCCGCTGCTTTGGCTGAACGCCTGAGAGCTGCCGCCGAGTTGCTGGAAGCCATTGCCGGCAACCGGGCGCTGCTGGCCGGGGTTTCGGAGGAGGAACGGATGCGGCTGCTGAAAGCCGCGGGCGAGATTTACTGCCCGGATGTGAACGCGCGGCGACGGTTCGTGAAGGCCAGGGTGCGCCTGCGCAAGGCGGAGAAAATCCAGCGGGACCAGTCCAAACTCAACCAGACCGGGATCCGTAAACTGCGCCGGGAAAAGGTTTTCACCACGCCGAACGTGTTGCCACCACCTGGTTTCCAGCAACGGGAAATCGAGGGCGACCCGGAGTTCCGCGAGGTGGTCGAACCGCAGAATTGTTACACCTGCAAGCAGGACTATACGGCGATTCACGATTTCTACGACCAGCTTTGTCCCGCGTGCGCGGAGTTGAATTTCCGCAAACGCACCGAGCTGGCGGATTTGCGGGGGCGCGTGGCGTTGCTCACGGGCGGTCGCGTGAAGATTGGGTACCAGGCGGGGATCAAATTGCTGCGCGCCGGCGCGCAACTCATCGTCAGCACGCGTTTCCCGCGCGATGCCGCCACGCGTTACGCCCGGGAACCGGACTTTGCCGAATGGGGGCACCGGCTGGAAATTTTCGGACTCGATTTGCGCCACACGCCGAGCGTGGAGGCGTTTTGCCGGCATCTGCTGGCCACGCGGACGCGCCTGGATTTTGTCATCAACAACGCCTGCCAGACCGTGCGGCGTCCGCCGGATTTTTATCAGCACATGATGGAGCGCGAGAACGGGTCGTTGCATGACCTGCCGCCGGAGGCCCGCCGGCTGCTCGGCGCTTACGAAGGTTTGCGCGGCTATCATTTGTTGCCGGAAGGTGAAGCGGCTCGCGGGGACGCTCGCCCCACCGGTTTGGTCACGGGTATTTCGCAGGTTGCCGGCATTACGCACGCGGCGGCGTTGTCGCAGGTGCCGCTGTTGCCGGAGGAGCTGGCCGCGCAAAAGGCATTGTTTCCCGAAGGCCGGCTCGACCAGGATTTGCAGCAGGTGGATTTGCGCGAGCGCAATTCCTGGCGGCTGCTGCTGGCCGAGGTGCCGGCGGTCGAGCTGCTCGAAGTGCAGCTCGTCAACGCCATTGCGCCGTTCATTCTAAACGCGCGGCTGAAGCCGTTGATGCGGCGCACGCCGGAACGCGACAAGCATATCGTGAATGTGTCGGCGGTGGAGGGGCAGTTTTACCGGAAGTTCAAGACCACCCGGCATCCGCACACGAACATGGCCAAGGCGGCGTTGAACATGATGACACGCACGTCGGCGGCGGATTATTACGCGGACGGCATCCATATGAACAGCGTGGACACGGGCTGGGTGACGGACGAAGATCCGGTGGAGATTGCGGCGCGCAAGGTGCAGCAACACCGGTTTCATCCGCCGCTGGACATCGTGGATGGCGCGGCCCGCATCGTGGACCCGATTATTGCGGGCTTTAACACGGGTGAACATGTCTGGGGAAAATTTCTGAAGGATTACCGCGAGACGGATTGGTAAGCGGAGTGCGCCCATCCTTGGGCGCAGCAACGGACTTGCCCCAGAAGATTTCCGAAAATCCGAAGACGTTCGTATATTTAACATTGCTGTGTCCGGGGACGGACACACTCCGATTGCAAGGCGGCCGAACGGACCAGGCTAGAGATACTTCGCCAGGATCGGTTTCAACGCGGTCACGGTTTTCTTCGGCCAGAGTTTTTTGTCGGTCAAAATCGCATTTTTCAACGTGCTGTGGCAGGGCCAGTCGGGTGCAACCGGAATTTGTGAAATGGCCGCGGTGACGATTCTTTTGGCCATGTCGGCATTGCGATGGAGGTTCCGGATGATCATGGCTAGCGTGACGTGCTCGTCCTCCTTCCAGCAATCGTAGTCGGTCGACATCGCCAGTGTGGCGTAGGCGATTTCCGCTTCGCGGGCGCATTTGGCTTCGCCGAGATTGGTCATGCCGATGACGCCGTAGCCGGCGTGATGGTTGGCGAGCGATTCAGCGCGGGTGCTGAACGCCGGGCCTTCCATGTTCACGTAGGTGCCGCCGTCATGGGCCGTCGCGCCGCAGGCGCGCGCGGTTTTCAAAAGGATTTGGCGTAATTCCCTGCAAATCGGGTACGCGAACGCAATGTGCGCCACGATGCCGCGTCCGAAAAACGTGTGCTCCGGGCCGCGTTTGGTCCGGTCGAGGAACTGGTCGATGAGCACGATGTCGCATGGCTTGTATTTCTCCTGCAGGGAACCGACGGCGCTGACGCTGACGATCCAGTCAACGCCCAATTTTTTCATCGCCCAGATATTGGCGCGATGATTCAGTTCATTGGGCAGGATACGATGGCCGCGTCCGTGGCGCGCCAGGAAAACCACGTGGCGCCCGGCCAGTTTGCCGGTGAGCAAATCGTCGGAGGGCGGCCCGAAGGGCGTCCTGACCTTTACCCATTTCTGGCCGGTGAACCCTTCGATCTGGTAAAGCCCGGTGCCGCCGATGATGCCGATGCGATGTTCAGACATGCGCAGGTTATAGCAATGACCGCCGCGAAAGTCGCTATTTTTAGGAGGCAGGGACGGCCCGCCGGGCCGTCGCGCGATTTATCGGGACAGCGTGGCGTTCCCACCGATGAAATTGACCTGTCACCGATATTCCCCGCTGGTGTTTGGGAGACCGATTGGTTAATCTGGTGCAATGGAAATATTTCAACGCATTCTCAAAACCGCGGTCGAGGGTGGCGCCTCGGATGTGCACCTGAAAATCGGGACCCCGGTCATTTACCGCATCAACCGCGAACTCATCGCCGTGGACGCGCCATTTCCGACCTCCGAATGGATGAATAAAATTGTTGAAGCCATCACGCCGGCGCACCTGGCCAAAAAGCTCGTCGAGGAACGTGAGGTTGACTTTTCCTATTTTATTCCCGGCACGGGCCGGTTTCGCACCAACCTGTTTCAACAACGCGGCCAGTGGTGCCTGGCGATGCGCTTCGTGAAGACGCGCGTGCCCACGTTCGAGGAACTGGGATTACTCGAGCAGATCAAAAAGGTCGCCGAGTCGCCCCGTGGCATTGTGCTCGTCGCCGGTACCACCGGTTGCGGCAAATCCACCACGCTCGCGGCCATGCTCGAACACATCAACAATAACTTCAAAAAACATATCATCACGCTCGAGGACCCGATTGAATACGTCTTCGAGGACAACCAATCCGTGATTGAGCAGCGCGAGATCGGCCTCGATACGTTGACCTTTCATCACGCACTCGTCCACGTGTTGCGCCAGGACCCGGACATCATCATGGTCGGTGAAATGCGCGACGACATCAGCTTCGCGGCGGCCATGAGCGCAGCGGAGACGGGACACCTGGTGTTGTCCACGTTGCACACCACCAACGCGTCCCAATCCGTCAACCGCGTTCTGGACTTTTTCAAGGCCGAGGAGCGCGAACAAATCCGCCGACAATTGACCGGCACCTTGTGCGGGGTGGTTTGCCAGCGCATGGTCACCACGGTGGAGGGCAAATTGACGCCGGCCCTGGAGATTTTGCTCAACACGCCGATGGTCAAAAAGCTGATCGAGGAAAATCGCCTCGACAAGCTGTCGGCGGCGATTGAAACCGGCCTGGACGACGGCATGATCAGTTTCAACCAGTCCCTGTTCAATCTCGTCAAATCGGGCCGCGTCACCGAGAAGGAGGCGTTGTCCAAGGCCACCAATCCGCAGGCATTGGAGATGAATTTCAAGGGTATCTTCCTGGACGAAGGGCGCCGGATCATCAAGTAAGCCACGTCGGTTTGCAAAATCCCGCTGTTGACTTAAATCCGACCGGTTATATCGTTGTTAACCATGCGGATTTCGAAAAGAACCGATTACGCACTCCGCGCCTTGTTCACGCTGGTGGACCATTACCGGGGTGCGCCGATACCGATTCGGGAATTGGCCCGACGCAACGACGTCCCCAAACCATTTCTGGAGCAGATCATGCTCGACCTCAAGGCACAGGGTTGGGTGGACAGCACGGCGGGGATCCGCGGCGGCTACGTGCTCGCCCGGAGCCCGGAAAAGATAACCATGGGCGAGGTGGTGCGTCATTTTGACGGTGTTTTGGCCCCAATTGAATGTGTTTCGGTGACCGGATACAAACGCTGTTCCCAGGAGCCCGTTTGCCGGTTCCGCCGGGTTTTCCTGGATACGCGGAACTACATTGCCGGGGTAATGGATCGGGCGACGCTCGCTGAAGTGGCCAAAGGGCTGCCTGTTTCAAGGCAGGAAGTGAACCTCACTTTCAGCGGCGGCGAAGGCATTTAACGCCAAAAATTATTCCAAAAAATTGTTGACAGGACAAATAATGCGTGGATAATAACGACATGATTAGTCGTTTATTTAGAAATCGCAAGTTGCAGTCAGTAAAACGATTCATAAATCGTGGTCACTGAAAAATGCATTAAAAAAATCGAACTTTTTATTTGGTCACAAAGACGACTTATTGAGTCGCTATTTAGCGCAATGGGTTGAAATAAGTCAGAGTAGAAAATCAGAAAAACAGGCGAAACCTCGACTCGACAGGTCCACGGAAACGGTTGGGTTGGTCGGAGAGCCGAACCAAAAATAAACAGAACTATGAAATTGAATCAGTTGATATTGACCGCTGCAGTCGGAGCGCAATTTGTTTTTCCGGCCTTGGCGGCTGATGGCACCGCCACCAACTCCACGGAAGCGGCGGAGATTGAAGCCTTGAGACAACAGGTACAGGCGTTGGATCAAAAGGTCCAAAGCCTCGAACAGCAACGCGAAGCGGAACCGCCGGCGGTCGCCGACACCAACCAGGAGCAAATCCACGAACTCGACCAGAAAGTCCGGATTCTGGCGCGCCAACACGAACTGGATCAGGAGGACGCGGCGGCGGCGGCCAAAACCAGGCCGTTGGTGAAACTGGATGCCAGCGGTTTTACGCTCAGTTCCGCCGACACCAACTTTGTCATCAGCCTGCACGGTTTGATCCAGCTGGACAGCCGGACGTTTTTTAATGACCACAACCTGGTAAACAGCGGCTTCCTGTTGCGTCGGGCCCGCCCGATCATCACCGGCACGGTGTTTCATGATTTTGATTTCAACTTTACGCCGGATTTCGGGGGCAGTACCGTGCAAATCCTGGATGCCTACCTCAATTACCGCTACAATCCTGAATTGCAATTGGAGGCGGGCAAGTTCAAGTCACCTGTTGGGCTCGAGGCGCTGCAGTCGGACGCCTATGGCTTCTTCAATGAGCGTTCGTTGGTGACGGACCTGGTGCCGAACCGCGATCTGGGTGTGGAATTACACGGCGACCTGTTTGGCGGCGCGGCCAGTTACGCTGCCGGCCTTTTTGGCGGTGTGTCGGATTACAACGGCACGACGGTGAACACCGATTCCGACAACGACAAGGCGTTTGCGGGACGTATTTTTCTCCAGCCCTGGAAGACCACGGACGTAGGTGCGTTGAAGGGATTGGGATTGGGCGTGGGCGGCAGTTATGAATCCGACCGCAACGCCGCCGCCGGGTTGACGCCGGGTTACACCACGGACGGCCAGCAGAAATTTTTCACTTACTCCGCCGGTGTAATTGCCAATGGCCAGCATTGGCGGATTTCGCCCCAGGGCTATTACTATTACGGGCCCCTGGGGATTTTGGGCGAATACGTGATTTCCGACCAGGAAGTCAGCCGCACGACCGCGCCGCTGGGTTCAGCGGATTTGCGGAACAAGGCCTGGGAAGTGTCGGCCAGCTGGGTCTTGACCGGCGAAGACGCCACTTATACCGGCGTGACCCCGCGCCATCCTTTCAATTTGCATACGGGCGGGTGGGGCGCCTGGCAGGTGGTGGGGCGTTATGAAGAGCTGAATGTGGATAACAATGCTTTTTCGGCGGCGTTGCCCTTCGCCGCTTCAACCACTTCCGCTTCGTCGGCGCACGCGTGGTCGGCCGGCCTCAACTGGTATTTGAACCGAAACGTCCGGCTGAACGCGAGTTTCTCGCACACACTGTTCTCCGGCTACGCCGGCGCCACCCCGGCAGTGCCGGCCCAGGCGGAAAATGTGGTTTTTACCCGAATACAACTGGCATTTTAACTGTCTTAAACTCGAAATTCAAAAACTTATGAAACCTTTTCTGATCCTTCTGCTGGCCTCAGCGCTCGCCGCGGTGGCGGGCGCGAAGGAGATCAAACTCCTGAACGTTTCCTACGATCCGACGCGTGAACTTTACCAGGAATACAACGCGGCGTTTGCCAAATATTGGAAGGCCAAAACCGGCGATGACGTGACGATTTCCCAATCGCATGGCGGCTCGGGCAAACAGGCGCAATCCGTCATCAACGGCCTGGAAGCCGATGTCGTCACGCTCGCGCTGGCCTACGACATCGACGCCATTGCCCGGCAGGCGAAACTGCTGCCGGTGGACTGGCAGAAGCGGCTGCCGGACAACAGCACGCCTTACACCTCGACCATTGTGTTCCTGGTACGCAAAGGCAATCCGAAGCATATCAAGGATTGGGACGACGTGGTGAAACCGGGTGTCACCGTGGTGGTGCCAAACCCGAAAACTTCCGGCGGCGCGCGCTGGGCCTATCTGGCCGCCTACGCCTACGCGCTGGAGACTTACGGGCACGATGATGCCAGGGCGAAGGACTTCGTCACCAGGCTGTACAAAAATGTTCCCATCCTGGATTCGGGCGCGCGCGGTTCGACCATTACGTTTGCCCAACGCGGCATCGGCGACGTGCTGCTGGCGTGGGAAAACGAGGCGCACCTGGCCCTCAAGGAATTCGGCGCGGACCAGTTTGAAATTGTCACCCCGCCGTTGAGCATTCTGGCCGAGCCGCCGGTCGCGGTCGTGGACAAAACGGCCAAACGGCACGGCACCACCGACGTGGCCCGGGCGTATCTGGAATATCTCTATTCGGACGAAGGACAGGAAATCGCGGCGAGGAATTTTTATCGCCCGCGCAACCCGGCCGTCGCTGAAAAATACGCCGCGAATTTCGCACGACTAAAGCTGGTCACGGTGGAGCAGGAATTCGGCGGCTGGCAAAAGGCCCAACAAACCCATTTCGCCGATGGCGGAATTTTCGACCAAATCTATCAACCATAAAACGCGTTCGTGGTTCCTCCCAAAGGGTGGCGGCCGGCGGGTGCCGGCCGCCACCTCCCGCACCCGGAGGACCACGGCAGAAATGAAACATTTATGACGATCGCCGATACCCGATTCGAAACCGACATCCAGACGCCGCGCGTGCGCCGGCGCTCGCTCACCGACCTGCTCGCGCCGCTGGAACAGATTGCCGTGCACTCGCCGAACCTGGTCGCCAACCACGACGCGCGTTTCGAAGTCGACGGCGAAACTTATGAATTGCCGCGCTATTTATTTGTCGGCCCGAAAGGCGGCGACACCCCCATTCGCGTCGGGATTTTCGCCGGGGTCCACGGCGACGAACCGGAAGGCACGCACGCCATCGTTCAATTCATCAAATTGCTGGAGGCCAACCCGGAACTGTCGGCCGGCTACTACCTGTCGTTCTATCCGGTTTGCAATCCGACGGGTTTGGAGGATGGCACGCGCCATTCGCGCCGGGGCAGGGATTTGAACCGCGAGTTCTGGAAAAATTCCGCCGAGCCGGAAGTGCAGCTGTTGCAGGCCGAACTGGTTTCCCGTTCATTTCACGGCATCATTGCCCTGCACACCGACGATACCAGTGACGGTTTTTATGGCATCGTGCGCGGCGCCACGCTGACGAAATACCTCATCGAACCCGCGCTGCAGGCCGCCGAGAAATTTCTGCCGCGTGACGAGCGCCCGGTCATTGACGGCTACCAGGCGCGGCACGGGGTCATCCGCGACGCTTACGACGGCGTGTTGAGCGCGCCGCCGAAAGTGCGTCCACGTCCGTTTGAGGTGATTTTGGAAACCCCCAAACCGCCGCCGTCGTACCTGAAGGAGCTGGCATTCCTGGCGGCGCTGCAAACAGTTTTGACCGAATACCGCAAATTCATTGCCTACGCGCCCAACCTTTAAATTTATGAGCAAAATCCACAGCGACATCACGGAAACCATCGGCAACACCCCGCTCGTACGGTTGAACCGCACGGCCAAAAAGCACGGTGCCGTCGCCGACGTGTTGCTTAAACTCGAATTCTTCAACCCGTTGTCCAGCGTCAAGGACCGCATCGGCATCGCCATGATCGACGAGGCCCTGAAGTCCGGAAAAATAAACCAGGACACGGTGCTGATCGAACCGACCAGCGGCAATACCGGCATTGCGCTCGCGTTTGTGGCGGCGGCCAAGGGATTGAAATTGATCCTGACCATGCCCGAAACGATGAGTCTGGAGCGCCGCAAACTGTTGAAAATTCTTGGCGCCAAGCTGGTGCTGACGGAAGGCGCCAAAGGCATGAAAGGCGCGATAGCCCGGGCCGAGGAATTAAATCAACAGATCCCCAACAGTTTCATTCCCCAGCAGTTTTCCAATCCGGCCAACCCGGCCATCCATCGCCGGACCACTGCCGAGGAAATCTGGCGGGACACGGACGGCAAGGTGGATTTTCTCGTGGCGGGCGTGGGCACGGGCGGCACCATCACCGGCGTGGCGGAGGTCATCAAGCAACGGAAACCGTCGTTCAAGGCCGTGGCCGTCGAGCCCGCAAAGTCACCGGTCATTTCCGGCGGCGCGCCCGGCCCGCATAAATTGCAGGGGCTTGGTGCGGGGTTTATTCCCGGCAATCTCAATGTGAAAATTGTGGATGAAACCATTCAAGTGAACGAGGAGGATGCCGGCCCGGTGGCCAAGGAGGTCAACCGGCTGGATGGCATTCCCGTGGGCATTTCCAGCGGGGCGGCCATTTGGGCCGCGTTGCAGGTGGCCAAACGTCCGGAAAACAAGGGCAAGACCATCGTCGCCATCGTGCCGTCCTCGGCCGAGCGTTACCTTTCCGCGTGGCTGTTCGCGGACGTGGATGTCAATTCCGACAGCCTGGCTGGATTTATTTCCGCTCCGGCGTAAAGAATTCTTTCGCAACATTTTGACAACGGCCATGCCGCTGGGAAACAATTCGATTTGCATGGCGAAGAAGCAAAACCGCGTGTTGCCGGGCTTTCGTTGGACGCTCGGTTACACGCTGCTTTATCTCAGCCTGATCGTCCTGATTCCCCTGGCGGCGACGTTTGTAAAAAGCAGTGAACTGACTTGGGCGGAATTTTCACACACGGTTTTTTCACCGCCGGCGCTCGCGGCGTACCGTTTGAGTTTTGGCGCGTCGTTTTTTGCCGCCGTCGTGAACGCCGTGTTTGGATTCATCGTCGCCTGGGTCCTCGTGCGTTACGATTTTTTTGGAAAACGGATCGTGGACGCGCTGGTGGACCTGCCGTTCGCGCTGCCGACCGCCGTCGCGGGCATCACCCTGGCGACGCTGTATGCGCCGAACGGCTGGATTGGCGCATGGCTCGCGCCACTGGGCATCAAGGTTTCCTATACCCAGCTCGGCATTTTTATCGCGCTCACGTTCATCGGTCTGCCGTTCATCGTCCGCACCGTGCAGCCCGTGCTCGCCGATCTGGATTCGGAACTGGAGGAAGCCGCGACGAGCCTGGGGGCGAACCGCTGGCAGACCTTCTGGCGGGTGATTCTGCCCATGTTGAGCCCGGCGTTGCTGACCGGCTTCGCGCTGGCGTTTGCCCGCGCGCTGGGCGAATACGGTTCGGTCGTTTTCATTTCCAGCAACATTCCGATGAAGACGCAGATTGTTCCGCTGCTCATCATGAGCGAGCTGGACGGATTTCAGTACGCCAAGGCCACCGCGCTGGCCGTGGTCATGCTCGTCATTTCGTTCCTGCTGCTGCTGGCCGTTAATTTATTGCAATGGTGGAGCAACCGTTACAACACGACCAACCTGGCATGACCGACGACGCCAAAATCAACGCCCCGCATCGCATCGGCGAACCGCCGCTGGTGCGGCGCCTGCTCATCGCCATTGCGCTGGCGTTCATCGCGTTGTTTCTGATCGTGCCGCTGCTTTCCGTTTTTACCGAGGCGCTGCGACAGGGCCTCGGTTTTTATTTCCAGACGTTGCGCGACCCAATGACGGTAAGCGCGATTGAATTGACATTGATTGCCGCCGGAATTTCCGTCCCCCTCAACTGCCTGTTCGGGGTCGCTGCGGCCTGGGCCATTGCGAAGTTCGATTTTCCCGGTAAAAACATCCTGCTCACGCTGATCGACCTGCCGTTCTCCATTTCGCCCGTGATTTCAGGAATGATTTACGTGCTCATTTTCGGGGCGCAGGGCTGGTTCGGTCCGTGGCTGGTGGATCACAACCTCCGGATTATTTTTGCCGTGCCGGGCATTGTGCTGGCGACGATCTTTGTGACGTTTCCATTCGTGGCGCGCGAGTTGATTCCACTGATGCAGGCCCAGGGCCGGACGGAGGAGGAGGCGGCGCGGGTGCTGGGCGCGAGCGGCTGGCAGATGTTCTGGCGCGTGACGTTGCCAAATATCAAATGGGGATTACTGTACGGGGTGATTTTGTGCAACGCCCGCGCGATGGGTGAATTCGGCGCGGTCTCGGTCGTCAGCGGCCATATTCAGGGCCGGACGAACACGATTCCGTTGCACGTGCAGATTTTGTACGAAAACAACAACATCCCCGGTGCGTTCGCGGTGGCGTCGTTGTTGACGTTTCTGGCGCTGGTCACCCTTCTGCTGAAAACGTGGGTGGAATATAAACACACCGGGCTGCGCGGGACGGCCTTTACACCGGTGCCCCTGAAAAAACGTCAAACGGAAATACCGGCATGAGCGTTGAGGTAAAAAACATCACCAAAAAATTCGGCGACTTCACCGCGCTTGACCAGGTGAACCTCAAGGTCGAGTCCGGCGAACTCGTCGCCCTGCTCGGGCCGTCCGGTTCGGGCAAGACGACCCTGTTGCGCGTCATTGCCGGGCTGGAATTTCCCGACTCGGGCGCCGCGCAGGTATTGTTTTACGGCGAGGACGTGACGGCCATTCCCGCGAGCCAGCGCAAGGCCGGTTTTGCCTTTCAACATTACGCGCTGTTCCGCCACCTGAATGTTTTTGAAAACATCGCGTTTGGCCTGCGGGTGCGCCCGAAAGCGACCCGGCCCGGCGAGGAGCAAATCCGCGCCCGCGTCGGCGAACTGCTGAAACTGAACCAGCTGGAGCCGCTCGCCAAACGGTTCCCCTCGCAATTGTCCGGCGGCCAGCGGCAACGGGTCGCGCTCGCCCGCGCGCTCGCCGTCGAACCGAAGGTATTGCTGCTCGACGAACCGTTCGGGGCGGTCGACGCGAAGGTGCGCAAGGAACTGCGCCGCTGGCTGCGGAAGCTGCACGAGGAAATTCACATCACGACGCTGTTTGTGACGCACGACCAGGAGGAGGCGCTCGAGGTGGCCGACCGCGTGGCCATTTTGCGCGACGGGCGGATTGAGCAGATCGGGACACCGGAGGAAATTTACGACAACCCGGCCTCGCCGTTTGTTTATGATTTTCTCGGCAACGTGAATCTGTTCAGCGGCCGG
Source organism: Verrucomicrobiota bacterium (assembly GCA_021324235.1). Classification (GTDB taxonomy): domain Bacteria; phylum Verrucomicrobiota; class Verrucomicrobiia; order Limisphaerales; family UBA11358; genus UBA11358. Next base: position 13,804 of record JAJPJM010000041.1, read on the forward strand.
GTGCGCGAAGGGACGGTCATCATCGGCGAAACGGAGTTTGCCGTGGAGGAAACCGCGGGCGAAACGGATACCGACGCCGTCGCCTTTGTGCGGCCGCACGACATCCGCATTACGCGCGAGGCAAACGGGCAAAAGACCTTTCCCGCGCGCATCCTCCGCTGCAACGGCGCCGGACCGCTGGCGAACCTGGAACTGGAACGGCTCGACAACGGCGGTCTGTTCGCCGCCCAATTAAGCAAGGAGGAGTTTCAACAGTTGCAGCCCAAGGCCGGCGAACAGGTCTTTGTGGAATTGAAGAACGTAAAAATCTTCTCCGAGGACTTTTCGATTTGAATCAGCCCCGCTTCGTGATTGGACTTTATTGACTTATATCCGGCCGCACCTATCGTTTCCCGGCATGGTCGAAAAACCTTATCGCAGCCTCGTCAAGGCGGTCTCCTGGCGGTTCACCGGCAGCCTGGACACGATGATCATTTCCTTCCTCGTCACCGGGCGGATAAAATGGGCGCTGTCCATCAGCGGCATTGAATTGTTCACGAAGGTTTTCCTGTATTACGTCCACGAACGCGCCTGGAATAAAATTCCGTTCGGACGGATCAAGGGCGAGCCGCCTTATGAAATTTGAAGCAGGTCTTGCCGGGCCGTAGCTCGGAGCGCAGTGGAGAGCGAAGGTTAAAATCGCTTCTTGGCGAACGCGCGTCCTGACGCTGTTTTCAAATAACGCTCAAAGTGAACGGCTCGCTCCTTATCGGTGAACGCGATGGCCGTCTTAATTCTCCATGGGCGAAATGTTGAAGTGTATGGAACTTCGCCGGCGTTATGTTTTTTAAGCCGCAAATGAAGGTTTTCAGTTAAGCCAATGTAAAAATGTTCACCATCCGATTGGCTTTGCAGAATATAGACGTATAGAAATTTCATTAGGTGGACACCCGCCTTCGTTCCACTTCGGCGCGGCAGCCTTCGCTCTCCGCTGCGAATAAAATGGCTTGCCGAGCCGTAGCTCGGAGCGCAGTGGAGAGCGAAGGCTGGGGTGGCCGACGGGACTCGAACCCGCAACAACAAGCTCCACAAGCTTGGACTCTACCATTGAGCTACGACCACCAGCCAGTATGGAAGGTTAAGTTTTTGAGCGTCGCGCGTCAAGTTTGAGACGTTGCGGTGCGACCGGGCCGGGGAATCGGTGATTGCCGGCCGTTGGAACCGGGGAGGTTAATTGCAATCGGTCTTGATCACGCAGACGACGCCACTCAGCTCCATCTTGCTGAACGGGCTCCGCCATTTGCCGTGTTTGTCCCGAAAGGCCAGACATCGGTAATGGTTACATTGCACCAATACCAGTTCGCCCACCGGTGGAAGGTTGTTTTCATTTTCCCGGGTCGAAGGCGAAGGCGGATTTATCACAGACCAAAACATCCGCCGGCCGATTGCGCCCGGCTCGCCGGATTTTGTCAAACATTCAACGACCCTTGGCATCGCTGTTTCCGCCGCACCTCAATCTAGGGGTGTCAGTTTGCCATTTCGGTGGGGCGAGCGTTCCCGCGAGCCGGACAGGTGCGCCAAAGCGAAACGACAGAGGCCTGCCTTTTGAGGTAGGGTCATCGCGTTGCGATGACTGACGGACGCCGCAGCGCGGCGTCCCTACCAAATCAACGCACTTCCTTTTGCTGGAAACCGTCTTGTTCCTTCATTGCCAATGACGCCCGCCCGTTCTAAAATTTTTCCGGTTCATGGCGGAATATAAAGTCCAGTTCGAGGTCTTTGAAGGACCGCTCGATTTGCTCCTTTATCTCATCAAGAAGGAGGAGGTGGACATTTACGAGGTCAATCTCACCAAACTCGCCACCCAGTTCATCGAATACATCGACCTGATGCGGCAGTTCGACCTCGAGATCGCCGGCGAATTCCTCGTGATGGCCTCGACGCTCATGTACATCAAGAGCCGCGAACTGCTGCCCGTGGACCAGCAGGTGGCCGTCGAAGGCGAGGAGGAAGGCGAGGACCCGCGCTGGGAACTCATCCGGCAGCTCGTCGAATACAAGAAATTCAAGGACGCCGCCACGCAGTTGCAAACGCTCGAAGCCCGCCAGGAAAACGTCTTTCCGCGCCTGCCCGCCAAACTGGAATTTGAAAGCACCGCGCCGCCGCCCAAACCGGATGTTTCCATCTTCGACCTGCTCAATGCCGTCAACGCCGTCCTCAAACGCTTTGAGAAACGCGACGATGCCCGTGACATTTTCGAGGACAAATGGACCGTCAGCGAAAAGATCGAGTTCATCCTCAAGGTGATCGCCGAGCGCGGCTCCGTGCGGTTCGCCGAGCTGTTTGAGAGCGCCGCCGGCCGTTCCGAGGTCGTTTGCACCTTTCTGGCGCTGCTGGAATTGATCCGGCTCAAACAACTTATCTGCGTCCAGCCCGAAGCATTCGCCGAAATTGAAATCCGCCGCGCAGAAACCGCACCGGCTACCGAAACGCCGGTCACCGACCCGGCACCAAGTGACATCGCAGCCGAACCGGTTCTCAACCAGGCGCCCGAAACCAGCGGAATAACCGAACCGCCGCGCCAATCGTAAATCGTATATCGTAAATCAAAAATGGAATTGAAATTTATTTTGGAATCACTGCTGTTCTCCGCGCAAAAACCGCTGAGCGTGAAGGAACTTCGCGACGTGTTAGCCGCGGCCGCGGAAGCCGAGGACGCCGACGCTACTGCCAAGTCGCTCGCCAAGGTACGGGACAGCGAATTGACCGTCGCATTGGAACAACTGGCAAGCGAGCATGAAACCGCCGCGCGCAGTTACCGGCTCGCGTGTGTCGCAGGTGCGTGGCAATTCGTGTCGCAACCCGAATACGCGCCGTGGCTCAAGGCGCTGGTCGGCCAGAAAATCCGGCCGCCGCGGTTGTCACAACCGGCGCTCGAAACGCTCGCCATCATCGCGTATCGCCAGCCGATTACGCGCGCCGAGGTGGAGCAGATTCGCGGCGTGAACGTGGACGCCGTCATGCAGACCATCATGGAACGCGGTCTGGTGGAGGCGGTTGGCCGCGCCGAGGTGGTGGGTCGCCCACCGACCTACGGCACCACCTTGTTGTTCCTCGAATACTTTGGTTTGAGCGGTTTGGGCGATTTGCCGGCCGCGGATGAGCTTCGGAAAATTGTCGTCCAAAAACCGCCGGCACCGGTCACGACGGAACCCGGCCTGGCCACCGTGCCGCCGGAGCAACTGGCGTTGGGTAGTGAGCAGGAGAAGAAGGTGGAAACGCCGGAGACACCGGCAACCGGTGGTCCATAGTTGACCAGCGATAGTGAATCTTTTTCATCGGTAGGGACGCCGCGCTGCGCCACTCCTCCGTGCGCGCCGTTTCCGTTGTTTGGTGGGGCGAGGCTACTGACGAGCCGTTGTCCTCTTTTTTGGTACCCAAGATCCGGCTCGCGAGTACGCTCGCCCCACCGAAGATTCAAAATGTATGGATTCCTCCGGCGCTTTGACTTGCGTTCTGTTTCCGTTGCGTGCAAGAAAGGGCATGGTTTATCAAAAGCAAATCCAGCTGGAAACCGCTGGGAATTAACCAGCAAACCGCCTGGAAATTTGGGTGGACTTTGCCCGGTCGACATCGAGAATGGAACGCATGACACGGCTGCCGAAACTCCAGCGGGGCATCCTTTTTCTTCTGATGCTCCCGGTCGCCGGTATGTTTCAGGGTTGCTCCGCTGCCGCCGATAAAGACCCTTTTGCGCTCACGGCCAAAAGCGTGGAAGAAAACAACGGCCCGGCCGACGTCGGATACATTGACGACGGCTACGATTGGAGTTTTGGTGATTTGGGGTTCATGCTGAATGGACATGGATTGCCCGACCGGCATCGCACGTTTGTCATCACGCACCGGTCGGCCGAAGGTAAAACCAAGTTGATCTGGCCGGTCTTCGATTACGGAGATAATCAGGCCAATGCCGCCGTTTTGGATCATACCCTAGTCTTCGCGGCCATCCTCCCGGGGGGAAAACAAGTATTGATGGCGCATCGCGTGGACGGTCCGCCCATGGTGATTTCGGCCTCGGTATTGCGACTGGCGGCATTGCGTCTGGGCACCTCGGTCATCGTACCGGGAACCGATTATTGTTTCATCAAGGTCCGATTGCCGCCCGACCGTATCTGGCTGAAAGGTCAGCCGGCATCGGCTTCCGATTCTTATTCCACCAACGGGACGTTCACGCTGGAACTGACGGCGGACGACCTCCGCAAGGTGGTTGACGAAACGCAGCGCCGGGGAAAATTGAGCAAGGCAGGCAAATTTGATTATCTGGCTGAGGCAGACGCTCCCATTCACATCACCGCCGGGGACGCCGCGGAAATTGGGGCCACCGCGACTTCCAACCGCGCGTTGCAACCGGTTCCAAGGATTCACAGGACGACCGGTTACGCTCCCAGGAACGAGGATCTCACCGGCGATGTACAGCTGGATGCCGCCAATCATTATGCCTATTTCAGCACCGTTCATGAACCTGGCCGGATTTTAAAGGTGGCGCTGGGCAATGATCCCCGGACGCCGCCGGTGGTGGTCGGCGCGGCGGTTCTGGAAGGCGAGGAGGACAAATCGTTCAGTTCGGTGATGGATTCCCGGGGTGGGTACGCCTATTTCGGGACGGACTCTCCGGGGCATCTGGTCAAGGTCGCCCTGGGCGACAGCAACACACCGCCTTACCGGGTGGGTTCCGTGCTGATCGATCCGGAATGGAATCTGGGTGCGGGCGTATTAGATGCGGCCGGCGGTGTGGCGTGTTTCCAGGTGGGCCATCAACTCGTCAAATTCAGGCTGGGGCAGGGTGATGAACCGCCGGCGATTATTTCCCGGACGGATCTTCCGGAGGATGCGGGCAATGTCTCCTTTGACTCTGCCGTGCTGGACCCGGCTACGCATTATGCCTACTTCGGCACCGATTTGACCCAGATTTACAAGGTGGCGATGGGCGAGGGCAACGCACCGCCGCGGTTCGTGGGCAAGGTTACACTGCCGGATGACGAATTCGGCCTGCGCGGCGCGTTCATTGATTCACAAAATGGTTACGCGTGGTTCACCTCGCAGAATGGGTACCTGGTAAAGATATCGCTGGGCGGAAAAGACGATCCACCCCGGGTCATCGGGGCGTTGAAGGTGCAATCGCCCTACCAGTATTTGATGAAGACCTTTGGCCGGGACAATGCGGGCTATGCCTATTTGGGAACCATGGGTGGCGGGAAGACCGGCGACCCGCAATGCTGCGCCGGTGGGATTCTCAAAATCACGCTCGGAACGGGAACGGACCTGCCGCGGATGGTGTCGTTCATGCCGTTTCCCGACGGCATGGACGTAGCCGAAGGCCTGGTGGATCCGGGTAACCGGTTGTTATATTTGGGCGTGACGGTGGCCGGTGCGGGTTGCAAGGTGCTGAAGTTGAGTCTGGGAGAAGGCGATGCGCCGCCGACCATTCTTGCCGAAACAAAACTTTATGTGAAATGAACGAGGCTGATTTGCGTGCGGCATTTTGACGGCGCGAACAAATTCCTTCACCGCCAAGACGCCAAGACACAGAGATTTTAACCGCGGATTACGCGGATGGACACAGATACTTCAGTTGCAAAAAGGCACAAAAGGTTTTGACACGAATTACACGAATTTACACCAATTCAAATGCGCTGAAGGCGCAACCAAAATCAAAGTTTTACGCCGGGTTCGTCTTTGTTGGCCGAGCCCATGCAACACAGTTCATCCAGCGTCTCAGAAAATAAATCGTACAACCGTTTCAGCCGGTCAACGTCCTTGATGACGCCCACCACCTGGAAATAAAGTTCGTCCACGCCGGATGGAAGATTCCGGCCGCCCCGGAATTTTTCCTCGTCGTCCCGTACGGAAAAGTGGATGTCGGGCTGGGCTGCAATCAGGTCCCGGATTTTTTCATTGGCAAAGAGCCGGCGCAATTTCCACTCGTCATTGCCTTTGATGATGAAATCGTCGTCGAATTGCGGATAGCCCACGGTGACGTCCTGCATTCCCAGCTTCTTCCCGAGGTTGCTGAAAAAACCCTGGCGATAGACGTTGAAGTGAAAACCGTCCGGGTTCACATAAGGCGCACGCATCCGGGTGTAGGTGACGGACGTTTTGCCGGTGGACACGGTATAAGTATCCAGCGTGACCACCCACTGGTCATGCGTGGCTTCCACCTTGCTACCGTTCCAAAAGCCGCCTTCATTGAAACTGCCGCCGACGGCGGCGGCAAACTGTTTCCAGATTTCGTCCCGGCTGGGCCCGAACAGTTTTTGTAGAAAGCTCATAATGCTTTGGGCGACTCTAGGCGTGGTGCAGAAGCGCGTCCATTATAAATCAGCCTACAAATTGGATTCAGGGCAAAAGCCTGGTAAGACGTGGAAACGGGGAGGTTTTAACCGCAGATTACGCGGACGAACGCAGAGACAAATTTCCATCTGGAATCCGGCATCAAACCCCGTGCCACACCATCGTGGTGACCGTCTACTGCAAATCAAAAGCGCTATACCTTACGCGCGAAACAGGTTTGATTCTTCCCTTTTAATTCTGCATGCTTCCGTGGCTGTGAACATTCCCAAACATCGCCAGGCGATTGACAAGCTGGACGCGAGCATCGTCCGGCTGCTTAACGAGCGCACGAAACACGTGCTGGCCATCGGCGCCATGAAGCTCAAGGCCGGTGAGGAGATTTATGCGCCACACCGCGAGCGCGCCGTGCTGCAACGCATCTGCCAGTTGAATCACGGGCCGGTCACCGACGAGCAGCTCCGCGCGATTTACCGCGAAATCATGTCCAGCGCGCTGGCGCTCGAGAAGACGATGATCATCGCCTATTTCGGCCCGGAGGCGACGTTTACGCACCAGGCGGCCATCCGCAAGTTCGGCGCCAGCCTGCGTTATTCGCCGCAGAAAACCATCGCCGACGTGTTCACCGAGGTCAGCAAACGGCGCGCGGATTACGGCGTGGTGCCGGTTGAGAATTCCACCGAAGGCGTCGTCACGCACACGCTCGATATGTTCGTGGACAGCGATTTGAAGATCGTTTCGCAGATTGTGCTGCCGATCCAGCAATGTCTGATGGTGCGGCCAGGCGGTTCGCGCGCGCGCATCAAAAAACTGTTCGTGCATCCGCAATCGCTCGCCCAATGCCGCGGCTGGATTCAAACCCATCTGCCGCGCGTGGAACTCATCGAGACGTCGTCCAACGCCCGGTCGGCGGAACTGGCGGCGAAGGACAAGAACGCGGCGGCGATTGGCGGAATTCTGGCCGCCGAGAAATACGGGCTGGACGTGCTGGAGCAGGATATCCAGGACAACGCTGCGAACGCGACGCGGTTCCTGGTGCTGGGCCGCCAATGCAGTCCGCCCACCGGTCATGACCGCACGAGCCTGCTGGTGAGCGTGGCCGACAAGGCCGGCGCGTTGCACGAGGCGATTGCCGCGTTCCGCCGGTTCAAGATCAACATGACGAAGATTGAATCGCGCCCGAGCAAGCGGAAGGCGTGGGAATATTTCTTCTTCATCGATTGCGACGGGCACGCGCAGGACCGCAAGGTGGCCAAGGCCATCCAGCTGCTCGGCGAGCACTGCAATTTCATCAAGATTCTCGGTTCCTATCCGAACACGGAGTAGGTTCGACCCTTTTGTGATCGTCGGTGGGGCGAGCCGTGGGTAGGGGCATCGCGTTGCGATGCCCGGACGGCGCAGCGCGCCGTCCCTACCTAAACTAAATTTCGGCTCGCGAGGACGCTCGCCCCACCAAACTGCACCTCTACCGTGTGCGGCCAACCTCTTCATGGTGAAGTAGTTTCAAATTGTGTTCGGATACAACAGTTTTTGCTTTTCAAAAAATTAAAAAGGGTGATAGGATGGCTAGGTGGACGGGAAAGACGTTTCAGAAGTTTTGAGCGGTTATTTTATCTGGGGAATTGACGACGCCCCTTATGGTCCGGTGGAGTTGGCGGTGCTGACGGACTGGATCAAGGACGCGCGCGTGTTGCCTGATACGTGGGTGTTTGCGCGGGGCACCGGCGCCTGGCAGCAGGCCTCGGACATTCCCGAACTCAAACAGTTTTTTAATCAGCCAATGGGGGTGGAGGTGGGGGTGGGGACTTCCTCGCGAGCCGGGGTGACGCCCGGCTCGTTGCGGCGGATTAAAATCCTGGCCGACCTCAACGACGCGCAGCTCGATCATTTGTTGGACTTCCTGGAGCTGCAACGCGTGTCGCAATGGTCGGTCGTGGTGAAGCAGGGGGAACAGGGCGATGCAATGTACCTGGTGTTGTCGGGGGAATTGCGCGCCCGGACCCTGGTCGGCGGACGCGAGACGATCCTGGCCACATTCACCGCCGGGGATTTCTTCGGGGACATGTCGTTGTTTGACCACGGGCCGCGTTCGGCGGACGTCGTCGCCAATGTGGACAGCACCGTGCTACGGATTTCGGTAGTGGCGTTTGACCGGCTGACGCGGGAAGCGCCCGCTTTGGCCACGCCCTTTCTGCGGGCGACGGCCCGCACCCTCGCGGCGCGCATCCGCGCCGACAACAAACGGTTCAATCAGTTGACCCAGCAATTCAATGCCAGTGCGGGTAACGGCTGATTTTCCCACAAGCCATCGTCGAGCGAAGATCACTTTTCGGAGTAGGTCTTGATTTTCCCGGCCAGGTCATCCGCCGCCGGCGTGCGTTCCAGTTTTTTGTCGAACAGGATGTCGCTCATGGACACGTACTGGCCGTAATACACGCGGTTGTCGTTGTCGGCGGGGGCGAGTGAGCCATTTTTGAAGGCCACGCCGCCGTAGAACCCGTTGTGGTCGCTGTAAACCAGGACGGAATGCAAGGGGGAGACAATTTTGCCTTCCACCTTGGAGGAATTATTGCCGGCCGTGCCCTGGGCTTCGGCGCCGAAATCAATGGCCGGTTTAAGCAGCGTGCGGGTTGCGTTGGTGGTCATCAACAGGATGACGTAAAAATTTTGTTCGCCACCGGCCTGGAATCCGAAGCTGCCCTCATTGCGGGTGATAAACGCCACCGGACTCCAGCGGCCGTACTGGTCCCGGACCATGGTGACGCCGTCGCCGCCCTGAAAGGCGAACATGAAACCCGCCTTGGTGGTATTGAGCAGGATGATGCCCTTTGCCTGGCGCAAGACATTTGCCGGCACGCGTTTATCCGGCTGCACCTGCATCGCCTCGAACCGGCCGGTCAACATGCGGATACGGTCGTCCAATTCCGCCCGATCCACAGCCAGCGCCGGACTGGTCAAACCCAACAACACCAATCCCAACATCATTATTTTCATAGTTTAGATAAATCCCGTTCCGCGTTTTCCTTTGTCCAACGCGAACATTTGACAACCGAATGTGAAACCCCGTTTAAAAAAATTCGAACCGAGGATTGAGACGGGGTGAAGCGCGCTTCAAATGGAAATAACTCCCTCGCCCCGCGCGGGCGGAGAGAAGGAAAATAATCGGTTTTCGCGACCGACCGGTTGCCATCAACGGGCAGATTGCGCCACCTGCGCCACGCGATCCGGTTGGTAGAGGGTCCGCGCCAGCTGAAAGTCGCCGGTGAGCGGGAGGTCGCGCGAGGAACCGCCGACCAGAATTTTATAGCCGCCCTGGGCGGCCAGCCAGCTGCGCGTGCCCGGGTCGTAATAAGCAAAGGCATTTTCGTTGAGCGTTACGGAGACCGTTTGTTTTTCGCCGGGTTGCAGGAACACTTTCGCGAAGCCCTTCAATTCCTTGACCGGCCGGGACACGGCAGGGTTGACCGGTTGGACGTAGACTTCGGCGACTTCGGCGCCGGCGCGACTGCCGGTGTTGGCCAGTTCAAATTCGACTGTCAGCGGCAGCCCGGTCGGGCTGCCGTCCGTGACCAGGTTGAGATTGGTGTAGGCGAAGTGCGTATAGGAAAGGCCGTAACCGAAGGGGAACAACGGGTCGATGTTTTTCGTGTCATACCAGCGGTAACCGACGAGCAGGCCTTCCTTGTAAATGACCGTGCCATTCCTGCCCGGATAGGCATCGAGCGCGGCTGCCGGGGTGTCGTCCAGCCGCTTCGGGAAGGTGCAGGGGAGTTTGCCGGAAGGGTTTACGTCGCCAAACAGGACGTTGGCCAGGGCGTTGCCGCCTTCCATGCCCGGATACCATGCGTAGAGCAGGGCGGGTACGCGTGACAGCCAGGCATCATCCATCTCGACGGCGCCGCCGCCGATGAGCACCACGACGGTCCGGGGATTGGCGCGCACGATTTTCGCGAGCAACTTGTCCTGGCCGGCGGGCAGTTCCATGTTTTTGCGGTCACCGCCCTCGCTGTCGAAACCGATCTTGTGATTCAGCCCCCCGACATAAATCACCACATCCGCCGATTTCGCAACGGCAGCGGCCTGGTTGGCCAATTGGGAACTGTCGGCCGCCGTTGCCGCGGTTCCGTCGGGCTTGAGCCCGGGTGCGCCCCAGTTTCTGGCCGGGTAATAGCCCTCGGCATAAATGATTTTTGCCCGGCCGGCGACGTAATTGCTGATGCCTTCGAGGGCGGTGACTTCAAAGGGCGGCTTGATGTTCGACGAGCCGCCGTCGTGGCAGAATTTGGCCGTGGCATTGCCGCCGATGACGGCGATGGTCCGGAGGTGAGCGGCGTCGAGCGGCAGGAGATTTTCATTTTTCAACAGCACGAACGCTTCCTCGGCGATTTTCTGCGCAGTGGCCTGATGTTCCTGCGTGCTCAAGGGCGATGGCGGCACGGCGTTGGTGGGCGCCGGCACCGCAGGGTCGTGAATCAGATTCAATTGGAACATCACATACAAATGCCGGCGGACCATGTCATCGAGTGCGGCGACGGGAAATTGGCCGGCTTGCAATCCCCGGAGGAACGGCCCGGCGAGGTAGTTGTTCTGGTACGGAGCACCCGATCCCATTTCGATGTCCAAACCGTTGAGCACGGCCAGATCCGTGTGATGCACCGCGCCCCAATCGGACATGACGACGCCTTTAAAACCCCAGTCGTCCTTCAGGATGTCCTTCAGCAGATGCACATTTTCGGAGCAGTACTGGCCGTTGATCTGATTGTAGGCGGACATGATGGACATGACGCCTGCCTCGGTCACGGCGGCGCGAAAGGCCGGCAGGTAAATTTCGCGCAACGTGCGCTCGTCGATGATTTCATTGATGGAGCCACGCTCGAACTCCTGGCTGTTGGCGGCGAAGTGTTTGATGCAGGAGGAAATGCCCTGGGCCTGTTCACCTTCGATGTAATTGACGGCCATGCGCGACGTGAGGAACGGGTCTTCGCCCAGGTATTCAAAATTGCGGCCGCACAACGGCGTGCGCTGGATGTTCACCGCCGGCCCGAGCATGATGTTTTTGCCGCGGTGGACGGCCTCCTGGCCGATGACCGTGCCATAGGCCTTCGCCAGGTTGGTGTTCCACGTGGCCGCCAGGCCGAGCGCCCCGGGCATGGCCGTGGCGAAATCATCCACGTGGCCCAGGACGTGAAAATGATTGTCCACCTCTTCGCGCACGCCCAGCGGACCGTCGTCCATAATCAATTCGGGAACGCCGAGCCGCGGAACGCCCGCCGTCGTGAAATTACCGTTGGCATGGACCAATGAAATCTTTTCCTCCAGCGTGAGGCGTGCCAGCAGGTCGTTCACGCGCGCCTCGACCGGCTGCCGGTCGTCCAGATACGGGGGTTGTTCCTGCGCGCGCGCGCTGCCGAAAGTTGCGGCCAGCATGGCCGGGACCAGCAGAAGCAGCAAGGGATGCCGACGTGGGGATGTCAATTTCATGGTGGTGATTGTCTGGTATCAGCGGATACACGGATTGATTACAAAATCCCGGCCACCGACGCCACAAAAAATGCGCAGAGCAAAAAAACCGCAGCTGGAACTTGAACCGGGGATGGGACTCTTATATTATGAAAGTTTCAAAGACGCATATGTTGCAAGAGACGATGAATGTTTCCGGACCCAACCGGACGCAGAAAATCCGGCTGGGTGTTCCCAAGGCGCCGATGGGTGCGGGCGGTGCGGGACAAAAACTGGCGGGACCCAAACCAACCTTCACCAAAGTTTTCCGCTGGCGTTTGCCGGACGGCCAGAAGCCGGAACCGGCCACGGTGGAGGTCGCCGGCACATTCACCCACTGGCAGAAAGTGCCGTTGCTGTACGATCGCGCGCGGGGGAGCTGGCAGGTCACCCTGGAGCAGCTGGCCGGCAACCGCACGCACCATTATATGCTGCTGGCGGACGGAAAGCCGGTCCACGACCGGCACTGTGACGGCCTGGCCATTCCGCACGGCCCGCTGGAGGAGCAATATGCCCTGGCCACCGCCCGTGGTCCGCGGGTCTTCATGCTTTTCGCACAGACGAAATAAGGCGGAAATCGCCCGTTGCGGCGGCCTGCGGTTCGGGGTTGAAATCGCCGCCTGTTCGCCGCATGCTCACCGCGATGAACCATCTGGCCCAGGCCCGCAGGGTTTTCGACATTGAACTCGCCGCGCTCAAAGCCGTACGCACCCGGCTGGACGCCGCCTTCCACCGGGCAGTTGAAACGATCGTCGACGCCCTGGGCCGGCACGGGAAAATCGTCGTGGTCGGCATCGGCAAGTCCGGCAACGTCGGACAAAAAATCGCCGCCACGTTCACCAGTACCGGTACCACCAGTGTCGTGCTCAACAGCGTGGACGCCCTGCATGGCGACGTCGGCATCATCAACGACGGCGACGTGGTCCTGGCGTTGAGTTATTCCGGCGAGTCGGAGGAATTGCTGAATCTGCTGCCGGCCTTGAAACGGTTTTCCGTCCAGATTATTTCCCTCACCGGCGGCCTGAAATCGTCCCTGGCGCGGCACAGTGACGTGGTGTTGAATGTGAAGGTTCCCCAGGAGGCGTGCCCGTTCAACCTCGCACCCACGGCCAGCACCACCGCGATGCTCGTGATGGGCGATGCGCTGGCGATGGCGGTGTTGCAGGCGCGCGGGTTCAAACAGAGCGATTTCGCGCGGCTCCATCCCAGTGGCGCGATCGGCCGCGCGATGCTGTTGCGCGTGAGCGACATCATGCGCGCCGGCGAACGCAACGCCGTGGCGGGCGAGAATTTGACGGTCGAGGAGGCCCTGCTGGTGATGACCCACGCGAAATCCGGCAGCCTGAGCGTCGTGAACGCGCGCGGCAAACTGACCGGTGTGTTCACGGATGGCGATTTCCGCCGGCACATGGCCGCGAACAAAAACCTGCTCGCCCAGCCGTTGAAAAAAGTGATGACGCGCAAGCCGATTTGCATCCACGAAAACGCACTGGCCGTCGAGGCGCTGAAAATTTTCAACGAGCGGAACATTGACGACCTGATTGTGGTGAACGCCAAACGCGAACCGGTCGGGCTGGTGGACTCGCAGGATTTGCCGAAGTTGAAGCTCATGTAGAACGCGCCGGCGAACCGATGAAGCCGTCAAGCCACCGTTCACAGGTTCTGATTTTCATGGGTGTGTCCGGGAGCGGCAAAACGACGGTGGGAGCGTTGTTTGCGAAAAAGACCGGCGCGACTTTTTGCGAGGGAGACGAGTTTCATCCGCCGGAAAACATCGGGAAGATGCGCCGCGGCATTCCGCTGACGGACGCTGACCGGGCGAAATGGCTGCAAACCTTGAGGGACATCATCGTGCGTTCGCTCGACGAAGGCCGGTTCATGGTCATGGCCTGTTCGGCCTTGAAGGCGGCCTATCGCGATTTACTCAAAGGCGGCGATTCGCGGGTTCAGTTCGTGTACCTCACCGGGCCGCGGGCGGTCATTGAAGAGCGCTTGAAAACCCGGAAGAATCACTTCATGCCGCCGGCGTTGCTGGACAGCCAGTTGGCCACGTTGGAACCGCCGGCGGGCGCGTTGACCTTTAGTTGCGAAAACTCCCCCGAAGAAATTGTGGCGGCCGTGATTCAGGCCCTGGACATTGGTGATTGAATTTGTTTTACGGCCTTCGGCAGCAGGAAGGCCAGCCCGGCGGCCACCAACATGGCCACCCCGAGTCCATTAAAGGGAATGGCGGTGCTGTGATAGCGCATGGAAAGCCAGCCGACGATGAAGGGGCCGGCAAAGCCCCCGATGTTTCCGATGGCATTTACCAGTCCGATGACCGGTCCCATCACATTGCGCGGCAGGGTTTCGGTGGGAATCGCCCAGAACGGCGCGAGGGCGGCATAGGGCCCGGGGATGGCCAGGCACATGAACGCGTAGGAGAGCCAGAAATGTTGCTGCCACCACACGCTTGCGATCAGGCTGGCACCGCTGAGGGTATAGACCAGCGCGACGTGTCCGCGGCGTTCCTGGGTTTTGTCCGAGTGCCAGGAATTGATGATCATGATGACGGCGGTCACAGCATAGGGCACCGCGAACAGGATTCCATATTGCAGGGGGCTGAACGGCCGGTGCTTCAAACCTTCGGTAAAAAAGGTCATGCAACCGTAGGCCTGGGAATTGTGGATGAAATTCATGACAATCATCACGAGAATTTCCCAGCGTACGAACCGTTCCCAGAACGGCACGGGTTTCACCGGCTCGAGTTCCGCCGCTTCCCGCTCGAGGGTCGTTTCCAAAAAATCCCGTTCCGCCGGGGAAATCCATTTCGCCTCGCGCGGATGATCGCTGATGAAGAACCACCAGATGGGCAGCCAGAGGAAGGGCAGGGCGCCCTCCAGGATGAGCATCGTCTGCCAGCCATAGGCGCCCAGCAGCCAGCCGGTGAACGGCGCGGACACCGCCACCGCCAAGGGCTGGCAGAGGTTCCATAGGGCATTGGCCCGCGCCCGTTCCCGGCGGGGAAACCAATGCGCCAGCAAAACCACGGTGGCGGGATAAACGCTGCTCTCGGCCA
>JAJPJM010000044.1 GCA_021324235.1 Verrucomicrobiota bacterium
GGTTGGTGTCACTGATGGAAATTACCGAGCCGGAGCCGGCAAGATTTGAGGCGAGGATGTTCCACGGTGGTGGCGGCGTGAGGGTGTTCGCATAATCCACCTCGTACAGATAGTTGGAAACGGCCGGGAATGAAATGATGGGGTAGCCCGTGAGGGGCGCCAAGGACGCCTGCACATTGAAGGTCAGCACCGGGTTGGTGTTCAAGACGATCACCGTGACGGTTCCCGTCGAACAATTCCCGCCACTGTCGCAAACCTGATACGTAAAAACATCGGTTCCGGTGAAGCCGGGATTGGGAGTGTAAGTGAGGTTGGTGCGACCGTAAGCCGCGGTAAAACGCGTCAAGGCTTCGACGAAATAGTAATCTCCATAAATCAGGGACACATTCACCTCCGGACTGGGTATATTTGGTGGATTGCCGGTGCCATGCAGGAGAATTCCCTTGCTGGCGGTTCCTTGGGCGAGATAGTTGGTGGAACCCAGCGATTCAAGGATGTTGTGCGCTCCGGCCCAGAACGTGGCGCTGTCCTGCATGTTGGTGGCCAGTTGGCTGAGTTGAACCAGGGCGGACAACGTGATGGCTGCCGTGGAAGAATCCCGGGGCGCATTGGGAAGATTGGGTGCGTCAAAGTCCCAATACGGCACGTAGTCCGGCGGCGCATTGGTGAGATAATAATCAGCCACTTCGCCGGCGGCGCCAAGGAAGGGCAGGTAACCGGTTTCACGATAGGCCATCGTAAAGCCGTAAATGGACCAGGCATGTGCCCGGGCCCACGTGGACGTGGCGGAATAACCGGCGCGGGTTCCCTGATACAGAAGTGCGCCGTTCACGGTGCTGTAGAGGACCAGGTGAAACGTGCTGCTATCGGGCCGGATTTGATTGGTCATCGCCCGCTCCGCATGGCTCATGGCCTTGGCGGACAGGGTGGTGTCGCCATTGATGTCGGCCGCGTGGTAGAGCAGTTCGGTATTCATCGTCGTATCCATGATGACTTGAAATTCCGGGGGGGTGAGCAATAGATCGTCGGCCAGGCAACCCACAATGGCGTTGAACCGGTTGGTGAGGGAATGCGCCGCCTGGAGCAGGACGGACCTATAGGCGGAACTGCCGGTGAGCCGATAACCGTTCCCATAACTGGTATTGAACATGAATCCAATGTCGTCCGTGGCCGTGTTAAATTGTTGCGCGGCGATGCCGGCCGTCCACTCCAGCGCCCACGTTTCAAAATGGGGATCACCGGTCTGTTGATATAAATACCAGAGGCTGCCGGGGAAGAATCCGCAGGTCCAATCCGAGTTGTTGACGGTGGTCCAGGAGCCGTTGGACGCGGTGCTGCGCGGATACGTATTGGTATTCTCCATTTGCACGACGGTGTTGCTGAGCTGGATGGCGGCAAACCGGAACAAGTTTGACAGTTCGGGCGTGGTTACCGGCGCGTTGGAATTGATGACCACCGTTCCATGAGCCGGTGCGCCGACCTGGAGGATCGCCATTTGATTGGTCTCCGTGTCAAAATCATTGGTCAGCACGGATATGGTTATTGCCTGGTTTTGAACCGTGACAGCCACGTCGGCGGCGACATTGATTGGATTCGCCCAAACCGGGCAGGCCAGCCACTGGCTGGCCAAAATAACAAGCCATTTACCGGTCACAAGGTCTCGTCTTGGCGGTCGCAAAATATTCATTACTGGATCTGCACGGGCTGGTTGGTGCTGTTGTAAGTGCCGTTGCCCAACTGGCCATTCAAGTTGTCGCCCATGCCCCACAGACTGCCGTTACTCTTCAGCAACAGACTGTGACCGTATCCGGCGGCAATCGCCGTGACGCCACTGGCCATAATCTGTACGGGCGAGTTGGTGTTGTTGTCAGTGCCATTGCCCAACTGGCCATAATGGTTGTTGCCCATGACCCACAAACTGCCATTGCTCATCAGAAACAAACTGTGGGCGCTTCCCGCGGCAATCGCTGTGACATTGCCGGTCGCGATTTCGTCGGGGCTGTTGGTAGTGCCGACGGTGGGATCCCCCAACTGACCGGCCCGGTTGTTGCCCATGGCCCAAAGACTGCCGTCGTTCTTGAGAAACAGACTGTGCTGGTCGCCGGCGGCGATCGCGGTGACGTTGCCGGCGACTATCTGTACGGGCTGGTTGGTATTGTTATAAGTGCCATCCCCCAACTGGCCATAGGCGTTGTTGCCCATGGCCCACAAGCTGCCATTGCTCATGAGAAACAGGCTATGGCGGTATCCCGCGGCAATCGCGGCGACACCGCTGGCCACAATCTGCTCAGGCCGGTTGGTTTCGTAGTTGCCATTATCGGTGGTGCCGTCGCCCAACTGGCCATCGGAGTTGTCGCCCATGGCCCAGAGGCTGCCGTTATTCTTGAGAAACAGGCTGTGATTTAATCCCGCGGCAATCGCGGCGACACCGCTGGCCACGATTTGTTCGGGCCGGTTGGTTTCGTAGTTGCCGTTATCGGTGGTGCCGTCACCCAACTGGCCATAAGCGTTCCAGCCCATGACCCAGAGACTGCCGTCGCTCTTGAGAAACAAACTATGACCACCCCCGACCGCAATGGCCGTGACATTGCTGGCCACCATCTGCACGGGCAGGTTGGTTCCATAAGGATAGGCGGTGGCGTAATTGCTGTTGCCCAACTGGCCATACAAGTTCCAACCCGTGGACCAGAGACTGCCATTACTTTTGAGCAACAGGCTGTGGTAAAATCCGGCGGCAAGGCGGGTTACGGTTTGCGCTCCGCTGGTCATCACCTGTAACAGCACCATACCCACCAGCCAGATTCGAATCAGGTTTCGTTTGGTTTTCACGGGTGTTCGGTTGGTTTGGGGCCTGACCACCAGCCGCTGTTCGTATGGTAAATCGGATTTTGACGCAAACAAATTTCACGGTCCGCGCCAAAGAGGTTTGCGGCATCAAACAACCCGACCGGATCGGGTCGTTTGCAAGCTTTAGCCTTTTGTGAGATAGCCGGCCAACGGCTTGAGCAGGCCCAGCTTGATCAGGGCGATGATGACCCCGGTATAAACCAGCGAGACGATTACGTCTTTCAACAATTCGCGTCGCCAGTCCGGCGGAGATTTCTCCGAAAGCATTTTCCGCGCGCCCTTGTGCAGGAGCACAAGGCCGATCACATTTGTCAACCAGTAGCCTACAATCAGGCTGGCCGTGAACGCCGGTTGGTAGCAGAAACTCACGAGCCAGGCGAAGAGCAGTGCCAGCGGGATGTTCACGAACGCGTCGTTCCACCATGATAATGGCGAGAGCACGAAGCCAATCGTTACCAGAGCGCCGCCGGAGATTTTGCGTTTCCAAGCCATGAAAGGCCAGTTTCCCGGCGACGGCCGACCAGAAGCAAGCGTGAAAATCAGTTTGACCCGCCGAAGCCAAATGGTTATCTTGTGAGCGTGAATCGCAATTTGAATCTGAATCTGCTGCTAAACGCGCTGCTGCTGTGCCGCGCGGCGGTCGGGTTCTGATTCGTTCACCAGTTTTATCAAACCCCACTGCCCAACCGGCGGTGGGGTTTTTGTTTTGCCAAACGGAAGCGCTGCCGCCACAACTAAAGAAGAACATGCACAAACCAGCATCGAAAAAATACCGTCCGTTCCCGCCGGTCGCCTTGCCCGACCGGCAATGGCCCAACCGCGTTCTCACCCGGGCGCCACGCTGGTGCAGCGTGGATTTGCGTGATGGCAACCAGGCGCTCGCCGTGCCCATGAACGTCAGCCAGAAACTTGAACTCTTCCAGACGCTCGTGAAAATCGGATTCAAGGAAATCGAAATCGGTTTCCCGTCCGCCTCGAACACCGAGTTTGCGTTCAATCGCCGGCTCATCGAGGAAAACCGCGCGCCGGATGATGTGTGGCTCCAGGTGCTCGTGCAGGCGCGCGAGGATTTGATCGAACGCACCGTGGAATCGCTCGCCGGCGCGAAGAAAGCCATCATTCATCTTTATAACTCCACTTCGCCCGCCCAGCGCCGGGTTGTTTTTGGCATGTCGAAGGCGCAAATCATTCAGGTGGCCGTGCGCGGCGCGACCTGGATCAAGGAACGTCTGCCCCGGCTCAAGGGCACGGAGGTCATGCTCCAGTATTCGCCGGAAAGTTTCAGTGCCACGGAAGTGGAATTCGCCCGGGAAATTTCCGAAGCCGTCATGGCGGTCTGGCAGCCGACGTCGAAACGGAAGATGATTCTGAATTTGCCGGACACGGTGGAAGTTGCGATGCCGAATGTTTATGCCGACCAGATCGAATGGATTTGCCGGAACATCAAGAACCGCGACGCGCTCATCGTCAGCTTGCACACGCACAACGACCGCTATACCGGGGTGGCGGCCACCGAATTGGGCTTGCTGGCCGGCGCAGACCGCGTCGAAGGCACGCTGTTCGGCAACGGTGAACGCACGGGCAACCTCGACATCGTCACCGTGGCATTGAACCTTTACCAGCAGGGTATTGATCCCCAGCTCGATTTCACGGACCTCAATTCCATCATCGAGGTTTACGAGCGCTGCACGGGCATGACGGTGCCGCCGCGCCAGCCTTACGCGGGCGAACTGGTTTTCACCGCGTTCAGCGGTTCGCATCAGGATGCCATCCGCAAAGGGTTGAATGAATGGAAGGAAAACGGGCGCACGCATTGGGACGTCCCGTATCTCACGATCGATCCGGCGGACATCGGGCGTGAATACCGGGAAGTCATCCGGGTCAACAGCCAGTCCGGCAAAGGCGGTGTGGCCTATCTGTTGGAAAGCCAGTTCGGCATCGAATTGCCCAAGGACATGCAACGCGAGTTTGGCCCGATTGCCAACGACGCCGTGGACCAGCTCGGCCGCGAAGTGAGCGGCGCGGAATTGAAGCAGATGTTCTGGAAGGAATACATCGAGCGCGCCGTGCCGTGGCAGCTCAAGAAATTTGAAACCGAGAGTAAAAACGGCACCGTTCGCTGTCGGGCGAAATTGATGCATGACGGGAAGTCGGTTGAACTGGCCGGCCAGGGCAACGGCCCGTTGGCCGCCCTGGTTCACGGGTTTGGGAAAATCGGCGTGCCGCGATTTGAAATCGCCGCCTACAGCGAGCATGCCTTGAGTTCCGGCGAGGCGGCGGCGGCGATTGCCTACATTCAAATCAAATCTGCCGATGGCAAGTCACGTTGGGGCGCGGGGGTGGACACAAATATCGAGCTGGCCTCGGTGCGCGCCGTGCTCAGCGCACTGAACCGGATGGAACCGTGAGCGGTCACCTTGTGGATTTCCTGCTCGTCAAAAGGGCTCAAACTGCCTAGCCTTTGGCGCCATGATGAAATTGAGCCGTCGATTTATTTGCGGAATGTTGGGGGTCATTCTCCCCGGCATCGGCTTGCTGGCCGCCACCAATACCGTGGTAACGACGTCACCGGTGTATGTGCCGACCCTGGCGAACGCGTCAGGGCTGTTGCCGGACGGCGTGCTTGCCTGGGATGGTGAATCAAAAGAAAGAAATGTCGACGCGAACGCCCGGGCGGCGGATTTTGTTTTCAGTTTTACCAACGTGTCCAGCAACCCCGTCGTTATTTTGAGTGTGCATCCGTCCTGCGGCTGCACTACGGCGAAGTTGCCGCCGTTGCCATGGACCCTGGCCCCGGGTACCAATGGCCAGATCGAGGCGACCGTGAACCTTTTCAATGCCACCGGCACCTTATACAAGGGCCTGACTGTCTATACCGACCAGGGCTTCAAAACGCTACAGCTCAAAATCACCATTCTTCCCTTCGTGATGCCAAGGATGTCTGAGGCCGAACGCATGCAGAATGTTAAAATTGCCGTTGCCGACCGGCAGGCTGTTTTCAAAGGGGATTGCGTGACTTGTCACGTCCAGCGCGGAGAGGGCAAATATGGCCAGGCACTTTACGAGGCTGATTGCGCCATTTGTCATGAGGGGGATCATCGTGCCACCATGGTGCCGGATTTACATGCGCTCAAAACACCGACCAATTTTGAATTTTGGCGTATCTGGATTGCCCACGGCAAACCAGGCTCATTGATGCCGGCGTTCTCGACTATTGACGGCGGCCCATTGTCAGACATGCAAATCACCTCACTGGCCAGCTATCTGGGCGAGCAGTCGGGTGT
Organism: Verrucomicrobiota bacterium; assembly: GCA_021324235.1. Taxonomy (GTDB): domain Bacteria; phylum Verrucomicrobiota; class Verrucomicrobiia; order Limisphaerales; family UBA11358; genus UBA11358. The sequence goes on from JAJPJM010000044.1 coordinate 6,132, forward strand.
CCATTAATTTGCCAAAAAGCTGGTCGCCTGACCACCAAACCATTTGTAATGGCGGGCTAATTTATCACTTTTATCGTTAAACAAAGGATGTTCGTTGCGGTTGCAAGTTCCCCCGTTTTTCACTTGCATGAATGTATAAAATTGGTACACTGGGAACGTGAGTATGACGTACCTCGCCTTAAAGAAGTTCTTCAGAGATGTGGCGTTCTATTTGAAAATCTGGCGTTTACGAATTTCGTGGCCGTGGTTTTTTCGTCAGTGCTGGAGTTTGGTAATGATCTTGTCGCTGTCCACCGTCAGTTATTTGCTGATCAGCCGGTTCGTCATTCAATCGGTCCAGGTCGTCGGTGACAGTATGTACCCCACACTGATAAATTCGGGACATTATTGGTTGGATCGTTATAGCTACCTGGTAAGTGAGCCGCGCCAGGACGACATCGTGGCCGTCAGGGATCCCCAGGACAATATGCTTTTGGTCAAGCGGATCATTGCGGTTCCCGGTCAATCGGTTTGTCTCAAGAATGGCCGGGTTTACATTGATGGCCGTTTGTTGCGCGAACCGTATCTTCTGCCGGGCACGCCCACCTATGCCTACGATCGAAATGGGAATGAATTCGTCAGCTTCGGCGACAAATATTTTGTCATGGGCGATAACCGCAACAACAGCATGGACAGCCGTTATTTTGGGGCGGTTCCGCGCCAGGATATTCTCGGTAAAGTAGTCGAGTAATATCCCGGTTCCAGGCCGGCCGGTTCCGGGCAATCCCCGCTTGCATCTGTCGTCTCTCCTGCTACGTTGTCAATCATGATGACGAAGTCAGTTGACGCCGCCAACCCGGTGCCGGTCGCCGGATTGGGACAGCGGATTTTGGGCGGCGGTGAAATTACCCGATCCGAGGCGTTGGGGCTCTTTCACATCGAAAGCAGCGCCGACATTTTTGATTTGCTGTCCTGGGCGAACCGGATCCGTGAACATTTCAAGGGCAACAAAATACATCTCTGCTCCATCGTTAACGCCAAGGCCGGCGCGTGCTCGGAAAATTGCAGTTTTTGCGCGCAGTCTTCCTTCCACCAGACCGGCTCACCCCGATACGGCTTTGTGGACCCCGCACCGGTCCAGGAAGCCGCCGAGGAGGCCGGCCAAAACGGCATCACCGCCGTCGGCCTCGTCGCCGCATGGAAAGGTTTGAATGAGGGCCCCATGCTGGACGAGGTTTGTGACCGGGTCCGCGAAATGAAAGCCAGCGGGAAAACCCGTCCCGATGTTTCACTCGGCATCATCAAAAGCCAGCGCGTCGCTGACCGTTTGAAGGAAGCGGGGGTCGAGTGTTATGGCCACAACCTGGAGAGTTCCCGCCGATTTTTTCCCAAAACCTGCACCACACACACCTATGATGACCGCCTCGAAACCATTGGCCACTTGAAACAAGCCGGCATCAAGATTTGTTCCGGCGGCATCATCGGCATGGGTGAAACGCGTGAAGACCGCTGCGACCTCGCGTTTGCCCTCAAGGAAATCGGTGCCAACGTCGTGCCCATCAACATCCTCAATCCCATCAAAGGCACACCGTTTGAGAAGAACGAGCCGCTGCCGGTCCTGGAAATTCTAAAGACCATCGCCTGCTTCCGTTTTATTTTGCCACGGCAGGAAATCATGATTGCGGGCGGTCGCACGGTGAACCTGCGTGACGCGCAAAGCCTGATTTTCATGGCCGGCGCCAGCGCCCTGATGGTTGGCAACTACCTTACCACGCTCAATCAGCCTGTCGAAAAGGACCTCCAGATGCTCAAGGACCTCGGCCTGGATCCGAGCTGGGACAAGCACGGGTTCTCCGATCAGGCGGAAGCCGGCTGCGCCTGTGGCGAAGTGGGCAAGGTGACCGAAGCAGTGGCAGTTTGATGGTCACAAATGGAGCGGCTGGGCAAAAATCACGGCGGTTACCACGGTGAAACAATTGACATTCGCGCCGTGCTGCGCGAGATCGAAGCCACGGCGTTGCCACTCGGCTGGACTGCCGAAACGTTTGGAAAGCAGGGGGAATTCAACCTGCCCGCCCTCCATCGCCCTCCGATTCGCGCCGCGCGTCTCGCGCCCCGCATTTATTTAAGCACTGGCATCCATGGGGACGAACCGGCCGGGCCGCTGGCGGCCTTGCGACTGGTTCAAGAGAACCGCTGGCCGGAGAACCTGGAAATCTTTCTTTTGCCGTGTTTGAATCCAACCGGTTTTACCTTGAACCGGCGCGAGAACCCTGGCGGCATTGACCTGAACCGGGATTATCGGAATACCCAATCCGCCGAGGTCCTTGCGCACATTGCCTGGCTGGAGCGCCAGCCACCGATCGACCTGTATCTCTGCCTGCACGAAGACTGGGAGTCGCACGGCTTTTATCTCTATGAACAGAATCCCGACGGCCGGCCGTCACTGGCGGAAAAGATAATTGAAGCCGTCCAAAAAGTTTGTCCGATTGACCGGTCGGAAATCATTGAAGACCGGCCGGCCCAAAACGGCATCATCCGGCCGAACCTCGACCCCCGCACGCGCCCGCAATGGGCCGAGGCATTTTATCTGATCGTGCACAAGTCACGGCAAGGGTACACGCTCGAAGCGCCATCCGATTTTCCGCTGTCCACCCGCGTCCAGGCGCTGGTGGCCGGCGTCAGCACCGCGCTGGAAGTCTTCAATCCCATTTAAGCGTGGATGGGTTCAAAGGCGATTTCGGAATGGAAACAAAGTTGCTTTTGCAGCCGAAAAACTTATTATCCTGTCAAGAGTTCAATTCAGTGGCGAAAGCCAATGTAGCTCAGTGGTAGAGCAACGGTTTCGTAAACCGTCGGTCGCCGGTTCAATCCCGGCCATTGGCTCCATTTTATTCTTAAAATACCCTAACAGCATTTATGAATTAGGCCCATTCGGGCTGGCGGAAATGATCAAGGAAATCGAACGGGGAGTTTCAGGCCGGCCGGCGCGTCGCGGCGAAGATTCTGCTTAAGGCCAGGTGGGTTGGGAGAAAGGCGAAAAGTCCCAGGGCGCCAAGCCACAGCAGGGCATAGAGGTTTTGGTTTGCCCAGGTTTGCGGCTGCCGGTTGTTGAACCCGTAAACATAGTTGATGTTGACGGGGATGTTGCGGTTCGCCAGATGGGTGCCGGCGGGCGGGGTAAAAAAGTAGCAGACGAACACCAACCCTGCGGCCAAAACCATCCAGGCCGACAAAGCCCGTTTGTCGTAGCCCAGGCGGACCAGGAGCCAGACGAGCAACAAGGGCA
>JAJPJM010000137.1 GCA_021324235.1 Verrucomicrobiota bacterium
CGTCGAGTTCGACCTTCTTGATGGGCGCGTGGACCGCGCCGCCGCCGCGTTCGCGTTTTTCCACCTCGAAGCGGAAACCGTATTTCGCGCAAAGTTGTTGCGCGATTTTTTCGTCAATCGCCTGGTTGACATTGGCGAAGACCCCCAACTCCATCAAATCGGCAATGATTTTGAATGGTTTCTGCTTCAGTTGAACGGCCAGTTCGCGCACGACAATCGGCGGTTTGATGACAATGACTTCGCCGGTTTCCGGCGCGACAAATTTGGGTGAGGGCGCGGCGGCGGGTTTTGCCGGTTCACGGGGCGGTGGCGCCATTTGGCGGCCGCCGGGCGAACGTTGAAAGGGATGTCTCGAATCGGTTCGATGCAATCCCCCCTGGCGGGCCGGCGGAAGTTTGACCGGACCGGACCGGTCGGTCTTGTCGCCCGTCCGCGGCTGGGGACGGGTCGGCAATTGAATGAACCCGATCTTTTCGCCGAGTTTCGGGCCAACCGGTTTGGGCGGAGGTGGCGGTGGTTCAATGACCGGCGGCACCGGGGCGGCCTTCACCGGTTCGGCGATGACTTCCGGTTTTGGTTCCGGCGGCGGCGCGGTGATAATGACGATTTTTTCCTCAACCGGCGCGGGCTTGGGTTTTTCGACGGCGGGCGGCGGCGCAAATTTGGCGGCCAGATCGGGATGTTCCTTGAACAGCTCCTCTTCGAGGAACTGGGCGCTGATTTTGTCAAGCGAGCTGGAGGGGACTTTCGCGGCGGCAATGCCCAGCGCCTTGGCCTTGGCGAGAATCGTTTTGTTCTCCAGGCCGAGCTTTTTCGAGATGTCGTAAATCCGAACGGGCATAAATTTTCACCATGGCCGACCGAAATGTGCGAATCGCCTTCATGGCTCAAAGCACGGAAACACTTGTTTCGGTCCGCGTCATAAATCTCAACTATTTACCCCGACACCTGGGTCGGGATTCACCGGTGCTTCTCCAACTTTCAAAGTGCGGCGTTCCGCTTCGGCGCGCGCCGCCTTCAAAATTTCCGCGGCGTGTTCGCCGACCTGTGGAATGCTCCCCAAATCAGCTTCATCCGCCTGCAATAAATCTTCGAGCCGGGTCAGACCGGCGTGGACGAGTGCGTCGGCCTGTTCGCGCGAGACGCCCGGAATCGCCGCGAGCAATTCAACGGCCTCGGCGACCTTTTCCTCAAAACCTTTGGTGACAACGACTTCGGCATCGATGTCCACCTCCCAACCTGTGAGTTTGGCGGTGAGCCGCGCGTTTTGTCCGCGCTTGCCAATGGCCAGGGAAAGCTGGTCCTCGCTCACCAGAATTTTCACCCGCTTGCCGGCCTCATCGATTTCAAAACTCTTGAGTTTGGCGGGCGCCAGCGCGTTGGTGACGAACGTGCGCACGTCCGGTGACCACGGAATGACGTCCACCTTCTCATTGTTGAGTTCGCGGACGATGTTTTTCACGCGCTGACCGCGCATGCCGACGCAGGCGCCGACGGGGTCCACTTTGCTGTCACGGGAATAGACCGCCATCTTGGTCCGGAAACCCGGTTCGCGCGCAATGCCCTTGATCTCAATCGTGCCGTCGTTGATCTCGGACACCTCGAGTTGGAACAGTTTGATGACAAACCGCGGGTCGGCGCGGGACAGGATGATTTCCGGCCCGTGAGGTCCCTGTTCGACGGCCTTGACGTAGCAACGGATGCGTTCGCCAACCTGATATTCCTCGGTGGGCACGCGCTCGCGATTGGGCAACAAGGCCTCGTATTTGCCGAGGTCCAAAATCACGTCCGAACGCTCAAACCGCCGCACCGTGCCGCTGATGATGTCGCCCACCCGATCCTTGAATTCGGTGAAAATCAAAGCCTTTTCGGCCTGGCGGATTTTCTGCATGAGCGCCTGCTTGGCGTATTGCGAAGCGATGCGGCCGAAACCCGTGGGCGTGACTTCCTTTTCAACCTCATCGCCGATTTGCGCATCCGGCTTGATCCGCCGGGCGTCAAATACGGAAATCTGGTCGTGCTGGGAAATGACGCGGTCGGAGACGACGAGCTTGGCGAAGGCCTTGATATCGCCGTTTTTCTGGTCAATCTCGACGCGCAGTTCCCGCGCCGGGCCGACCGCCTTTTTCGCGGCAGACAGCAAGGCATCCTGGACAGCGCCGACCAGGACATCACGATTGATGCCCTTTTCGCGCTCCCAAAATTCCAAAACTGCCAGAAAATCAGCGTTCATACACTCGACACGGCATTCCCACGCGGGGAACAAAAAAGTCGGTAGATAATTATCTTCCGACTTTCGCACGCTGGCTGAACCAGCAAACTTTACCGCTCTTGAACTAAAAGTTTAGTTTTTTACCCGGAATCCGTCAAGCGCAAAGGAACCCCGTAAAATCAAGGCAAAATTGAGTTGAAACGTGAAAAATGATGACCGGAACCACCCGGCGGATTAAATGTCAGGCAGGCTAAATCAGGGCCCGGCCGGCCGCGGCGGGGTTTGAAAGCTCTTCCACATTCCCGGCGGCAACAGGCCCAGAATGATCAATGCCACCTGGCTGGAAACGAACAGCACCAGCCATTTGAATGCGGCATCCATGAAGCCGTAGCTGTGCAGGCCAATGCCGAGCATGTTTACGCCAAACCATGACCAGCTCGTCACAATGTTGCCAAAGATCACCATGTTCATCAGCCCGCGTTCGCGAATCAGGCCGCCCCAGCGCGCGTGCAAAATGGCCGCGTTCCACAACACGATGAGCAGTGCCCCGTTTTCCTTCGGGTCCCAGCCCCAAAACCGGCCCCACGACTGGTCGGCCCAGATGCCGCCGAGGACCGTGCCGGTGAAACTGAACAACGCGGCGAAACAGACGATGGCATAGGTCATTTTTGCCAGCACCTTGCCCAGTTCCAAATCGCCCGACTTCTGTTTCAGCAATGGCGTGAACAGGCCGAGCAACACGTAAGTGACGCCCAGCAGGCCTGCCATGAATGTCGAGGCGTAGCCGAGCGTGACGACCACCACGTGCGTCGCCAGCCAGAAATTTGTGTCCAGCACGGCGCGCAGCATTTCCATCGTGTCGCCGTCCATCGACAGGTTATGCGCAATCACCAGCGTGACAAAGCCGGCAAACGATGCCACCGCGCTGCCCAGGCCGACGGCAAAAACGCGTTCCAAAATGATTCCCAAAATGACGCAACCCCAGCCGATGAAAATGGCCGATGAATACAGGTTTGTCACCGGCGGCCGGCCTTCGAGCCACATGCGAAACACCAGGCCAAAGGTGTGAATGACGGCGCCCAACACCACCAGCCAGAACGCCGAGCGTCGCAGCATTTCGGACAGTTTGGGCGCCAGGGCGAATGTCAGGAGGGCGAAGATCGCCAGCAGAAACGCCGTGACATAAATGAATATGGCCTTGTAAAACGGCTGAAATTCGTTGAAGAAAAATTCCTGCACGCCCTGCCGGGTTTCCGGCACAAACCATTCGCCGAGCCACTGGTGGTAATCGTCGAGTGCCTGGTTGAAGGCGGCGGGCTGGTTCTGGTTATAGGCCGTCTCCATCGCGGCGTACGCTTTCACCGCCGGGCTTAGGTCGCTGCCGTGAACCACATTCATCAGGCTCTGGCCGATGTTTTGCCAGTCGGCGCGCGATTTGGCGTCCGGTGCGGGCGGCACCATGAGCGGGTACGCATATTTCGACAGATCATTGTAGCTGGAAAGAAAATCGAGCAACCGGGTGAACGCCGCCTGATCGTAACTTTTCCCCGCTTCGCGCGCCTGGGCGGCGGCCACGCCGGCGGGGATGGCCTGTTCATAATCCGCCAGTTGCCCCGCGAAATCCGTCGTGTTCGCCGGGCAAAGGCTCAGTTTCAACCGCTGATACAGTTCCAATGCGTTGTCGAGTTTGAGCAACTGGCGTTCGAACGCGGTGTGGCTGGCATCGTCGGTGTTGTTGATGCGTTGTGCCTGCCGGGAAATATCGTCCAGATGCGGCTGGATCTGGTCGAAGGAATAATATTTCTGGCGTTCGGACAACTGGAGCAGGTTGAGCAGTTCCAGGTTATCGATGCGGAAGACGTCCAGTTTGTCCGCCCGGTCGGGGGCCATCATGGTTTCCATCAGCCAGGCGGTGGCGCTCAACTCATCGACGCTTTGCCGTTCGCGGATTTGCAACAGGGTGTTGCGGGCGACGGAATCCAGCGGCTGGACGCGTCCGCCCAGCAACACCGGCAGCCGGCCAAAATCACGCGTGTGAAAACCGGTCTCCGGCGGGTGATGCAGGGTGGACAACACCCACCCGGCGAACACGACAACCAAAACCCAGGGAACAATCTTTTTCATGACCTTCTCCTTCTCAAAAAGGGAATCAGATGGGACAGGAATTGCACGACCATGCCCGTGGCAATCAGCACACAGGCCAGATAAGGCGTCAGCCAGCCGGGATTTTTCACAACCTGGAGGATGGTTCCCGCATTATCCGTGTCAAAACTGGCCTGATAAAACGTCCGGCCGTCGTAACGCAACGGATTGTTCATGTAGATCAGCACGTTGCGGCGTTCTCCGGTGTCCGGGCGGTTGAGCAACAGTTGGCTGGAAAAATTCTTCGGAATGTCGGTGCCTTCGTAGACATCGTGGTGGAATTGCAGCAGGCGCAGGCTGAACGGCAGATAAAAACGCTCCGACCGCAGTTGCATTTGAAACGTATGGCTGCCGGCGATGAAGGTTTGCGGCTGCTCCAGCCAATCCGACACCAGCCATGTGCCCAGCGAACCCTGGGGCGTCACTATTTCCACAAGCGCCGACGGCATGTCGCGGCGGTCCATGGCCGTTTCGCGCGGTAGCGGCTTCCACCACAAACTGGCGCCGAAGCCGGAATCCGCATTCACGCGCGCCAGTCCGGGCGCGGCGTTGGTGGACAACTGCGAATTGGCGTAAAACTCCTTCACGCGCACGACAAACGGCAACGGGTCATTGCGGAGGTCGCCTTTTCCCGCCAGCAACCGTTGGGGAATGGCCACGACCGTTTCGAGTTTTTTGTCGGTGATGTCGGTGATGGCCAGTTCGTCCAGGCGATCGGACTCGGAATAATTTTTCATCTGGCCCTGGCGCAGGTGCATCTGGCTTTCAACGGCCAGCATGTCGGTGGCGAGCTGGCCGAGGATCAACAAAATCAAACCGGCGTGAATGATCCACAGGCCGATCTTGTCACGACTGAACTTGAACCGGCTGATATGCGCCGAGACGAGGTTGAGGAGCAGGGCGGCGCCGAGCAGGTAGCCGCCGGGAAAGACCGGGATTTTCCAGGCCGCGTTTGACGGATGCCAGTAAATGAAAAAACTGCGGAAGAATTCAGTCTGCGCCTTGTACAAGCCCAGGTGCACCTCGCCGAGGGTGCCGATAAAGACCAGCACCAGGGACAGCACGAGAAGGACAACGGTCAGCCGCAGTGACGTGAAAAATTTGATGAGCCGCTCAAGGAGCATTGGCATACCTCGCCGTCTGGACAAATTTTGTAAAGGCATCCTTTTCGCGGTCCACGATTTTTTTGTCACCCATCAATTTGTAAAACCACGTCTGGTTGCCCATCGGCACGATGGCGGCAATGAGCCGGGTGGACTGGCCGTTGGCATCGGTGCCGGTCAGGTCCACCAACGTTGCCTGGCCGCCGGTGATGTCCATGGTCGTGGTCACTTTGGCCAGGCCGGTTTCATCCACGGGCTCCAGGCCGATTTGCCCGCGCCAGCGGTTCACATTCGGCAGCACGCCGCCGCCGTTGCCGCTTAGCTCGGCCACATTCACCTCCGCTTTGGCACCGTTCGCGTCCGCAATGGAATACTCGGCCAGGAGAAATTGCGATGCCGGCACTTCCTGCCAGTCCGCCGGAACGGTCCAGGCGGGCTTGCCGGCGCTGGCCGCGTCCGTTGCCATCATCGGCGCGTTGGCGTCCCCGCCGCCGATGGGCGGATGTCCGGGCGGCAAGGCTGCGGGCGTCGCGTCCGCCGTGAAGGTCAGCGATTTGAGAAAAGCGGTAAACTCCGGTTTCTGCTGCTCAACGAGTCCGGCGTCACCGACCATTTTAAAGAACCACGTCGTGCCGTTGCGCTGTTGAATCACGCCGAGGATGCGTTTCGCGTTGCCCGAATCTTGCCCGGCCATGTCATAGAGCGTTGCCGGCTGGTCGCCCGCCTGGACCGCTTCGCCCATTTTTTGAAATTCTTCCGGTGTGGCGGCCGGCAAACCCACCTGCCCGCGCCAGCGATTCACATTGGCATTGTCACCACCGGCCAGGCCGGGCAGGGGCACTAGGGTCACTTCGGCCGCCGCACCATTTTGGCCCGACACTTTGAACGAGGCGATGCTCATTTCCGCGGGGGCCACTTCCGTCCAGTCCGCCGGCAACGTCCATTGCAGCTGCGGTGGCGCCGGGCTGTTTTCATTTTGATCGGTGGCGGCGGTGGTGGCATCCGGCGGCGTGGATGAGGAGGGAGCGTCATCATTGGCGAGGCGGTAGACTTTGACGTTGTCGCGGCCGCAGCCGGCGAGCGCGACGATCAGGAGCGCCAGCCCCATCCAGTTCAGAAAAGCCGGACGCCAGGTCGGCAAAGGCATAGAACTCATTTTAAAATTCTACTAATTGTGAGTATAAACGGCAAGGAGATGTTTGATCTGCGATGCGGATTTTATGGCGAAGCGCTTGCGCCGCCGGTGTGACACATGGCGCAGGCGGGGTCCGTGTAAACGGAATCAATGTGGAAGAAGTCGTCGCCGGCCGCGTTGAGTTGTTCCAATTGTTGGCCGTTGCCCTGGGCCAGAATCACGTGACACAGGTTGCAACTGGCGGAAATCACCTGCTTGCCATCGTCGGTGGTGTGGTTGCCGTCGTGGCAGCGGAAACAGCCGGCTGAGATTTTGTGGCCGATGTTGTCCGGATGAACGCGCCAGTCGGTCTGCATTTCCGGGAAGAAATTCTCCTGGTAAATCCGTTGGGCTTCGGCAATGGCTGCATCGACACCCGCCAGCCGGGGATAACTGGTGTGCAGACGGGCGGCGATTTTTTGCAGGGCTTCGTCCGTGGTTTTATACGGCTGAATGAGCACGGCCACCACGTTGGATTTCATCCAGGGAACCGATGGGTCCAGCAAACCGTCATGGATGGCGGTGTCCACCGCTTCGTCGGGGGACAGAAAACGATGCGATGGCCGGGTGTGACAATCCAGACAATCCATGGTCCGGGTCGGGTACCGGGCCGGATCGCCGTGAAAACTTTTGTCCCGGAACACCGTGGTGGTTCCTTTGGCCACGTCCGTCACGCGCACCCACGGAATTACCTGCCGCTGCGGGTCGGTGGCGATGTATTCCACCTTGAAATTCCGGCTGACATGCCAATGGATGCCGCTCATGGAACCGTCCGGTTTGCCGCCGCCCACTTTCAGCTCCAGGCGCACCGCGAACGGTGTGTTCGTTTCATCGGATAAATAGTGGTAATCGGTCCGGTCGA
>JAJPJM010000175.1 GCA_021324235.1 Verrucomicrobiota bacterium
CAACCGCCAGACGCCGCGCACGCCCTCGGCCAGCAACTCACTGGTGATGCGAAACGTGTTTAGCACGCTCGTGTTTTCGTCAATCAGCTTGAAGGTTTTCTGGCACGGGAGGCAAATCACACCGTCGGCCACGGATTTGAGTTGCTCCAAACCTTGCTGGGCTTGTTGCTGGCGGCGGTTGCCTTCGCACACGAACGGCAGGGTCACAAACGCCAGCACCAGCGCGCCGGCCTCCCTGGCCGCGCGCGCGAGCACGGGGGAAATGCCGCTGCCCGCGCCGCCGCCCAGGCCGGCGACAATGAAAACCATATCCGCGCCTTCACATGCGGTTTTGAGCAGGGCGAATTGTTCCTCGGCAATCGCCCGGCCGCGTTCGGGATCACCGCCGGTGCCCAGCCCGCGCAACAACCGGGTTTCGAGGTGAATTTTCAGGGTGGCGGACGAAGCCGCCAGCGACGAAGCATCCGTATTGACGGCCACGAAGCCCGCTCCGGCGAAATCCCCGCCGTTGATGGCATCCAACAGGCCCACCCCGGCGCCGCCGACACCAAATATTTTGGCGGCCGGCAATTTGGCCGGTTCCAGCATGGCCGCGGGGGTTTGAGTTTTGGCTTTCATGATGGTTGGAATTTAAGGTCGTGGTAAAAACCGGCCGATGACATTTTTAAGGCCCCACGGTTTGCCTTCACGTTTACGCGTCTTGAACGAGCCGAACTTCACGAGGCCGATGGCCGTGACGAACTCCGGCTGGTCGAGCGCGGATTTAAGGCCGCTGACGGAATTGGTCTGGCCGATGGAAACCGGCATTTGCAGGACCTGCTCCGCGAGCCGGGCAATCTGGGGAACGCGCACGCCACCGCCGCAGAGAAAAACACCGGCGCGCAGATAATCAAACAGCCCGGCCTGTTCCAAATCCTGCGCCACCAACTGGAAGATTTCCTCCAGCCGCAGCGACATGATGCGTTGCAGGTGCTCGACGTTGATCGTCTTGAGCGGCAGACCGAGTTCATTGGTGATGGTGACCGTCTGGCCCCTGGTTTTCTCGTCCAGCAGCGCGGAACCGTGTTCCAGTTTGAGCTTCTCCGCGCGGCTCAACGGCACCTTCAAGCCATAGGCCAGATCGTTGGAAACATGATCGCCACCAACCGCCAGCACGCCGGTGTGCCGGATGACGCCACCGGCACAGACGACGTAGTCGGTCGTGCCGCCACCGATGTCAATGACCAGGGCGCCCAGTTCCTTCTGCTCACTCGTCAGCAGCGCGAGCGACGAGGCAAGGCCGTTAAAGACAATGTCGTCCACCTCCAGTTGCAGACCTTTCACCAGCCGGATGGCGTTCTGCAGACGGTTGGTGTTGCCATGGACAACATGAACATCCACTTCCAGGCGTGAGCCAAGCATCCCGACCGGATTGGTCACGCCGTCCTGGCCATCCACAAAAAAATGCTGGCGGATGGCGTGAACGACGTTGTTTTCGGTGGGCAAATTGATCGCCTTCGCGTTTTTAATGACGTCCTGCACGTCGTCCTCGGAAATTTCCCGGTCGGCGGAGACCACCGGGTGCACGCCGCGGTTATTGAAGCCGCGGATGTGCCCGCCGGTCACACCGAGATAGACGTTGCGAATCTCCACATCGGCCATTTGCTCGGCCTCGACAATGGCATTGCGCACGTCCTCCTCGGCCTGGGTCGTGTCGGCAATCTCGCCCTTGCGCACGCCGCGCGAGCGGGCCTGGCCCAGGCCAATGATATTCACCGCGCCATCGGCCCCCTGTTCGCCGATGACGGCGCAGACTTTGGACGTGCCGATTTCCAAACCGACAATGATGGATGAATCATCAAACATTTTTCCTCCGGAGGGGTGGTGGGTTGTCCTGCCTCGGCAAACCGCCCGGCGCGGCGACGGCTTCCATCCAACGAACCGGCACGTTGTTGGAAACCGCCAGATTGAGCGCGGCAATCGCCTTGTTCATGCGTTGTCCCAAATCGTAAATCTCGCGCCAGCGTTGCAGTTGTTGGTCCAGGTTGTCGAGACCAAAAGTAATTTCGGCGCCTTGCGTCGTGGTCGCTACGACCACGCCCGGCGACGACACGTCAATGCGCCGCAGATTCACCAGCCCGGCCATCACGGAGTGGTTGAAGGCGCCCAGCAACTGCAACGCGGCCGATACTTGCGGCGACTCGACGCGCTGGCCCGGCTGCAATTGAAACACATTCAAACCCGCGATCACCGGCAACTGGTCCCGGATCTGCGCCAGGGGAATCACACACAACCGGGGATCGAGCGGTTGCATGACATAGCCGTCCGCGTCGAGCTGGAACACCGTCACCACAATGCCGCCCGCCGCGCCGGCGCGCGGCACATCCACTTGCGCCACCGGCTGGCGCTCCATCACACGTATCTGCAATGTCCTCGGCAGTACGCGCTCGACGGAAACGGAACCAATGGTCGAAACCAGTTCCAGATTCCGCTTCACCGACCCCAAATCCAACGCCATGAGATTGTCCCCCGGCTTCACACCCGACCACCGGCGCAACTGGTCGGGCATAATCACACCGTCCGTCTGCACATCGATGCGCCGGATGGCAAACTCGGAGTTTTCATACACGAAGGTATCGAGCGCCCATTCGCCCGCGCGCCAGAACAGAAAAAGGCCGAACACCGTGCCAAAAGTGACGGCCAGGGCCACCGCCCCGAGGCGCAGGCGCGTCGCCCGCACCTGACGTGAACGCACCTTCACGTCGAGCACGTGTCGGTGGCTCAATCGCCGGTTCTTTTGTTCGCGTCTAAACCACATGTTCAAATTTCAGTTTTGAGCAGCGTCGAACACCCGACGCCAACGATCCTCAGGTTCAGCGGCCGGCCCGCTTCAGGGTTTGATGTTCCCGGCCGTTTCGGTCCAGCGCCAGATCCACCATGCGCTGGCAAAGCTGTGCGTAATTCAGTCCTGCCGCCGCCGCCGCCTTCGGCAACAAACTGGTCTCGGTCATGCCCGGCAACGTGTTGACCTCCAATACCACCGGCTCGCCGCCGGTCCGCACCATCACGTCCACGCGCGCATAATCCCGCCCCCCCACGGCCTCAAAGGCACCGAGCGCTGCGTCCTGGATCCGTTTGGTGGCGGCCGCATCCAATGGCGCCGGGCAGAAATATTCCGTGCAACCGGCCGTATATTTGTTGCGATAATCGTAACTGCCGACCTTGGGCCGGACTTCCACCACCGGCAGCGGCCGACCGCCCAGAATACCGACGGTGGTTTCGCGGCCAACGATTTTTTCCTCGACCAAAACCTCCGAATCAAATTTCAAGGCTTCGTTCAGCGCAGCTTGCCAGTCTTCAACGCGTTCGACAAACTGTAATCCGACGCTGGAACCCTGCCGCACCGGTTTCACCACCAGCGGCGGCAGCCAATCCTTCGGCCACGAGGTCCCGGCTGAATTCAGCACCAGGAATTTCGCCGTTGGGATTCCGGCCTTGAGACAACACTGCTTGGTCAGCACCTTGTCAAAGGCGATGCGGCTCGCTCCGGCATCGCAACCGGTGTAAACCACCCCCAGTTCATCCAGGCGGCGTTGCACCGTGCCGTCCTCGCCGTAGGTGCCATGCAACGCCAGAAAAACCACATCCATCTTGCCCGGCAAAATCCATGAATCATTGGCCGGATCCAGCTCGCGAACGTCGTGGCCGAGCGAACGCAAGGCCGCAGCGACCGCCGCCCCGGAACGCAACGACACTTCGCGTTCCGCGCTGGGACCGCCCAACATCACCGTGATGTTCAGCTTGTGGCTCATCCTTCGCCGATGATCTCAACTTCCGTCTGCAATTCAATTCCGCGCTCCGCCTGCACACGGCGTTGGAGCAGGTCAATCAACTCCAAAACCTCGCGCGCCGTCGCCGTACCGTCATTCACGATAAAATTGCCGTGTTCGGCGGAGACCACCGCCCCGCCGACGCGGGTCCCCTTCAAACCCAGCTCGTCCACCAGTTTTCCTGCTGGAATCGATCCGGGGTTCTTGAACATGCACCCGGCGCTGGGAGCGGCGGGCTGTGAGGTCCAACGCTTTTCGCTGAAGGCCTTCATGCGGGCCTCGATTTCCCCGCGTGGCGCCGGCCTGCCTTTGAACACCGCGCCCAGGCCAATGTGATCCTTCAATGTGGCACAACTGCGATATTCAACCGCCATGGCCTTCGGCGCCAGTTCCCGCACGTTGCCGTGAAAATCCATCAGGCGGACCGATTCGACCACGTCGAAGGTCTGGCCGCCCATCGCCCCCGCGTTCATCCGCAAGGCGCCGCCCACGCTCCCCGGAATGCCTTCCAGAAATTCCATGCCGCTCAGACCGCCTCGCTTCGCCGCCACTGCGACGTTTTTCAATTTTGCGCCCGCGCCGCAGTGCAGGCGCTCACCCTCAATCTCAATCCGGCTGAAATTCGCGTGCACCAGGCAAATGATGACACCGCGAAAGCCGCCGTCGCGCACGAGCAGGTTCGAACCGCGGCCCAGCACAAAAAACGGCACGCCGCCCGCAGAGCACAGTTTCACGATGCCGGCCAGATCCGCTTCCGACGCGGGTTCGACATATACGTCCGCCGGCCCGCCGACGCGCAGCGTGGTGTGTTTCGCCAGCGGTTCGGCATGGCGAATGACCGTCGCGCGGGAAACGCACCCGGCAAGTTCACCGGCAATTTGTCGAGCAGGTGTCATCGGCTGTTCCAAAACGCAGGTTGCCGTTGTCATGCCACAACTTTCAAATTCATTTCGCCGCGCCGGCCGGGTTTCTCTTCGATATGTGAGGTCAGGCCGGACCGTTCACCAATGGTTTTCAAAATCGTATCGGCAATCTGCTCGGCGGCTTGAGGCGCATGCCATTGCGCCAGCGCCGTTTGCATGGCCGTGCGAGCGGCCTGGTTCTCGACCAGTTCCCCCAGCAGGGCTGCCATGCCCCCGGGCGTCGCATTTTTTTGTTCGACCAGCCGCGCGGCGCCGGTGGTCTCAAACGCGCGCGCGTTGTGGAATTGGTGATTATCCGCCGCGGCGGGAAATGGCACGAGCAGCGACGGGAGGCGCATGGCCGCAATTTCGGCCAGGGATGAAGCCCCGGCGCGGCTCACGGCAACCGTGGCGGCGCCCAGCGCGAGATCCATTTCCGCGAGGAACGGACGAACCACGGCCGACAAGCCAAACCGGGTATAGGTTTCCCTTACCTTTTCAAAATGGCCCGCTCCCGAGAGGTGCAGCCATTGCCATGCGGGGGCGCGCCCGACGAGCAGGGGCAAAGTGGCCAGGATGATTTCATTGATGCCGCTCGCGCCCTGGCTGCCGCCCATCACCAGAATGACGGGCCGGTGCGGGTCAAGACCCAACGCGACGCGGCACGTACCGGCATCGCGCGGCTGGAATTGCGGACGCACCGGCGTGCCGGTGTGAATAACCCCGCCCCGCGGGACGCGCAACCGCGCAGCAGCCCCGGGAAATCCAATGAATGCCTCGTCCACATAACGCGCGAGGAGGCGGTTGGCGCGGCCAGGGATGACGTTCGATTCGTGCAAAAATGTTTTGGCGCCGGATTTTTTGGCGGCCAGAACCGGTGGCGCGCTGGTAAAGCCGCCCATGGCCAGAACGGCGCACGGCGGTCGTGACTTGAAAAGTTTCCGGGCCGCGCGCCATGATTGCCAGAAGCTGTGCGCGAACGAAAGGTAGTTGCGATTTTGCAGCCCGACGGCGGGCAGTGTGACGACGTCCGCGCTGCCAGCCGCCTTCACGGCCTTTTGGTCAACTTCCTTGGGGGAAACCAGGAGGGTAACGGCGCAACCGCGTTGCGCGAGCTGCCCCGCGACGGCCAGACCCGGAAAGAGATGCCCGCCCGTACCGCCGCACGCGATGGCGACGAAGGGCGTTTGGGCTCCAGACCGGGTCATGTGGATTGGACGGAGGGAAGTTCGTCAGGTTCGATGGCGGTGGTGGGAATCCTTTCGCGCACCTGGGCATGGCGCGCGATGCTGAACAGAATGCCCACACAGGTCAACATGGCCATCAGGTTCGAGCCGCCGTAACTGATAAAGGGCAGCGGCAGGCCCTTGTTCGGCAACGCGCTGGTGACGACACCGATGTTGATCGCCGCCTGCAGCCCGATGAGCAGAGTAACGCCGGTCCCGAGCAACAGACCGAACAAATCACGCGAGTTGAGCGCGATGTAAATTCCGCAAATCACAATGATCACGAAGGCCAGCAGAATGAACAGCGTGGAAATGAGGCCCAGTTCCTCACCAATGATGGAAAGGATGAAATCGGTGTGATCCTCCGGCACGAACCCAAGTTTTTGCCGCCCGTTGCCAAGGCCGAGGCCGGTCCAGCCGCCGGAACCGAGCGCAATCATGGCCTGATAAGCTTGATAACCGACCCCGTCCTTGTGCTGTTCCAAATCCCACCAGCTGAAGATACGTTTCAAGCGCATCGGATCAAACAGGATGGACACCCCCAGCGCGATGACGCCCAGGATGACGGGTGGAATAACGTATTTCCAGCGGGCACCGGCCAGCAACAGCATCGCGCCGCCAACGGCGGCCAGCAGGATGGTCGTGCCGCGGTCGGGTTCAACGAACACCAAACCGAGTATCAGCGCGATGAAGACGCCGGGCAGGATGACGCCACGGCTCCACGTGTGCATGTGCCGCTGGCAATGGTGACCATACCAGGCGAGCAGGATGACCAGCGCGAGCTTGGCGAATTCAGAGGGCTGAAAGCGCATGCCGTAGAAATCGAACCAGCGGCGTGCGCCATTGATTTTTCGGCCAATATGGGGCACGAGCACCAGCACCAGCAAGACCAAGGCCACCAGGAAAATCGGCCAGGCGAATTTTCGGAGCAGTTGATAATCGAGGGCGGTCGCCGCCACACAGAGCAGGAAGCCAAACGCGCACCAGACGAGTTGCCACATCAGGTAGTGCGCGCCGACCTGGCTCATACTTGAGCTGTAAAGCATTACCAGCCCCAGCGCCAGCAGGGCGGCAACACAAAACGCCAAGGTCGTAACGGCGAATTTCACTTCAACGTTTCAAAAAATTCCTCCGACCCGGAATCGGTCCCCGTTATTGCGTATCCGAGGCGTTATCCGGCGTGGACGTTGTGCTCGTTGCCGGCGGCACGGTAACCGGCGCCGGTGTCGGAGCGGCCTCGGGAGCCGGGGCCGTCCCGGCCTTCGACGGAATTTTCAATTTCTCGCCAACCTTGATGCGAGTGGTGGACAGGCCGTTTTCGGATTCAATCGCCTTGATGGTCACTCCGTTGCGCTTGGCGATCTTGGATAACGTATCACCCGACTTGACGATATAAATTTCCTCGCCACCGCCCGCACCGGCCGGGCTGGTCATATCGGTCGTCGACCCGGCGGCACTCGTCGCGGCCGGCATTGAAAGCTTTTGGCCCACCTTCAATTTGGCCGGATCGATGTTGGGATTGGCGGCTTCAATCGCCTTGATCGTCACGCCGTTTTTCTTGGCAATCTTCCAAAGCGAATCGCCCTTGATCACGACGTATTCCGTCCCGGCGGCCTCCGGCGCAACGGGCGGCGGTGTCACCACCGTCGGCGGCTGCACCGGCGGATTGGACGCCTCGACCGCTGACGGAGCATTGGTGTCCATCGCCGGCTGGTTGGTGTCGAGCGGCGGCGGCTGATTTTCCGCCTCGCTCTGTTCACGCTTGCAACCCTGCATGAGCAGGGCCATGAGGCCGACGACGTTGACCGCCAGCACGCAGAACACGGCGAATTTCACCCTTGAACGGCGTTTGCTTTGCTGCTCCAAAAGGGAGCCTTGGGGTACGAATGGGTTGGGACTATTCATTGATTTGGCGCTGATTGCGTCCTTTCGTGGAGGTTGTTTGGTTGAGTTTCCTGCCCTGAAGTTTTCCCTCTCAAAACTCCATTGCATTTTAAAGTGTTATTGTTCATCAGTTTACGCTTGAAGCTGCAGCGATGCAGGTTGTTAAAAACCGGTCGGTTCTCAAGCCTTCGGGTCGATAAAAGCACCTTTTGGGCCACCACGCGCCCCACCGCTACCGGCAATGTTTTTAACAATAGCCGGTTCGCAGCGCAAGGGGCAAAGCGACCTGCACAGTCTTTATTATTAGCCAATTTGAACATTGATTTTATCTCAGCTTCAGCGTGGCCAGCGCGACCACCGCAAACAGCACGCACAAAATATAAAAGCGCATCACCACCTGCGATTCGTACCAGCCTTTTTTTTCGAAGTGATGATGCAGCGGCGCCATCAAAAAAATTCTCCGACCGGTGCCGTAACGCCTTCGCGTGAACCGGAACCAACTGGTCTGGAGAATGACCGAAGCGGCTTCCAGCACGAACACCCCGCCCGCAATGACCAGCACGAACGGCTGGTGAATCAGCACGGCGATGATGCCAAATGCGCCGCCGAGCGGCAGGGAGCCGGTGTCGCCCATAAACACCTGTGCCGGATGGCAGTTGAACCACAAAAAACCCAGTCCCGCCCCGATCAGCGCGGCGCAAAAGACGGTCAACTCGCCAGCGCCGGACACGTAGGGAATTTGCAGATAAGCCGCCGCCTTCAGGTTGCCCGCCAGATAAGTGAAAAACAAAAACACAAACCCCACGATAAGCGTGCAGCCGGTCGCCAGCCCGTCGAGGCCATCCGTCAGGTTCACCGCATTCGAACTCCCCACAATGGCCAGCACGATGATGCCCAGGCCAATCCATCCCGCGTCCACGGCCACCGGATACTTGTAAAACGGCACCGTGATTTCCGTCACCAGTTTGCCGGTCGAAGGGGTCAGCCACAGATACACACCGATGAAGGTGGCCAGCAAAATTTGCACCCAAAGCTTCAAACGCGGCGGAGTGCCGCCGCCGCTCTGTTGAATGATTTTGGCGTAATCGTCGTAAAAGCCCAAACCCGCCAGCACCAGGACCGAAAGCAGGGTAAGTTCGATCTGCGCGTTCCATTGCGCCCATAACATCGTTGAAAACACCAAAACGGCGATGATCAGGATGCCGCCCATTGTCGGGGTGCCCTTTTTGCTGAGCACGCGCGCGCCCAAACCACCGGCTTCCTCGGCTTTGTCCGCGTAATCCTGGCCGAATTTCAATTGCTTGAGCCAATGAATGATTCTCGGTCCGAGCCACCAGCTCAAAATCAGCGCCGTGATGGCGGCGCCGGCGCTGCGGATGGTGATATAGCGGAAGAGCCGCAGCGCGGAGAGATGATCCGCCCAGTGCGTTCCCGCCGACCAATCGAGCAACTTTTGGCTCAAATAATAAAGCATTGCCTTGATTCACGACTACTCCAACTTCAATGTCTCGGCGATGCGTTCCAGACGCGACGTCCGCGACGCCTTCAACAACACCACATCGCCGGTCTTCAAAAAATTCTTCACCGCGTTTTTCGCCGCCTCGACATCCGCAAATTCAAAAACGCGGCTCAATCCGGCGCCGCGGGCCGCCGCCGCGATCACCGGCGCCATTTTGCCAATGGCAAACAGCTGGCCAATGCCGAGTTCCGCCGCGCGGCGACCAATCTCCGCATGGGCGGCCTCGCTCTGCGCGCCCAATTCGGCCATGTCACCGAGCACCGCCACCCGCCGGCCTTGCAAAGGCAGATCGCAAAGCGTTTCCAGCGCCGCGATCGTCGAATCCGCGTTGGCATTGTACGCGTCGTCCAGCACCCGCACCCCGCCGGCTTCCCAAAATTGCATCCGCATCTTGGCCGGTTTGCAGTCGGCCAGGCCGTCCCGCACCGCGGAACGGCCCAGGCCCAGTTCCTCACTGACCGCGACCGCCAAAAGCGCATTCACGACCTGATGGCGACCCAGCAGATTCACCCGGTATTCGCCGCCGAATTCCGTTTTTGGCGCGTCCACGCGAAAAGTCGCGCCATTCTTGTCCAGCCGGACGCCCTTTGCCCGCCAGTCGTTTTTTTCGCCGAGCCCCACACGCACCACCGTCGCGCGGGTGCGCCGGACCACCGGTTCGGTCCATTCACTGTCACCATTGACAAAAAGCTTGCCGTCCGCAGGCAGCAGTTCCGCGAGGCAGCCTTCTTCCCGCGTCACGCCGGCGACATCGCCAAAAAATTCCAAATGCTCGCGGCCGATGCTGGTGATCACGCCGTATTTCGGCTGAATCATATTCACCAGCGGCGCGAGTTCGCCCGGATGATTGGTGCCCGCTTCCAACACGGCCGCTCGGTGCGATTTTTCCAGGCGCAACAACGTCAGCGGCACACCGATGTCGTTGTTGAAACTGGCTTCGCTCCACAGGGTCGCCCATTTTTGGCGTAACGCCGACGCAATCAATTCCTTCACCGTCGTCTTGCCGTTGGATCCGCCCACGGCAATCACCGGCAGATCAAACTCCCGCCGATACGCGGCCGCCAGCCGGCCGAGCGCCCTCCGCACGTCATCCACCACCAGCACCGCACATTCCGGCAGCGACGCGGAAATTTTTTTCCGTGCCACCACCACCGCGGCAACGCCTTTGGCCGCGACTTCGTTCAGGAAGTCATGACCGTCGAAACGCTCGCCCGGGATGGCAAAAAACAAATCACCCGCCCTTGCCTGCCGCGAATCGGTACAGATGCCCTGAATGGAGAGTCCTCCGGAGCCGCGCTTCAGTTCCCCCGCGCAGGCTTCGGCCACAAATTTCAAAGAGCGTGTTTCCACTGCAAATTCAACCGCCACTCACGGATTTCCCGTACTGGCCATGGACCTGGCGGCGCCGGTGGCGACGAGCGGTTGCGGCGCATTGGGGTCCGGCAAATTCTGGTCGGACGGTATGTTCAGATAACTCGCACAACGTTCGGCTATTTCCTTGAAAATCGGGCCACAAACCTGGCCGCCATAGTAACCTTCCTTGGGATCATCCATAACGATGGAAATGCAAAGTTGCGGGTTGTCCGCCGGAAAAAACCCGATGAATGAGGCGAAATATTTGCCCGGGAGGTAACCGCCGGGGCCGGCTTTTTGCGCCGTACCCGTCTTGCCGGCAACGACATAACCCTTCATCGCGGCGTCCGGTGCGGTGCCGTCCGGCGAGACCACCGTTTTGAGTGCCTCGACCATCAATTTGTCCGTGGCCGGACTGATGACCTGTCGGATCATTTGGGGTGCGTATTGCTCCACGACATCGCCATTGCGATCCACGAGGCGGCTGACCAGCATCGGCTGCATCAAACGGCCGCCATTGGCGACCGCGCACATGGCCAGGGCCATTTGTAACCGCGTTACCGCCACACCCTGCCCCATCGGAATCTGCGCGATGGACACCTTGCTCCAATCGTTGATCGGATGCAGGATGCCTCCGACTTCACCGGGCAGCGGTATTCCGGTGCGTTGACCAAAACCAAAATCCCACGCGTAATCGTACAGCCGGTTTTCCCCGAGGCGGATGCCGATTTTTGCCGCGCCGATGTTCGACGACTTGGTAATGATGCCCTCGGTGGTGAGGAGGTCGAACGGCTCATGGTCGTGCAAAATCCGTCCCGCATACGCAAAATGACCATGGTCACAATCAAAGGTGTCGTTGAGTTGCACCACCCCGTCGTTCAACGCCCCGGAAACCACAACAATTTTGAAGGTCGAGCCGGGCTCCATGATGTCGCTGACCACCCGATTGCGGCGCGCGTCGGCGGATGAGGCCCCGGGGTTGTTCGGATCAAAATCGGGCAGCGTCGCCATCGCCAGAATTTCACCCGTCTGTGGACGGATGACGATGCCCGTAATACTGATGGGCGTGTGTTTGTCCATTGCGTTGGTCAGCGCGGTTTCGACGATGTGCTGGATGACACCGTCAATGGTGAGCACGACATTGTAGCCGTCACGCGGCGTCACATCCTGGTCCCGCAACGAAGCCAGTTCCTGGCGGCGGCGATCCATTTCAGTTACGCGCCAGCCCGGCACCCCACTCAGCGCGGAATTCAAGGACAATTCAATGCCGTCCTGGCCTGAGGTTTCCAGGACCGCCTGGCCGTTCACCGGCAATTCATCGGTGTTGACAAAGCCCAGCACGTGCGCCGCGAGCGAGCCGTTGGGATATACACGCAACTGGTCATCCACGGGACTGGGAAAAATCGCATTGGCGCGCAGGTTACGGTAAAAGGCCCGCTGGTCCCGGGACCATCCGGCTTCATCCGGGCCGAAGGAAAGCCGGCTCATCGCCGATTGAATCTCCTGCCAGGTTTCGTCCCTGACTTTGTGTCGCAAGACGACATAGCGATTGGTCACCATTTCCCCTTTTTCATTCTGCCGCACGCGCGGAAGCAATCGCTGATATAAATCGGCTTCGTTCAGGTGCAACAACGGAGCCAGCGCGTGCGCCACCGCCGCCTGCTGGTTGCCAATCAAAACCGGATCCGCGCAAACCGTTTTCACAAAAATGCTGGTCGCCAGCAGGTTGCCATGCGCATCCAGGATGCTGCCCCGGCGGGGTTCACGGAAATATTGGAGTTCCGTGTTCTGCTGTGCCAGCGCCGCCAGTTCGTCATGGCGCAACAACTGCAAATCCACGAGCCGGTAACCCAAGCCGGCAAATGCCAGACCCAGCAACCCCAGCAACAGCAGCATCCGTCTCAGTTGCAGTCGTTTTATCATCGCAAAATGGCCAACCGCCCGCGGCGATCGGTTCCTCACCCGACGGCGTCACGGGCGGCGGCCAAAATTCTTCAGGTCATTGCGTCATCCCGCCATCCTGTCGTGCCGCAAACCGGCGGTTCGCATCGTCCTTCGGCGGCGGCTCGGCCAGCCGGTACACCTGGGTCGGCTGGGCGGGTACGAGACCAAGATTCAATTCATGCACGCGTTGATCGACCATCACGGGCGAACGCAATACGGCCAGCTGATCGCCCAGTCTTTGATTCTCGTCGCGCAACTGCGCCAGCCGGCTCTCGCACGAGGTGATCTGCCGGCCAAGCTGGTAAATCTGGCCTTTTTGCCAGACGTAACCCACCGCCAGCCCGGCAATCACCAGGCACAGGAACAACGCCTTTAGCGCCGGACCGAACCGGATCGCCGCCGACTGATGTCTTCGATTTTTTGCCATGTCAGTCTGTATTGCTGAAATTCGCCATTCGTCGTATCAACACTTTTCAAATACCCGCAACTGGGCGCTCCGGCTGCGCGGATTTTCCGCCAATTCAACCTCGCGCGGTTTGATCGCCCGGCGCGCCACCCATTTCAATTCCGGCACGCGCGGCGTGCGCAATTCCGGCACGTCCACGTCTCCGGCAAACGTATAATCCCGTGACCGGTTGCGCGCGAAATCCTTCACGATCCGGTCTTCCAGCGAATGAAACGTGATGACCGCCAATCGCCCGCCGGGCTTCAATATTTTCATCGCCGCCGCCAGCCCCAGCTTCAAAGAGCCGATCTCGTCATTCACCGCGATCCGCAGTGCTTGAAACACCCTGGTCGCCGGGTGCGTTTTTTTCCCGCGCCGCGGCACCAGCCGTTCCACTAAATCCGCCAGTTGCCTGGTCGTCTCGAACTTCTGCCGCTGACGATCATTCACCATGGCCGCGGCCAGCCGCCGCGATTCGCGCTCACCGCCCAGCTCCCAAAAAATCATCGCCAACTCGCCGGCGCTCGTGCCATTCACCAAATCGGCCGCCGTCAGCGGCTGCCGCGCATCCATCCGCATGTCCAGCGGGCCGTCATGCTGGAAACTGAATCCACGCCCCGGCGAATCCAGTTGCGGCGAACTCACGCCCAAATCGAGCAGTACCCCATCGCAACTCGCCGCCGGAATCCACCCGGCCAGGTCCGCAAAATTGCCCTGACGGATTTCAAACCGGCCGGCAAATCCCGCCAGCCGCGCCTGCGCCGCCTCAACCGCGCCGCCATCGCGATCGCACCCATACAGCCATCCAGTCGGCGAACTCGCGTTCAGAATGTTCGCCGCGTGTCCAGCCCCACCGACCGTGCCGTCGGCGTAACGACCGCCCGGCTCCGGTTTCAGCGCGTCCAGCACCTCCGCCACCATCACCGGTTTGTGAACGAAATCGGGCACTGCGCATTGGCTTTAATAATTCAGGCTGCTTTTACTCCAAATAGCTTCGCGCTCAAACGGCCCCAGGAATCCCCGCCATGGGCCGTCGGTAAAATCGGTTCCGCCACTTCAGGCAGGGTGCGCGATTTAATCGGGACAATCTCCACATCCGCGTCGCTGAGATCGTTGTGCACCACCTTCACCCGGTCCAGCGAAAGCTCGGCCTGCAGGGGGAGCTGCGATTTTTGCGGCGTGGCCGGACGCGACCCGCGCCAGATTGAGAAGGGATTTATTTTTTTGACCCAGCTCTGTTTTCGCGGAAGGGCCCTGGCAAAAGCGGGCAATTTTTGGGTCTTGGTTCCGTCGGAAGCCATCCGGCTTTTGATCGGAGTTGCCGCCACAACCGGCGCCGGTTCCGTCCTGGCCGGAGGCATGAACGGGTTTTTCGGTGAAATGAATTTTGGCAGATAGGAACGGTCACTGATGCGGTAGGAGATTTCCCGGCTTCCACCAATGATGCTTTTTCCGGTGGCCAATAATTTTCCAAGATTCATAATTTTTTATTCCATCAATCTAAAGGCATCCGGCGCCAACGCCGCGTCGGCGGCCTGAACCTTCTCATAGCGGTCCGGATTCCATATCTCAAAACGGTCGAGCAACCCGACCAGCACGGCTTCATTCTTGAGGCCGGCCGCGCGCGCCATTTCATCGGGCAGACAAATCCGCCCGGCCTTGTCCACGGTCGCCTGCGCCGAGTCGCTGCCAATGATGCGTTTCAAAACGACCTTTTTGGGGTCGCTGTTCGGCATCTCGTCAATGGACTGCATCAACTTCGCCATCTGCCCCGGCGGCAAAACGCGCACACACGCCCCCACTCCCTCGCGCGGCCACAGAATGAGCGTCAACTCCCCGGTCGCTTTTTGCGGCCGCCACTTGGCCGGGATTTGTACGCGCCGTTTCTCATCCACGCCGTGACGAAAGCGTGAATTGTAGTAGGACGGCTCCGTATTTTTAGTGCTGCCCATTTATTCGCAGGAAAAATGGAAAAGCCATTTCCACCCACGACGACCCACTTTTAACCACTTTAACCCACCCAAGTCAACATAAATTCACGCTAAATTTTGGGGGTTATTCAGAAGTTATCCACAACCCAATTTTGGTGGATATCAGGGCTAAAAATGTCATCCTGTTCTCTCACTCGCGTCCTGTTACGATTTCATCGCGATGCAAACCGCTGATTTTGACTTTACCCTGCCGCCGGAGCGGATCGCCCAGCATCCCGCACCCCGGCGCGATGAATCGCGGTTGCTGGTGCTGCCACGCGCCGGCGGCGGCATCGAACATCGGAAGTTTGGTGAGGTCCTGGAATACCTTCGCGCCGGGGACGTATTGGTATTGAACAATTCACGCGTCATTCCCGCGCGATTGCGCTCCACCTCCGAACCTTCCGGCGGCCGGTTGGAGATTTTGTTGCTGGAGGAAAACGCGCGCAACGATTGGTGGGTGATGTTGCGCCCCGGCAAACGCGCGCGCCCCGGCACCGCCTTGGTTCTCCATGACCCCCAGGCCGGCCCCACCGACATCCGCGCGACCGTCCTCGAAATCAACGAAGCGGGTAACCGGCGGCTGCAATTCTCCGGTACTGCGGATCTCAACCACGAACTGGATCGCCTGGGCGAAGTTCCCCTGCCCCCGTATATCACGAGGCGCCACGCGGGTGAAATGATTGAAGACCGGGAACGTTACCAGACCGTGTTTGCCAAAACCGGCGGTTCCGTCGCGGCCCCGACGGCCGGCCTGCACTTCACGCCGGAACTGCTGGAACAAATCCGGCGCCGGGGGGTGCAGGTCTGTTTCGTCACGTTACACGTCGGCCCCGGCACGTTTCTACCCGTGAAAACCGGAGTTCTGGCAGAACACCGGATGCACGAGGAGCGTTTTGAACTGGGCGAAGCCACCGCGCGCGCGGTAAACGAAGCGAAGGCCGCCGGCCGCCGCGTCCTGGCCGTCGGCACCACCACCGTGCGCGTGCTGGAAAGTGTTGCCGTCCAAAATGGCGGAAAACTGGTGAAAAACTCAGGAAAAACGGGTATTTTTATCCACCCCCCGTTCCGGTTTCAAATCGTCGACGGACTGCTGACCAACTTTCATTTACCGCGCTCGACCCTTTTGATGCTGGTAAGCGCCTTTGCCGCACCCGAGGAAACGCGGGGGCGGGAACTGATTTTATCAGTTTACGCCCAGGCCATTCAGGCGGGTTACCGTTTTTACAGCTACGGTGACGCGATGTTTATTCTTTGAGTTTCGGTTTTGGATTTTTCGTTCTAAACTGAAGCGGCATGGATTCCCGGTGAAAACCAAACAATCGAAATTGCCCTTTGTGCTGGTAAACATGGCGATGACGGCGGATGGAAAAATCGCCACCGCCAATCGTGCGGTATCATCCTTTGCCAGTGCCCGCGACCACGAACACCTGCTCGAACTGCGGGCGACCGCGGACGCGGTGATGGCCGGTGCCCGCACGGTGGATTCCGCTCCCATCAACCTCGGGCCCGGCCCGGCCCGGTTCCGGCGGAAACGACTCATACGCGGCCTGGCGGAATATAATTTGCGGGTGATCGTCAGCCGTTCCGGTTCGATCAATCCCCGCGCGCAGGTGTTTCAACACCGTTTCTCACCCATTATCATCCTGACCACGCGCCGGGCTGGAGCCGATCGGATCCAGAGGCTGCGGGCGCTGGCGGACATCGTGAAGGTCTGCGGCCGGAACGAAATCAATTTCCGAGCCGCATTCCGGTGGTTGCGGAAGCAATGGCGGGTGAAACGGCTGCTCTGTGAAGGCGGCGGTGAATTAAACGATGCCGTGTTCCGCGCGGGTTTGGTGGACGAACTTCACCTGACCATCTGCCCGAAAATATTCGGCGGCCGCCGCGCGCCGACGATTGCAGATGGCAAAGGCCGGGCAAAATTGGAATTGGCAAGACCGTTCCGCCTGCAGTCGGCAACCCCCTGCAAAGCCGAATTATTCACAGGGTTTGCCGGGCGATAGCCGTTAATCGATTCGCGGTTAAAGCCAACGGGCAGGTTCCCTGCGAAACCTGCCCGTCGTGTTTCTAACTGGTAATTTCAGCCTGGGTTTCAAGGCTGCCGCAAAATATAGAACTGCGCGGAATTGGTCGCCGGATACGGGGCGATGAACTGGTAGTGACCCGAGCCCGACGGGTTTTCGACCGCCGTGCCGACCACCGGCCAGGTCGCCACGGGCGCGGTCAGATTATTCGTCGCCAGTACCGAGAAACTCAACCCCGTGCCATTGGTGAAGGAGAACGCCAGATTGCCACTGTTCAACGATACTCCGCTCAGCAGACTTTGGAAAGCACCGAGGGTCTGAACCACCGTGTCACTGCTATATCCGGTCGCACCAACCACGATGGTTTTCAAACCCGGGCTTTGCAGCAGCGCGGATTGCGCCGGTTTGAACACAATCTGCCCGGATTGAGTGGTGTCATACGCCGCCGGCGGCAGGGTGAAACCATTTACCGTGATGCTCGTGATGTCGGAGCGCCAGGCCGGATCGTCGGGTGTGCTTGTGACACTGAACGGAATGCCCGCCAGGGCGCCGTTTTGCGCGGTAAGGATTGGCGGTGGGATCAGCTCGGCGGCATTGGCGGTCTGTTGCGGCACAAAGGTGAGGCCCTTCAGCGAGGTCTTCTTGCTGGCGGTATAGATGACATTGCTGGAAATGATGCTGATGTTTTGATTCCAGCCCGCCGCATCCCTAACCCGGACGATGCTGTTGCTGCCGGTACCGCCGCTGCCCGTTGTGTAGAATAAATCGACACCGCCGTCGCCGTTGGTCGTGGCGAACAGGCCATCCACACCGGTTGAATTGGTGAACGAACCGTTGGCGGCCCAATTGCCGGCGACCATCGAATACTTTTTGATGACACCTTGCGTTCCACTGTTCTGATCGTTGATATACAGGATGTCATACGTGCTGCCACCGTTCGTGGAAATCAGATAAAAATCCGATGCGTTGGGATCCGTGGTCAGGTTGTTGCCCACAGTCCCGTCCCATAAGCCGGTAAAGCTGTCAAAGGCAAGCTGATAAACCACCGGGATGCTCTGCCCGGCAACCGCTTTTTGGGTTTCGACGTAGGGAGTGCCGCCAAAGGTCTTTACCACCACGTTATTATAGACGTTCAAGTTGGGCGAGGCGTTGGTTCCATCACCAAGGGTGCCTTCGTATAATCCGCCCTTGTCATCCACAATCCAGGTCTGGTCATCGTCCAGCACACAGGCGGCACGGGCCTGGCTGCCGCCCAGCGAGATTGAGGTATAATAGGCACCGATGGTCACCTGATTGGACCAGTTCAAGCTCGCGGCCGCCCGAGTAAGGTTGAGCGTTTCATCGGGAGTGGCCGCACTGCCATCAACAAACGCGGCAAAGCCCAGCAACGTCCCGTCATCGCTCAGCGCCAGCCGGCCGGTGCTTCCCGAGGATGACTCGCGCAGGGCATTCGTTCCCGTGGCACTGATGGGAACAATGTTGACCGGCGAGGTTTGACCGGCCTGGGAAGGATTGACTTCGATGATGCTGAAGGTCGTGTTGTTGTCCAAGGTATCAATTTGAAGCACGGCCAGATTGCCAGGCGTAAAATGAACCGGCGGCGCGCCGATGTTGAAGGCAGCCGAATTGGTGACCGTTACGGGAGGGTAACCCGTCACGGTGAATGTGATAAACGCGTTGGAAACCGCGGACGAGCCATTGACCGAGGCGGTCAAATTGGTGAAGGCAAGAACGCCGTCGACGGACACCTGTGTGGTGTCTCCGCCCAAAGTCCAGCCTGCGGACCCACCGATGGACGCGGTGACCGAAACATTGGCATAAGGATTCGTGGTGCCGTTGCCGTATTGGTCCGAAACCTGCAAAACGGGATTGCCGGTCAGAGTGCCGCCGCTGGCTGAAGGGCCGGCGGCCTGAGTGGTGATGGCCAGTTGAGTGGCCACTCCGGCGCCCAGTGGCTGGGAATACCTGGCCGTGCCAAATCCGTTTGCATTAATGCTGATGTTTTTAAGACCGCTCGACTGGAGCAGCGGGGATTTCGATGGCGTAAAGACAATCTCACCCGCAAGGTTGGTGGTATAGGCCGAATTCGTCAGAATCACGCCATTCACATAAACCGCGGTAATGTTGGTGCGCCAGGCCGTACTGTCCACGAACGTGTTGGTGAACGGACCATCCACGGTGGCGTTGGGATCATAGGAAACCGTCGGCGGAAGATTCCCGGCGGTGCCACCGATGGACACATTGTCGAAACGGCAATTCCCGGACGAGTTGTTGTACGCTCCACCTGTGAAGTTCACACAGTCGCCGCCCGTCGCAGCATTGACAATCCTGATACCAAACTGCGGATTGTTATCCACCCCGGGAACGCCGGTAAAGTCGGCGACCATGTCGTTAAACCAGCCCTGGCCGAAGGTTTCAAAAAAGTAGGTGCCCACCACGGTATTGGGACTGGACGAGTTGGTCAGAATGTACGCGGGTTTGGCACCATAGAAGAGGGTCTGGGCCACCGTTGCCGTCAACCAGCCGTTCGTGGTGTAGAGGACACACATTTTTGCTTCAGCCTGGGTCGTAAAATAAATATCGAAACTGACCACAATGTTGGAATAACCGGCCGTACTGGCATCAAACTCGGCACCTTGCGTGCCGATGGGAGCCTGGCTTGACCAGCCGTTGCCCGGAGCACCACGGATGCGCCAACAATACGATCCGCTGCCAGTGGAGGCGCCGCCTTGGGCGGTAATATCCGCAGAATTCGTGCTGGTCGTGCTGTTGTAGGAATTGTTCATGCCCTGGACATTGGCGCTGCCGAACCCGAGGGTCGCGGGCGGATTATTATCAAGCGCAACCGTACCCAAGGTATCAAAATCCCAGTCCGCGATGGTGTCAATCGACGTGCCCCGGATGGCCACGTTGTCAAACGTCCAGCTCCCGGAGGTGTTGTTGTAAATGGACCCGGTGGTATTCACGCAACTGGCTCCCGTCGAAGCATTCACCAGGCGGATGGCGAAGCTGGCGTTGTTGTCCACGCCGGAAACACCGGTCAAATCCACGACGATCTGGTTGTTCCAGCCGGCACTCAGTATGACGTATGAACCGATGACGGTATTGGGATTGGAGGGGTTATTGGCAATAACGCCGGCGGTGCCTCCGGACGTGATCGTCGCATTGTTCCAGGTGCTGCCATCGGTGGTGTATTGCACCAGCAAGTCGGCCTCCGCATCGGCGGTGGCGTAAACATCAAAGGAAACTTTGATTTTATTATACCCGAAAGTGCTGCCGGAAAACTGGGCACCTTGCGTGCCGATGGGAGCGTTCGTGGACCAGCCGTTGCCACGACTCCCGGAGACGGTGCTGAAACCACGAATGCGCCAGCTATTGGCCCCGCCCGAGGAACTCCCGGCCAGGGACTGGACATCGGGGTTGCTGACGCTGTTGGTGTTGTTATAGGAATTATTCATGCCCAGGGCGCCGGCTGTGCCCAAACCGGTCGAGGGTGACGGACTCGAGTTAATGGCGATGGGCAGATTATCAAAAGTCCAGGCCGTAAGGGTGGTTTGGGCGTGTGCCGTGACGCAGAGCATCGTCGCCAAACCCAGAAATCCGAATAGTTTTTTCATGCGGTTATTTTGTTCTTCGTGTTTTTGTTTTTTTGTATTGCCGTGACCTCTCCACTTCGAGCGAGGGGATTTAATAATGGAAATGTGACGGTGTTATGACGCAGGCGTGACGTTTCGGAAAAGTTCCCCGGCTGGCGGCCCCGCTGATTTGTAACCCTAATGTCACCATCTCTCCTTCTTCTTGTCACAACCTCATTCCAAGATGCGGCGATGGGACGTTCGCACCGCCGGAAGTTCGTTTTTTTTTATTATGCATTTGAAACAGCACCGTGGTTTTACCCTCATTGAGTTGTTGGTGGTGATTGCCATCATCGCCATCCTGGCGTCGCTGCTATTGCCCGCGCTGACCCGGGCCAAAGCCCAGGCTCAGCAGATTGCCTGCTTGAGCAACCTGAAACAGTGGGGGCTGGCCGACACGATGTATGTGGACGACCACAACCAGATATTTCCCTACCCCAGATACCAGAGTTATGCCACTGCCGTCGATCAGGACAACCCGGGTTGGCTGTCCATTCCCACTTACCATAATCAAACGCCTCCTGAAGGCGACGATGTCTGGTTCAACGCCCTGCCTTCCTATGTCGCCCAAAAACCGCTGTATGCCTGGGCAACCAGTTCAACCATGGAGTTCCAATTTTACAGTTCCAGATCCATCTTCATCTGTCCGACCGCTTTTTCCCAGCCCATCAGTGCCGTGGACAAGCAGGCAGCTTCTGACAAGTATGACATGATTCCGGGTCAGCGCCCGCTGTTCAGTTACGGGATGAATTCGAAATCCGTGGCCAATGAAGAAATCAGCGTTGCGAGTGTCATCTTCAAAACCGGCATGGTGAAACGTCCCTCGGCCTTCGTGCTTTATTCCGACGTCCGCGACCGTTCCGCGGAGACACCTTATTATGGCGATGCCGCCAACCAGATTCTCCTCGCCACGCCGCATGATTACACAACCCGCTTCTCTTCACGCCATGACCAGGGCGGCAACATCACCTTCAGCGACGGTCATGCCGCTTTCTTCAAGTACGGCTATGTCGTATCCGACGGCACGGCCATCCTCTCCAGCGGTCCAACGGCCGGCCAAGCGGCTCCCGCCGGTCACGACCCCGGCCGGGCGAACATCAATTGGGACTGCCAGGGATATCCGGTTATCAATTAGTTTTTGCCGACATTTGTCTCCCCGATACTGCCGATGAAATTCAATACGACTGCCATGACACGCTTTTGGTCATCCAACCACTCACGCGGAGGGGCGATCCTTTTCCTTTTCTCCCTCCTCGCCACCACCGCCCTGCGCGCTGACGACGATACGATGTCGCAACCGGCTCCGGCGGTTCAAACCGGCGCGCTTCATTATCTCCGCGACGGCAAGCCCAACGCCCTCACGCTGCTTGCGCCGCCGCCGCTGCCCGGTTCACCCGAACAGGCCGCTGACATGGCGGAAGTCCGCGCCGTGTGCCATGCCGCTCCCAGCAACGATGTCGCCGTCGCGTTCACGGAAAAGAAATTCTCCATCTTCAATTTTACCCCGGCCATCGGCCCGTTCTTTGTCCCCGGCAAATTCCCCAAAACCGAGGCGTTCTTTCAACATGTGCAAAAAGACGCCGAGACTGTGACCGACAACGCCAAGGATTTTTACAAACGGCCGCGCCCGTATGTCCTCGACCCCAGCCTCGCCTCCGGCAAACTGGAAAAGAGTTTCAGCTATCCCAGCGGCCACTCGACCGAGTCCATGGTTCTGGCGCTGGTGCTGGCTGAGGTTTTTCCGGACCAACACGATGCCATCATTGCCGAGGCGCGCAACATCGGCTGGCATCGCGTGGAAATCGCGCGGCATTACCCGACGGACATTTACGCCGGCCGCGTGCTGGCGCAGGCCATCGTCCGTGAAATGAACAAAAATTCCCAGTTCGAGCAGGACCTTGCCGCCGCCCGGGCCGAAGTGGCCCCGGCTGAAACCGCCGCCAAAAATTAAGCGCGCAGCCCGGTGGCCGGACCGTTTTTCGATTCGGCCTGCCGGGCCAGCAGCCACAACAGATCGGAGAGACGGTTGAGATAAATGATGATCTCCGCATTCTTTAGTTCGCCGGTTTCCTTGAGCGTGCACACGCACCGTTCCGCCCGGCGACACACCGTCCGCGCCATGTCCAACGCTGCGGAATTCAGGGTGTCGCCCGGTGTCGCCCAGCCTTTGAAACTGACGCCCTGCGCCTCAATTTCCCGGACGAGCGCGTCGAGTTTTGCGGTCATCCCCGGCGTCACCACGGAATAACCGTCCTTCACATAACGCGGCAAATCCTCCGGCAGCACCGCCAGTTCCCCCATCAGCCCAACGAGATCCTTTTGAATCGCCGGCAAACGCTCGCGGATAAAATTCTCATTGGCGGTCGCGCGCGCCAGACCGAGGGCGGCATTCAATTCGTCCGTCGCACCATACGCCTCGACCCGCGGATGATTTTTGGGAACGCGCCGGCCATACATCAACGCCGTGGTGCCGTCGTCGCCGGTCCTGGTGACAATACTCATGGTGATTAACTAATCCACGCCGTCCCCTCCTGCCAAGCAAAACTCATGGGAAACGTAATACAAAAGTAACATTCACTCCACCGGAACGTCACCCGCCTCGTTCTTAATCAGGGCGCATCGAACGGGAGATGCAGAGAACCCTGAACAATACGTGTAAAACATTTATGAAACGAATAATTCTTCTGACATTAACCTGCGCACTGGTTGCGGTAACGCAAGCCCGGGCGCAAATCATCACCGCCTGGACCTTTGAAAACGACCCGGTCGCGGTTAACAACAGCCCGGCCCCCTCCACGGGTATTGGCACTGCTGGCTCCATTGGCATGAATATTTATCCAACCCCCAATATCGGTGTGACCACCGACGATGTCCTGGTCGGCAAGAATTCAGACACCGGGGCGAACACCGTTGCGGATACCACCCAAACCTGGCGCATCCGTGCGCAGGCCGGAAGCAGCGGCGCCGCCAACGGCTGGTCGAGCGCGGCGCCGATTGGCACCCAGGGCGCGCAGTTCGCCGCCAGCACCGTCGGGTATAATTCCATCAATGTCAGTTTCGACTGGTATGCGACGACTCAAGGTGAGGCGAATATGCAGTTGGAATACACCACGGATGGTGTCACCTGGCACAACGTTGCGCTTACGCTCTCGGGGTCCGACGCCGGGTTGCAGGTTTTGTCCAATAGCGGCTCGGATGTCAATACGGTGACGGGGTCGTATGTCAGCGACAATATTTTGACCGGTGGTTCAAGCGCCGGACAGGATTGGTTCACCGGTCTGACCGCAACGATTACCGATCCGAACGCGGCCAATGATCCGAACTTCGCCATTGAAATGGTGAATGCGTCAACGGGCGCCGACGATGTAAGCACCCAGGGGACCGCGTTGAATAACACCTCGGGCAACTGGCGTTTTGACAACGTGGTCATCAGCGGCACACTCGCCGTACCGGAACCCTCCACCTTCGCCTTGATCGGATGCGGGTTCGCCGCCTTGATCGGGCTTCGCCGCAAATCACGCTAAAAAAATTCTTGACCGCAACGCGCGCGCGCCGATGGGTTCGCGCGCGTTTTGGTTTGGCGTACTGAGGTGAAGATTGCCCTGGCAGTCAACTTCGGATCCGATCACGCCTTAAGGCCAGAAAGATAATCCCACCCATCAAGGAATACAAAATGGCACCCGGTTCGGGAACGGAAACAATGAACGAGATGGAGGACGAAAAGTTATAATTATTGGGGAAGTTGGCGGTCAACAAGTTGTAACCGATATCCACGAGCGAGCCGTTGGCATTGGTTCCCCCGTATTGAAGCGTATTCAGGTCAATTCCCACCAGGTCCTGCACCAGGCTGGACGCGGAACCGAGTTGAATGCCGACGCCATACATCTGGGAACCCGCATTTTCCAGGGTCAACCCCGGGAAATTGGTCACCACCCCCATGAGCGTGGCCGCTCCGTTGACGGTACTGATACGAAATAGATCCGTATTGGTGGCGTTGACCCCGGCGTCGGTGTCGTACAGATTGCCATCATAGTCAAAGCGTATGTTTTGTCCCGAATTGCCGATGAGGGTGTTGTTGAAATTGCCAACCAGCGTCGCATGGCCGTTAAGCGGGTTAACGGTATAAAGCGCCGACTGAGTCGCCCCGTACAGCGTGCCACCGGGAGAAACCGCGAGTGATTCGATGCCGTTGATATTGAATGCAACGCTGTTCAGGGTTGCACCATTGGCCGGGTTCAGGGTGACCAACGAAGATGAATTGATGATACCGTAGAGGGTGCCACTGGGGGCGGCGGCAACGTCGTTGAAAAGGGTTGAGCCTTCACTGCCCAGGCGTGTAAAATTCCCGTTCAGGAGGTTGATGGTGCCAAAGAGATTGGTGCTCTGATTGAATTGCATCGCATATACCGTCTGCCCGGGCGAGGTTGAAACGAACAGCATCAGCCCGGCCACCACGCAGAAGGTTGTCTTGAGAAATGGCCGAACCAGCGGGGCCGAGGACTGTTGATGTGTCAATGACGCCGGTTTGCGCCATATTTGTATCGGCTTACATGGATTTGTCATAAGTTTTCTACGGTTTCGGTTCTTCTGACTGCAACTTCTGAATAAAATGCGCCGGTGCGGCCTCTGCCTACAACCAGCGCGGTCAGGCGGGTGATAACCCGCCTTCTCAAAACGTCGGGTTTAGCAGCTACGATGCCAGCGACAAAAAAAGAGGTTCGATGACACCCGATCATTGTCGGAGTTAATCGTTGAAACCGCCTAAGGCAGTCGTTGACTGCCTCTTGGGGAAGATCGGCATGAACGTGAACCGGCACGCCTCACGCAAAAATCGTCCATCATTCGCTAAAATCTGTACAGGTCGCGGCGATCGTGTCAGCGGTTTGTCTTTTGGCGTGGCGGTTACTACGATTTGCGAAATCTGTGATGTGCGGACCGGCAACAAACCCGACGCCCAATTCCCTTGGAAAGGTTAAAACCATGGAAGAACCGCAGTTTCCTTAATGGCTTGCGGCAGATTTACCCCCGGATTTTGCCGGGTGATATTTGGGCACAAACGGAACCGGCGGCAGCGGAGAGGTCAGTTTTTGGAAAGCCAGGATGCCCTTAACAATCGCCTGCGCCATTTGGCGGCGATAGGCGGAACTGTAAATTTTCCTGCTTTCATACGGATTGGTCATGTAACCACCCTCGATCAAAATCGCCGGCATCCGGGCGTCGCGCAGCACGGCAAAGCGGGCGCGCCGCACGCCCCGATCATTCGCATCCAGATTTTCCACGAGGGACTTTTGGATTTGATAAGCGAACAGCAGGCTTTCGTCCTCGTCGCGGTTGGCGGGAGTCGGACCGTGATTGCTGCCCTCACCCTGCGCGTCGGTCGAGCTGGCGCCGACCGGCGTGATGCAATACGTTTGCGGCCCTTCAACCATGTCTTTTCCGGTCGGGGTCGCGTTAAAATGCAAACTCACAAATAAATCCGCGCCGCGCTGGTCTGCCAGCGCGGGACGGTCGGGCAATTCGACATACGTGTCCTTCGTCCGCGTCAGGATGACATTGAAGCCGGCCTTTCGGAGCTGGTCGCGCAGCTCCGCCGCGAGCGCCAGCGTATAAACCTTTTCGTAATGCCAGCCCACCCGATTGCCGGTATCCCTGCCGCCGTGGCCGGGATCGAGGCAGATGGTTCGGATGGTGGCCGGTTGGAAGTACCGCGTTGGAAACAACAGGGGACGGATGGCTGCATCGAGGTCGAATTGCGCCACCAGCGCCACGCCCTTTTGATTCGCGATCGGAAACGACAGCGCCACCTGGACACCATTGATTTCCACGTAATGTGAATCCACATCGAACACCAGCCGGGTGGTTCGATTCGTGGCGACCATTTCGTTGCCACGCTTGAGCCAGACGCAATGCAGGCCGTTGGCGCGTGCCCAATCCGCCACCGGCACATAGTCCTGGCCGTTAAACCGAAAGGCCCCGGACCCGTGCGCGGCGGCGTGGACCAACATCAAGCCCAACAACCAAAACAGCCGCCCGAAAAAATTTCTCACGATGACGCAATCTGCAAGCCACCCTGTTCCAGCTCAAGAGAAATATGGTTTTGACAAGCGCTTCACCGGGACGCCACATTTGCGCATCGTTCAAAACCTTGATATGAAACAGATCGCGTTTGGGAGGGCGGGCGCGGCGCTCGCCCTGCTCCTCTTCATCGGTTTTAACACAACGGCAGAGTCGGAACTGGTGGTGGCCACCGACGGCAGTGGACAGTTCACCAACGTGCAGGCGGCCATCAGCGCCGCGCCGCAAAACACCAGTCCCACCAACTGGTGTGTGATTTTAATCAAGCCCGGCATTTACAAGGAACTGATTTATCTCCAGCGCGAAAAGCATTTCGTCCGGCTGGTGGGCGAGGATCCCGAAAAGACCGTGTTGACCTATGATTTGCACGCGAACCTTCCCGGCCCGGATGGCAAACCCATCAGCACCTTTCGCACGCCCTCGACGGTGGTTGACGCGGATGATTTCGTGGCGGAGAACCTGACGTTTCAAAATTCCGCCGGCCCCCAGGGACAGGCGTTGGCGGTGCGGCTGGACGGTGACCGGGCCATTTTTCGCAACTGCCGGTTTCTGGGATGGCAGGACACCATCCTGGCCAACCGGGGGCGGCAGTACTACACCAACTGCTATGTCGCCGGCGCGGTGGATTTTATTTTTGGCGGCGCCACGGAATTTTATGACCATTGCGAGATTCATTGCCTGGGGAAAGGTTATATCACCGCCGCTTCGACACCCGCCGACCATCCGTTCGGTTATGTTTTTTCGCATTGCCGGATCACCGGTGAAAATCCCGACGTGAATACCTATCTGGGCCGCCCGTGGCGGGCATACGCCAGCGTGACCTTCCTGAACACGGAAATGTCCGGCGCCGTTCGTCCGGCGGGTTGGGATAATTGGCGGGACCCGGCACGCGAAAAGACGGCACGCTACGCCGAGTTCAACAGCACCGGTCCCGGCGCCGACCCATCGGCGCGTGCAAAGTGGGCGTCGCAACTCACCCTTCCCCAGGCCGAAGCCATCACGGTGGACAAAGTCCTCGGCGGTTCCGACAGTTGGGATCCTCAAGCCGTCCTCGCCCGGCTTCCCGTCGTCAATTTCACTTCCGATGCCACCAACCATGTGCCCGCCGCCAAACCATGAAACCGGCCCTGGTCATTTTTCTGGCAACCACCCTGGTCGCGAACGTTGTCTGCGCCGACATTAAAACCAATATCGAGTATGGCCAGGCTGGCGGTGAAACACTGCGGCTGGATGCAAACGTCCCGGACGGCGCCGGACCTTTCCCGGTTGTCATCGCCATTCATGGTGGCGGCTGGTGTGCCGGTGATAAAAGCGGAAAAGGAGATTTTGCGCCCGTTCTGAAGCTGTTGACCACGAATCAGTTCACCTGGTTTTCCATCAATTACCGTCTGGGGCCTACCAACCGCTGGCCGGCTTGTTTTGAAGACGTCCAAACTGCCGTTCGCTGGGTAAAAGCCCATGCCTCGGATTACAAAGGCGATCCGAATCAAATCGCCCTCCTGGGTTATTCGGCGGGCGGACATCTGGTTTGTCTCACCGCCGCCCTGGCCCGGGCGGACACGCAGGTCCAAGCCGTCGTGGGCCTCGCGCCGCCGACGGATTTGTTGGCTGACGCGGAAAACCGGGGCGGCGTTGGCAAATGGTCCTCCATGCGAAACCTGCTCGGCCGCGACTTGATGAATGACGAAACGGTGGAGCTGCTCCGCCAAATGTCGCCCATCAACCACCTCCAGCCCGGCCTCCCGCCCTTTCTGCTGATGCAGGGCGATTCGGACAAAACCGTGCTGCCGCCCTTCACCCGGAATTTTGCGGCCAAACTCAAGGAAAACGGGGTGCCCTGTGAATTATATTTTCTCAAAGGCGCCGGGCATCGCATCGCGGACTGGGAAAAATTCGACCCCGCCTACCCGCAAAAGCTCGTCGGCTGGCTAAGCCAAACGCTCACCGCTAAAAGGTGACCTTCCGGCGGGCACCGGATTTCAAGGTTTGACCCGCCGTCGCCGCCACCAGCCAGACCCCGGACTCCGACAAATCGCTTAAAAGTTTGATTTTCGGCGCCAATCGTTTTCAATACCGCCCGTGGTTATAAGGACATGAACATTCACGAATATCAGGCCAAACAATTGCTCGCCCAATACGGTGTCGCCGTCCCGCTGGAGATCCCCGCCCGGTCACTCGATGAGGCCCGCAGTGCGGCCGGAAAAATCTTCGCCAGCGGCAGCGCGAAGGTGGTGGTCAAATCCCAAATCCACGCCGGCGGACGCGGCAAGGGCCTGTTCACGAGCGGGTTTCAAGGCGGCGTAAAGGTCGCCAGCTCGGTGGAGGAAGCGGTCTCCCTGGCCGGCAAAATGCTCGGCAACGTGCTCGTCACCAAACAGACCGGCGCGGACGGACGCCGCGTGCAGACCCTGCTCATCGCCGAAGGCGCAAAAATCAAAAAGGAATTTTACCTGGCAGTGCTGCTCGACCGCGCCGTCGGCCGCCCGCTGGTCATGGCCAGCACGGAAGGCGGCATGGACATCGAGGAAGTCGCCAGGAAAACCCCGGGGAAAATTTTCAAGGAATGGATCGATCCCGCCGTCGGCATACAGCCGTTTCAGGCGCGTAAAATCGCCGCCGCGCTGGGACTGAAGGGCGATTTGTTCAACGCCGCCGCCCGATTTGTCACCGGCGTTTTCAAAACGTGGTGGGAATGCGACGCATCACTCGTCGAAATCAATCCCCTGTGCGTCGTCGAGGCGCCCGATGGCAGGGAGACGGTGGTGGCCCTCGACGCCAAGATTTCGCTCGATGACAACGCCCTTTACCGGCACAAGGACATCCAGGAAATGCGCGACCTGAACGAGGAGGCGCCGCTGGAAATCGAAGCCAGCAAGTTCAATCTCAATTACATCAAACTCGATGGTTCCATCGCCTGCCTGGTCAATGGCGCGGGCCTGGCCATGGCCACCATGGACATCATCCAGCATTTCGGCGGCAGCCCGGCAAATTTTCTCGATGTCGGCGGCGGCGCGAGCAAGGAACAGGTGACCGCCGCGTTCAAAATCATCCTCCAGGACCCGCACGTGAAGGGCATCTTGGTGAACATTTTCGGCGGCATCATGGATTGCAACGTCATCGCCACCGGCATCGTCGCGGCGGTCAAGGAAACACACTTGAACATTCCGCTGGTCGTCCGGCTGGAAGGCAATAACGTTGTGGCCGGCAAAAAAACCCTGGCTGAATCCGGCCTGAAACTCATCACCGGCGATTCCATGGCCGATGCGGCGCAAAAGGTGGTCCGGGCGGTGGCCGGCAACCCATGACTCAAGAAATTCAAAACGCGATGCTTCAAGCCAGGGGGGAAATGCAGGTCGCCAAAACGGTGGCGGATGATTCGGAGCCTTACCGGCGGCTGATAGAATTGCAGAAACAGATGATTGGACTGGTTCAACAACACGAAAAGACGAAGCGCGAGTGCGCCGCCCTGCGCGCACAATTGCTGGAGGAAATGGCCGGGCCGCGGCGGAGTTTGCGCCAGGGCTTCGGCCGGTTGGTCGCCGGCCCGTTAAAACGGGTCGCCGTCTCCTGGAAGCTGCGCATGGACAGCCGCTCACAACCCATATGATTACCGAAATCGCATTTACCGGAACCCCCGTAACGGACATTAAACGCGCCCGCGCCTTTTATGAAGGCGTATTGGGCCTCAAGCCCACCATGGAATCCGCCGGCGGGATGTGGGTCGAATACGAGGTCGGCACCGGCACGCTCGGCATCGGCTGTTACGGGGACGTCTGGAAACCGTCGTCGGAAGGAACCTGCGTCGCATTTGAAGCGGATGATCTGGACGCGGAGGTTGCACGATTGAAATCGCGCGGCGTGACCTTTGCCATGGAACCCATGGATACGCCGGTATGCCGGTTCGCCATCATCTGCGATCCGGATGGAAACAAAATCCTGATTCACAAACGCAAGGCCGGCTAGCCTCCAGCCGCCAATTACAAATCCAAAATCGAATATTCCAATGTCCATTCTCGTTCAACCCGATACCAAAGTGCTGGTCCAGGGCATCACCGGGAGCTTCGGCGCAAAACACGCGCAGCTGTCCATTGATTACGGAACGCAGGTCGTCGCCGGGGTCACCCCCGGTAAAGGCGGCCAGATTTTCGAACACGGCGGCCAAAAGGTGCCCATTTTTGACACCGTCGCCGAGGCGGTAAAACAAACCGGTGCGACCGCCTCCGCCATTTTTGTACCGGCGGCCTTTGCCGCGGACGCCGTTCTGGAAGGAGTGGACGCCGGTTTGGCCGTGGTGGTGTGCATCACCGAAGGTATTCCGGCGCGTGACATGATCCGCGTGAAACGGGCCATGCAGGGCAACACCCAAACGCGCCTCATCGGGCCGAATTGTCCCGGCGTGGTCACCCCCGGCGAAGGCAGGGACTCCCAGGGCGGTTGTCGTATCGGCATTGCGCCGGGTTATATTCATAAAAAAGGACACGTTGGCGTCGTCTCCCGCAGCGGCACACTCACGTACGAGGCAGTCTGGCAACTGACCTGTCGCGGCGCGGGCCAGAGCACCTGTGTGGGCATCGGCGGCGATCCGGTGCCCGGCCTGTCGCACCTGGACGTCCTCAAGTTGTTCAACGAAGACCCGGACACGCACGGGATCATCATGATCGGCGAAATCGGCGGCAGCGCCGAGGAGGAAGCGGCCGCCTGGATTAAGGCGCATTGCCAAAAGCCCGTGGCCGGATTCATCGCCGGGGCCACCGCACCGCCCGGACGCCGCATGGGTCACGCGGGCGCCATCATCAGCGGCGGCAAAGGCACCGCGGCGGCGAAGATGGCAGCGTTCCGGGACGCGGGTATTGGCGTGGCGGACACACCCAGTGAAATGGCGGACACGCTGCTAAAGATGATGTAGTTGAATTAAGAATACTGAATTTCGAATTGCGAATTATTCGGCATTCGCCAATCGTAGTTCGGAATTCGCATGGGCATCATTGATTTTATCCTGAACCTGGCCGGCCTGTTGGTGTGGCTCAACTGGCGCTCGCTCCGCTTCGACCCGCTCGGCCAACGCACCCCGGCGACGTTGATTGGCACGTTGCGACGCGCCGAGCCGCGGCGGTTGCGGCGCTGGCATTTGCCGGCGGCATTGGGCGGTCTGCTGTTGTTGCGCGCCGTGTTTTACTGGCAGATCGGTTCGGGCGTAGGCTGGGCGGCGGGCAGATTGTATCTGGGCGTCATTGAACTCTCGTTCCGCAGCGATTCCTTCGGACGCATCCTGTTGTTCTCCTTCTTCAGCTTCGGGCTGACGCTGGGAGTGTTCTATCTCTGGCTGTTGTTGTTTTCCATTTTGGACGGGCCCGAACCGTTTCACCGCCTGGTGCGAATGCAACTGGGTCCGGTCGATCGCTGGCCGCGCTGGCTGAAACTCTCCCTGCCGCTCGTCCTGGCGGCCATGTCCTGGTGGCTGGTCAGCTGGGTGTTGGCCTGGCTGGCCATTGTACCGCCCCCGGTTTCCGCCGCGCATCGGATTGAAGAGTCGCTGATCATCGGTTTGGGAAGTTATCTGGCCTGGAAATATGCCGCCGGGGCGCTGCTGGTCATGCATTTGCTGAACAGCTATATCTACTTCGGCAAACACTCGTTCTGGTATTATGTCACGGCCGAGGCGCAAACCTTGTTGCGCCCTTTGCGGGCCGTACCGCTCCGCGCCGGCAAGGCGGATTTCGCGCCGGTCGTGGGCATTGTGCTGGTTTTTTTGTTTGCGGAACTTGCCGAACGGGGTCTGGCCGCCGTTTACGCGCGGCTGCCCCTCTGAGTTTTAAACCGAGCCGTTCTCGGGCGCGGGCTTCGTTTTCGGCAATTTGGCGGTGATGGTGGCCCCGGCGCCCTTGGTGCTTTCGATGGAAAGCGTGCCGCCGTGCAACCCAATGAGCCGCTTGGCAATCGAAAGTCCCAGCCCCAACCCCTGCTGTTCGTGCATGCGACGGTCGAACTGCATATAAGCGCCAATGCGCGTAATCTGTTCGGTGGAAAACCCGCAACCCTGGTCGGTAACGGAGAAAACGGCGACGTTAAACGCCTCGTTCAGCTTGACGCGCACGGGCGAACCGGGTTCTGAAAATTTGAAGGCATTTTGGACCAGTTCATCCACAATTTTTGCGAGATATTCCTCGGCCATGGGCACGGCCACGTCCGACAATTCAAGGATCAAATCCGAGGAACGATTGGCGTGCACCGCCAGCGCGGTCGCCTGCTTTTCAATCAGCGGAACCGGATGTTCCGTCTGCCCGATCCGGAGGGCGTTGATATTTTTGGGATCACTGGCAACCAATTCGAGTTGCGCATAAATCAGAAAGTTCTCAATGAGCCGTTCCAGTCGCCGGCCTGACTGATGGATGACGTGGCCCATCTCCGCAACTTCCGCGGCCTTGAGGGTGGCGGTGTCCGTGGCCAGCATCTCACCATAGGCCAGAATGCCGTTCAACGGCGTGCGCAATTCGTGCGGCAGCATCAGACTGATGTTGTCGCGCAGGCTGGCCAGTTTGCGCTCGGCTTCATCGCGCACGGTCTGGGCCTTTTTCAGGCGCGCGTCCACGGCGGCATAAAGCGCGTCGGTGGTGAAAGGTTTTGGCAGGTAATCGTCCGCGCCCAGTTCCATGCCGT
Organism: Verrucomicrobiota bacterium; assembly: GCA_021324235.1. Taxonomy (GTDB): domain Bacteria; phylum Verrucomicrobiota; class Verrucomicrobiia; order Limisphaerales; family UBA11358; genus UBA11358. Next base: position 33,447 of record JAJPJM010000175.1, read on the forward strand.
GCCGCATGCCGGCGTTGTCAGCCAGGCCGGTCATGAGAATGAACGGAATGGCAGCGGTGGGCGCCTCGTTGCGCAGGGAAGCCAGTGTCAAATATCCATCCACCTTTTCCATGTTGATGTCGCACAGAATCAGGTCGGGCAGTTCCTTGCGCGCCTGCTCAATGCCATCCGCGCCATTGGGGGCTTCGATGACCTCGAAGCCCTTTTGCTTCAGCGCCAGGTGAATCATCTCGCGCAGCCATTCTTCGTCGTCGATTACCAGGATTTTTTTCACGGTAAGTACGCTCCAAGTTCAGCACGAATCATGCCTTATCCCGGCCGCACCGTGACGGATTTCCCCGTTTTTACAAACGAAACCGGCGGTTTGCCTTATTTCCGCTCTTCCAAAGGCACGTAATGATTCAGCGTGCGCCCGGTGTAAATTTGCCGCGGCCGGCTGATCCGGCTCTTCGTGTCTTCCATGATTTCCTTGTAATTGGCAATCCAGCCGGGCATCCGGCCAATCGCAAAAATCACAGGGAACATCTCCACGGGAACACCGAGCGCCCGCATGATGATGCCGCTGTAAAAGTCCACGTTGGGATACAATTTGCGCTCCACAAAATAGGAATCGCGCAACGCCGCTTCCTCCAGGTGCTTGGCGATGTCCAGCAACGGGTCGGCCACATGCAGCTTGGACAGGACTTCGTCGCACGCCTTCTTGATGATTTTGGCGCGCGGATCGTAATTTTTATAGACGCGATGGCCAAAGCCCATGAGCTTTCGGCCGCTGTTTTTGTCCTTCGCCGCCGCAATGAATTTCGAGCCGTCGTCGCCTTCACGATTGATTTCCACGAGCATTTCAATCACCGCCTGATTGGCGCCGCCGTGCAACGGTCCCCAGAGCGCGCAGACGCCGGCCGCCGCGCTGGCAAACATGTTGGCCTGGCTCGACGCCACCATGCGCACGGTCGAGGTCGAACAATTCTGCTCGTGATCAGCATGCAGCAGGAAAATCAGATCGAGCGCCTTCACCACTTCCGGCTTCAATTCGAAATCCTCGTACGGCGTGGAAAACAGCATGTGCAAAAAGTTGGCCGTGTATTTGTAGGCCTTCTTGGGATAAATCAGCGGCAGGCCGCGCGACTTGCGGTACGCGTAGGCCGCGATGGTGCGCACCTGGGAAATCAGCTTCGCCGCGTAAACGTCAAACTGGTTCGACTTGCCCCAGCGCCAGTTCATCAGTTCCTCGTCGAAACAACTCGTCGCGTTGATCATCGCCGAGAGAATCGCCATCGGGTGTGCGCCCGTGGGAAAACTCTCGAAATGATACTTCATGTCCTCGTGGAGGAATTGATATTCCGTAAACAGGTCGGAGAACTTCCGCAGTTGCGCGCGATTCGGCAGATCGCCGTAAATGATCAGATAGGCCGCCTCAATGAAGGTGGATTTCTCCGCCAACTCCTCAATCGGAATGCCGCGATAACGCAATATCCCCTTTTCGCCGTCAATGAAGGTGATTTTACTGATGCACGAACCGGTGTTGCCATAGCTCTCGTCCAGCGTGATATAGCCCGTGTCCGCGCGCAGCGACGAAATATCCACCGCCTTCTCGCCTTCGGTGCCTTCAATCGTCGGCAACGTATAGACCTTCCCTTCCAATTCCAGTTTTGCCTCTTTGTTCATGTCGTTGTTATTCTTGTTTTGAACAATCTGCGGGGAAAAGTGAAAATTGGCAAGGCGTGAAAGCAAAATTTTGGGAAATCCGGGCGCCGATTTCGCTGGTACGGGGTCCAACTTTTTGAGTCAATCCCCGCATCCATGAAACGCTGGGCCGTCCTGACCGTCCTGCTATACGCCCTGGCCCTCATCTTGTTGACCGCGCCGGTCCTGCTCGTCGCCTTCGGCACTTGGGCCAAGAGCAGCATCGGCTGGCAGAACGTTCTGCAGACCTATTCGGCTTGGGGTTATTGGCTTTGGCTCGTTGTGCTCATGGCCGGACAGGCATTACTGCTGTTGCTGCCAATCAACCTTGCCGAACGCCGGCTGCCGGCGCGGCGGCCCCTGGAGCTGCCTGTCATGGTCACCGCGTTTTTCCTGGCCAATCTTTTTGTCGCCGGCGTGTTTTCCATGCTCTGCGCCATCTTCAAGGACAACGCTTTCAATACTTTTGATCTGCCAGACCTGTTTCTCAACATGGCCAACGCCCTGAATCATAACCCGGCGACAAATGCGTCCGTTCCTGCCTGGCAATCCGTTTTGAGCTTCTTTCTCCCCGTTCTGGTCTTTTGGCTGATCTGGTCGATCATTTTCCGCCGCGCCACCACATTGGATGACCCGGATGCGCTCCTCAAACGCATCACCCGCTGGCTCCTGCGCGGCAGCATCCTCGAACTGCTCATTGCCGTTCCCAGCCATGTCGTCGTCCGCCGCCGCGACGATTGCTGCGCGCCCGCCGGCACATTCTGGGGCATCGCCACCGGCATCTCCGTCATGCTGCTCTGCTTCGGTCCCGGCGTGTTCTTCCTGTTCGTCGAACGCATTCAACGGTTGAAACCGAAAGCGACAAATCCCGCCGCCGCCTTGAAAAATTAACTCCCCTTGGCGGTCAGCCGGCAATTCTGTAGGCGAAGAAGACACTGACAACCATCGAAAGAATAAACATGGACGCCAGGTCGCCAAACATGAGGTAAAGCGTTCCCGCCGTGGAAATCAACGCGACACCCCCGGCGATGGCGCCCAAGGTCGTATCCGTTCCCTTTGCCAGCAGCCGCGCGCCCAGACCGGAAAGCGCCCCGATGCACGTGCCCATCAGCGGAAACCGAAAATCCGCCCAGAGAAAGAATCCATACATCATTCCCGCGCCCAAGGCCGCACCGAGAACGGCCCCCAAAATGCCCATGCCCAGATTGTATTCCCCGGCAACTTTTGGTTTTGGGGCAGCAGGCACAGCCGACCGCATCGGTGCGATCGCGCTTGGCGCCGATGGCATCGGTGGCGGGGCAACCGCCGCCGGCGCCGGCGCCGGCCGGTTGATACGCAGCCCGCCGACCGGTGCGGGATCGGCAATGGATGGCGCTGGCGGATTGGGAACCATCTGCGACAGCATGTCATTGGCCGCGCGGGTCCCGTCCACGCCACAGGCGGGGCAGTTGACAGTCATTGGCATCCGGCCGCCCACCGGCTCGACGTCGAACTTGTATTTCTGGCCGCATTCGCAAACAACCTTCAGCTCCATAAGGGCTCCTTTCCAGATTTCATCGGTTGCAAACGGGAAAATTTGCGCGGAGATTAATCCCGGTCCCATCCCGGTGTCCACAAGGTTTTTTGCGCCGGCAATTTTGCGCTTTGCAGCTTTGCCGACGGCTCATCGGCAACGTTTTGGGAATCAAAAACCTGCTGGACAGAGGCTTAAACCGGAAATAACGTCAAAAACATGAAACCGGACAGGCCGCAAAAGAAGCCGTCCATTGTCTGTTAGGCCATGAATATGACCAATGCCCAGCGAACATTTCTTGCAACGGCATTTCTTTGCTGTGGTATTATGGCGTCTTTCGCAAGCGAGCAACTTTCACGTATTTGGTCAGACCCAAATATCGACATCGGTCAACGAATGCAGGCAGTGGATCGGGCCTTCACGAACGGGACGCCAATCTCTGTGGTCGTTGCATCTTTGGGAACTAATTACACGCGCGGCCTCTCCAGTTTCCGGGCACCGCCGGAGCGGTGGTTTTTGAGGTATAAATTCGGCGAAGAGTCGGTCCTAATTTGTACCAGTGCTGGCCCTGACGAAGACCCGCTTAGTGCGAGATTCATCGGCGAAGGTTGCGAAGGGCACGTACCAAGTTCGACGGTAAAGACGAACCAGTTCTGAGTCATGAACAAATCATGGCCTAATATCCGGATAGACTGCAAAATCCCTTCATCAGCTTCGCGTCTTTGCGTCCTGGCGTGAGGTTTTAACTTTTCTTTCGCCGGTTCCAGCTTACTTTGCGCGAACGTAAATGGCCCTGAAACTGTTCAACACCCTGTC
>JAJPJM010000058.1 GCA_021324235.1 Verrucomicrobiota bacterium
GACTTGTCTGTCGCGGCTCACTATAAAGACGCGCGTATCCAGTTCAACCCCAACTTTTATGGCGAGAACTTTTCGCGTCGGGCTGATCGGCTACCGCTTCATGGGCAGGGCGCACTCGAACGCCTGGCGGCAGGCACCCCGTTTCTTCAATCTCAAGGCCAATGTGGAACTGCACACCCTTTGCGGACGCAACACCGCCGGGGTGCAGGCGGCGCGGGCACAACTCGGCTGGCAACACGCCGCGACCGACTGGCGCGAGGTGGTTGAGTCGCCGTTGATTGACATCGTGGACATTGGCGCCCCGAATGATTTGCACGCGGAAATCGCCATCGCCGCGGCGCGCAACGGGAAACACATTTTATGCGAGAAGCCGCTGGCGCTGAATGTGAAGCAGGCCGAGGCGATGCTGGCCGCCGCGCAAAAAGCCAGGGTCGTCCACATGGTCTGTCACAATTACCGTCGGATCCCCGCGATCGCGCTGGCGAAGAAAATGATCGGGGAGGGCGCGCTGGGGAAAATCCTTCATTATCACGCGCGTTACGCGCAGGACTGGCTGGTGGACCCGGAATTTCCCATCAACTGGCGTTTGCAGAAGGAGACCAGCGGCAGCGGCGCCAATGGCGACATCAACGCGCACATCATAGATTTGGGACGTTACCTGGTCGGCGAGTTCAAGGAAGTTTGTGGTTTGCTCCACACCTTTGTGGCGGAGCGGCCGCTAAGTGACGCACCGGTCCCGCAACGCGGGAGCACGCGCAAAATGGGCAAGGTAACGGTGGACGATGCGGCGCTGCTCATCGGGCGGATGGAGAACGGCGCGCTGGCGAACCTGGAGGCCACGCGCTTCGCGGCGGGGCGCAAAAATCATATCGCGATCGAAATCAACGGCAGCAAAGGGTCGGTTTATTTTGATTTCGAGGACATGAACCGCCTGAAATTTTTCAACGGTGACGACCCGAAGGACCGGCAGGGGTTTCGGGACATCCTGGTCACCGAGCGCAGCGGAATCCATCCGTTCATTGGCAACTGGTGGCCGCCCGGCCATCTCATTGGCTACGAACACACTTTTATCCACACGGTTGCGGATTTCGTGAACGCCTGCGTGGAGGGCAAACCGGTGCAACCCACCTTTGAGGATGGCGTGAAAAACCAGCGGGTACTGGCGGCGGTCGCGGAATCCCAGCACAAAGGCCGGTGGGTGAAATTGTGAAATCCGCGCAAACGGTTTTCAGGACGCCAGTATTTCGTGGACGGTCTTGAGGAGGCTTTCGTTCGTAAATGGCTTGGGAATAAAGGCGTCGGTCTGGACCTGTTTCTGCAGATCCTCCACCTCCCGTTCGGAGCCGCTGGCCACGATGATTTTGACGTCCGGCCGGATTTTGCGCAAAGCCAGGATGGCCGCGTGACCATCCATGAACGGCATGGCGAGGTCAGTGATGATGAGGTGCACGGCATCGGAGTTCTGGGTGAAACGGGCGATGGCTTCCAGGCCGCTGCCGGCCGTCAAGACCTGGTAACCATAGTTTTCCAGCGTTGAGCGCATGATGGCGAGAATCGCCTCCTCGTCATCCACGATGAGAATGCATTCGCCGTTGCCGGGCGGCAGCGTGATTTGTCCCGGCACGGTTTCCACCGGGGTTTCGGTGGCGGCCGGGAGATGAAATTTGAATTCCGTTCCACGCCCGATTTCGCTGTGAACGGTGATAAAACCGCCATGATGCCGGATGATATTAAGCGAGGTGGACAACCCGAGGCCCGTGCCTTTGCCGGGCGCCTTGGTGGTGAAAAACGGCTCGAAAATCTTTCCGAGTTGTTCGGCGGGAATTCCCGTCCCGGTGTCGGCCACGCTCAGGCAGAGATAATTTCCCGGTTTGGCACCGGCATGAGGCGCAACCTCGGCGGGCTTGAGTTGCTCATTTTTGACGGACAGCGTGAGGATGCCGCCCTGGGGCATGGCGTCGCGGGCGTTGACACAAAGGTTGAGCAGGACCTGGTGCAACTGGGTGGGCAACCCGTGAACCGGCCAGGACGATTTGTCCACGCGTACGCGGCACTGGATGGATTTGGGGAAGGTATCGGTGATGATTCGGCCCATTTCCTTCACCAGTTGGGCGGGATGAATGAGCATTTTACCGGCTTCGCCGCCCCGCACAAACGTGAGCATCTGCCTCACCATGTCGGCGCTGCGTCGCGCGCTGGTTTGCATGGTTTGCAGAATGCTCTCCACCTCCGGTGAGGTCACTTCCTCGCGCACGATTTCGACGCCCATGAGAATGGGGGACAGGCTGTTGTTCAAATCATGCGCGATACCGCTGACGAGTATGCCCAGGCTTTCCAGCCGTTGCGCGCGAAGAAATTGTTCCTCCAGCAATTTGCGTTCGGTGATGTCGGTATTGATGATGAGCAGGGATTTCGGGCGGCCTTGTTCATCCCGGATGAGCGTGGATCGGCCCTGAACAATGACGGGCCGGCCGTCCTTGGTGAGTTCGTGCAATTCGCCGATCCATTCACCGCGTTCCCTCACGCTTTTGATGGTTTCTTGAAGTTCGGGCGGCGGATTTCCGTGAAAGAGCACCTCCTGAAGACCTTTGCCCCTGACTTCCGCGGCGCGCCAGCCGTAAATCCGCTCGGCA